>DASRXV010000088.1:0-29555 GCA_035687325.1 Holophagaceae bacterium
CGCCATGGCGAAGCTCTGGCAGTCGGCCCCCACCTCGCGCTGGTTGAGGATGCTCTTGTTGTCCCGGTGCAGGTACTCGATGGGGTCCTCGATGGTGAGGATGTGCTCGGTCCGGGTCGCGTTGATGTAGTCGATCATGGCCGCGAGGCTCGTGGACTTGCCTGAGCCCGTGGTGCCCGTCACGAGCACCATGCCGCGCTGCTCCTCGCTGATCTTGTAGAGCACCTTCGGCAGCATCAGGTCGTCGATGCTGAAGATCTTGCGGGGGATGACGCGGAGCACCAGGCCCACGGTGCCGCGCTGGTTGAAGATGTTGCAGCGGAAGCGGCCCAGCGAGGGCACCGAGTAGGCGATGTCGATGTCCATGCTCTCCTTGAAGCGCTGCTTCTGCTTCTCGCTGGCGAGGATGGTGTAGGCCATGGCGATGGTGTCTTCCTGCACCATGCGCTTGAACTGGGTGAGGGGGGTGAGCTTGCCCCGGATGCGGGCCACGGGGAAGTTGCCGACCTTCAGGTGGAGGTCCGATCCCCCCTGCTCGCAGACGACCGTGAGCAGTTCGTTGATGTGCATGGCGTGCTCCCAAGGTGTGGAGTGGGCCTATCTTAGTCCCCTGAACCCGGAAAGGAAGGGGGTCTGTGTTTTGGGCTCCGGGATTTGACCTGGCGATGGTAAAATCACGGGTTCGGCCCGGCCCGTGCCGGGTGACGGCCGCCACCATTCCGACGGGATCCCATGACCGCCATCAACCAGATCCGCAACATCGCCATCATCGCCCATGTGGACCATGGCAAGACCACGCTCGTGGACGCCATGTTCAAGGGCGCGCACACCTTCCGGGACAACCAGAAGGTCCAGGAGCGCGCCATGGACTCCAACGACCAGGAGCGCGAGCGCGGGATCACCATCCTGGCGAAGACCACTTCGCTCCAGTGGCACGATTACCGCTTCAACATCGTGGACACCCCTGGCCACGCCGACTTCGGCGGCGAGGTGGAGCGCGTCCTGAGCATGGTGGACTCCGTGCTGCTCGTGGTGGACGCCTTCGACGGCCCTATGCCCCAGACCAAGTTCGTCACCCGCAAGGCGCTAGCGCTTGGCCTCCGCCCCATCGTCGTCATCAACAAGGTGGACCGCCCCGGCGCCCGCCCCCACTGGTCCCAGGACCAGGTCTTCGACCTGCTCATCGAGCTGGGCGCCACGGACGAGCAGCTGGATTTCCCCTGCGTCTTCGCCTCCGCCAAGCAGGGCTACGCCATGCTGGACACGGACCATCCTTCCGACAACCTGGACCCGCTCTTCGACACCATCGTGAAGCACTGCCCACACCCGAAGGGCAGCTCTTCCGAGCCGCTCCAGATGCTGGTCACGCTCATGGACTACAACGACTTCGTGGGCCAGATCGGCATCGGCCGCGTCGTCAACGGCACCATCAAGGTGGGCGAGACCGTGGCGCTGGTGAAGCGCGACGGCGCGCTCCAGCAGCACCGCATCACCCAGCTCTACGGTTTCGAGGGCCTCACGCGAGTGCCCATGCAGGAAGCCCACTCGGGCGAGATCATCGCCATCGCCGGCATCCCCGACATCCGCGTGGGCGAGACCATCGCCTCTGCCGAGAACCCGGTGGCCCTGGAGTATGTGGACATCGACCAGCCCACCATCTCCATGATGTTCATGGTCAACGCCGGGCCCTTCGCGGGCCAGGACGGCAAGCATGTGCAGAGCCGCCGCATCCGCGAGCGCCTCACGAAGGAGCTGCAGCACAATGTGGCCCTGCGCGTGGAGGACACCGAGACGCCCGACGCGTTCAAGGTCTCCGGCCGCGGCGAGCTGCACCTCTCCGTGCTCATCGAGAGCATGCGCCGCGAGGGTTTCGAGCTCTGCGTCAGCCGCCCCGAGGTGATCATCCACACCAACGAGGACGGCCAGAAGGAAGAGCCCTACGAGGACATCACCGTGGATGTGCCCGAGGCCTACATGGGCGTCGTGATGGAGAAGCTGGGCACCCGCAAGGCCGAGATGCAGGACATGGCCAACGAGCAGGGCCGCGTGCGCCTCCACTTCAAGATCCCCAGCCGCGGCCTCATCGGCTACCGCTCGGAGTTCATGACGGACACCCGCGGCGAGGGCATCCTCAACAGCCTCTTCAGCCACTACGGCCCCTACAAGGGCGAGATGCCCGGCCGCAAGAACGGCGTGCTCATCTCCATGGAGACCGCCGAGAGCGTGGGCTTCGCCCTCATGAACCTCGAGGACCGCGGCATCATCTTCATCCACCCGCAGACCCGCTGCTACGAGGGCATGATCGTGGGCGAGCACGCCCGCGAGAACGACCTCGTCGTGAACATCGCCAAGGGCAAGAAGCTCTCCAACATGCGCGCCAGCGGCAGCGACGAGGCCACGCGCCTCACGCCCCCCAAGGAGCACACGCTGGAGCAGGCGCTCGAGTACATCGAGAACGACGAGCTGGTGGAAGTGACCCCCAACTTCATCCGCATGCGCAAACGCGTCCTGAACGAGGCCGACCGCAAGAAGGCTGAGAAGCGCGCGCTGGTCTAGCCCGCGAGCATGGTCTACACGGCGCCCGCCCGGTCCGGCTTCTGGAAGAAGCTCGGACCGGGCGGGTTCGCTTCATTCACGCTCACCTGCCTGAGCGTCGTCGTTCTTCTGGGCCTTCCGTTGCTCTGGCGGATGATCCAGGTGTTGCGCGGCGCCCGTGAAGACGCGTCCGTTCTTTCCGATGCCATTCTCGTTCTCGGTCGCAAACTGGAATCCGACCGGCCCTCGCCCGTCTTCGTGGCGCGCCTGGCCTACGCGCAATCCCTTTGGCGGGCGGGCCTCGCGCCCCGCATCCTCGTGGCCGGCGGCCTCACAGGCCGCGCCTCCCTCAGCGAGGCCGAAGCGGGCCGCGCCTGGCTGATGGATCACGGCGTCCCGCCGGAAGCGGTGCTCACGGAGGACCAGAGCCAACACACGCTGGAGAACCTCTTCCTCGCGCGGCAGACCCTGCGCGCCGAGGGCTGGGCGACGCTGCTGCTCGTTTCCGATCCCCTGCACATGGCCCGCGCCATGGCGCTGGCCCAAGGGCTGGGCCTCGCCACGCGTCCCGCCCCGGCCCTCGCCTGTCCTCCGAAGAAGGGCGGCCCCGGCTGGTGGAAGCGCGCGGTCTTCGAAGCCTTCTTCCTCCACTGGTACCGCACGGGCCTGCTCTACAGCCGCCTCCTCGGATCGAAGCGCCAGCTGGAGCGGGTCACCTGATGGGATGATGATTCCATGCGCGGCCATCTGATCCTCGTCCCCACGCCCATCGGCAACCTCGGCGATCTCACGGAGCGCGCGAAGGAGGCGTTGGCCTCGGCGGACCTCGTGGCCTGCGAGGACACGCGCCGGACCGGCGGGCTGCTGAAGCATCTGGGGATCGAGAAGCCGCTGCTGCGCTTCGATGACCACGCGGGCGAAGGGGCCTTCGAGCGTGTGGCGGCGGAGCTGGCGGCGGGGCGTCGCGTGGCCTACTGCTCGGATGCCGGCATGCCGGGCATCAACGATCCGGGCTTCGAGATCGCCCGCGCGGCGCGCGCGGCCGACGCCGAGGTGACGGTCCTGCCCGGCGCCAGCGCCGTGTTGCTGGCGGTGGTGGCCTCGGGCCTGCCCTGCCACGCCTTCAGCTTCCTGGGCTACCTGCCTTCGCGCTCGGAGCCGCGCCGCAGCTTCCTCAAGGCGCTGGCGGGGCGCGAGGAGACGAGCATCGTCTTCGAAACGCCCCACCGCATTCACGAGACACTCTCGGAACTGGCGGAGCTGCTGCCGGACCGTGAAACCGCCCTGGGCCGCGAGCTGACGAAGCTGCACGAGACCTGGTACCGCGGCACGCCGGATGAAGTCATCCGCGCCCTCGGGAAAGAAGATCGCGGCGAGATGGTGCTGGTGATCTCCGGCGCCGCCGCCAAGCGCGTCGTGGCGGAGGCCGATGCCGTCTTCGAGGGCCAGCTGCCCGACTGGGCGCTGCGCTACCTCGATGCCGCCCGCGAAGGCGGCCTGACCCTGCGCGAAGCCGTGAAGCCCCTCGCCAAGCACCTGGGCGCGAACGCCTCCGAGCTGTACAAGCTCGCCGCGGAGCGGTAGCCCTTCAGCCGAAGAGCCTGCGCCAGCCGGTGAAGCGGAATCCGCCGGGGCCCAGGCGGGCCAGGATCCAGCAGCCGTCCGCGGTCGTGGCCTCGGGCGCGTGATGGGAACCGGCACCGTGCTGGACGAAGTCGCCAGGGCCCGCGAGATCCAGGCCGTCCTGCACCCAGCCGGCCAGCAGCACGGCGGCCTCCTGGCCCGAGTGGCTATGGCCGGGGAAGTGGCGGCCCGCGGGCACGAAGGTGAGCCACAGACCCACGCCCGTGGCGGTGTCCTCCCAGAGCTTGGCGCTGCGGGAACCGTTGAGGAGCTGCCGGTACCAAGTCCAGCTCTGGGGATCCGGGAGCTGGGACAGGATGCCCGCGGGGATGGGGGGCGCATCGCCTTTCGCGGCGACAGGCGCGTGGGCGGGGAGGCTAGGATGCGCGAGACGGCAGGCGCGGCAGGCGCCCAGGTGCGTCTCCAGCAGGAGCTTCATGGGGAGATCCGCGCGGCCCGCCTGCAGCGCGTCCCACTGGGAGGCATCGGGATGCAGGACGGGACCGTGGCCTTCGCCCGCACGGATGCGGCCCAGGACCGCGTCCAGCATGGTGCCGCCCGCGGCGGGCTCGAAGGCGGGTTCTTGGAAGGCCTCCCGTGCCAGCAATGGCACGGCACGGAGGCCGCGGAGGAAAGCCCGGCAGCCGTCGCAGAGCATGAGATGCCCCCACATGGCGAGGCGCTTGGGCCAGGGCAGGGCGCCCTCGAGATGGTCCGTCATCCGCTCGGTGGCGTGCTCGCAGCTGAGGAGGATCATTAGCGCCTCCCCTCGGTGGCGAGACCGCCGGAGAAGTCGGCCAGGAGAGCCCGGAGGGCCAGCCGGGCGCGGTGGAGGCGCTGGCGCACGAGGTCGCGGGTGATGCCGAGCCGCTCGGCGATCTCATCTGTGTCCCAGCCCTCCAGGTCCCGGAGCACGAAGACGGCCCGCTGATCATCCGACAAGCGCTCCAACCCGGACTGGATCCGGGCTTTCAGCTCGTTGCGCGCGACCTCGTCCAAAGCGTCAGCCTCCTGGCTCCATTCCAGGGAGCCGTCCTCCATGTGATGCCCGTCGTCCGCGAATCGTGGCATCAAATCGTCAATGGCGTCCTCGCGGCGCCGGACGCGCTTGCGGCGGTGCATGAGAGCCTGGTTGGCGCAGACCCGGTAGCCCCAGGTGCTGAACCGGCTGTGCCCCGCGAAGCTCTCCAGCTCCCGGTACATGGCTATCAGCGCGTCCTGGAGCGCGTCCTGGGCCTCGGCCTCGTTGCCCAGGATGCGGACGATGACGCGGAAGAAGAGGCCCAGGTGGGGCCGCACCAGGGCGTCGAAGGCCTGGGCATCGCCTGTCTGGGCCGCGTGGAGAAGACCGCCTTCTTCCAGCTCAGGCACGGCGCGCCTCGTGGGTGCCGGAGATGGCGGGCGCGGCGATGCGCCCCAAGCGGATGGTGAAGGCGGCGCCGAAGCCCCGGCCCCGGGACGCCGCGCGGATCTCCCCGCCGTGGCGCTGGATGATCTCCCGGGCGAGGAAGAGTCCAAGACCCGTGCCCGGCACGGCCCGCGTCATCTCATCGCCCACGCGGTAGAAGCGCTGGAAGAGCCGGGGCAGCTCCTTGGCGGGGATGCCGGCGCCGTGGTCGCTGACGACGATGATGGCCTCGTCCCGGTGCCCGTCCAGCGTGAGCGTGGTGAAGCGGGGATCCTCCGCGTACTTGTAAGCGTTGGAGAGCAGGTTCTCCACCACCATCGCGAGGGCTTTCGGGTCCGCGAAGGTCCACACGCCCGGCGCGAGGTTGAGGCGCAGGCCCAGCGAGCCCGGGCCCAGGCGCTGGTCCATGGCCTCGGCCATGCTGCGGAGCCAGGGGCCCAACTCCAGCGGCTCGGGGCGGATCTCCATGCTGCCGGATTCGGAGCGGGCCACATCCAGGAGGTTGTTCACCAGCTCCGCCAGCCGCTCCAGATCCTGGTCCATGCGGGTGCGGATCTTCATGCGCTGGTCCGCGCTCAGCTCCCGGTCGAAGAGCGTCTCCATCCACACCCGCAGCGAGGCGATGGGGGTCTTCAGCTCGTGCGTGACGGAGGCCGTGAAATTGCGCTGCCGCAGCTTGAGGTCCATCTCCTCCGTGAGCTTGCGGTAGATGAAGGTGAAGCCGCCGAGGATGGCCGCGGCGAGGACGATGGCCTCGCCCGCCGCGCGCCAGAGCGCCAGGCGCCGCTCCTGCTCCATCTGCCGGAGCGGCTCCATCCGCAGCGTGAGGTAGGCGTCCAGGTGGTCCACCAGGTGCGGGTCATCCGGCGCCACGGGGGCCGGCACCACGGCAACCTGGGGATAGCGGGCCTCGATGGCGGCCTTGCGCTCGGCGAGGCTGGGCAGCTTGGTGGGCAGCGTGCCCTGGATGACGACGCCGCGGCCGCCGGGCCGGGGCGCCACATCCTGCTGGTAGTAGAAGGGCAGCACGAGGAAGGAGTCCATCTGCCAGGCCTCGGCGCGGGCGGCCTTGAGCGTCTCGATCTGGGCTTCCTCCAGCCGCCGCGATTCGCGGATCTGGATGGACAGCCACCAGCCCACCTGGATGAACAGCAGCGCCGCCACCGCCAGATAGATCAGGCGCTGGCCGGAAGTGCGCGGGAGGCGGTTGGAGGCAGCCATGGGCAGGCGTCCAGTGTGGCGCAAAGTGCCGTCCGAGGGCATGCTTGCTCCATGACGCAGCCTCCCATCCCGCCCGGGCGCGAGCCCGGCGGTCCGGCCGGTCCCACCGGCGCCCACCGGATGCCCGGGGCGGAGACGCTAGCCGACCTGCTGAAGACGCAGCGGCAGCTGGGGCAGGTGACGCAGGAGATCCGCGACATGCGCGACCGCATGGCGCGCCGCACCCACCAGATGCAGTTGCTGCAGCGGGTGAGCGAGATCCTCGCGGCGACATCCAAGGGCGGCCAGGTGGCGAGCGTGATCCTGGAGGTGCTGGCCCAGGAGTACGGCTGCCCCCGCGGCGCGGCCTGGACGCTGGAGGATGGCGGCGCCGAATTCGGCCCGCGCGAGGGCCACGGCCTGGAGCGCTCCGCCTGGTCCGCCATGCGCCTGCCCGCGCCCAACCCCTTCCTCGACCAGCCGCTGCTGCTCTTCCAGGGCCAGTGGCTGGACCGGGCCCATCTGCCGGAACCGCTGCGTGCGCTGGCCGCGCAGCCGGATTCGGGCCTCTACTTCGTGCCCTTCGAGTACCAGTTGCTCCTCCTGGGCTTCGCCGTCATCGAGATCCCCAAGGACCGCAATCTGGAATCCGAAGATCTGGATTCCATCGCCATCCTCCAGCGGCAGACGGCCGTCACGCTCTACAACGCCTGGCTCTTCCGCGACCTCCAGGACCAGCGCAACACGCTCCAGTCCCAGGCCGTGGAGCTGGAGCGCGTGAATTCCGCGCTGCGGGAGGCCGACCGGCTCAAGAGCGAGTTCCTCGCCCTCACGAGCCACGAGCTGCGCACGCCGCTCACGGGCATCCTCGGCTTCACGCGCCTCGTCCTCGACGGCCTCTACGAGGGCGAGGAGGACATGAAGCAGATGCTCCAGGACAGCTACGCCTCCGGCCAGCACCTGCTGAACCTGCTCAACGACATCTTGGACCTCGCCAAGATCGAGAGCGGGCGGCTGGAGGTGCAGGCGCTGCCCTGCGCGCTGCTGGCGGTGGTGGACGAGGTGCGCCCCGTGGCGGAGGCCTATCCGCGGCGGCCCGGCGTGGCGCTGGTGTGGCCCGACAACCTCGCGGAGATGCCCGAAGTCCTGGGCGACGCGGGCCGCCTCAAGCAGGTGCTGTTGAACCTCATCAGCAACGCGCTCAAGTTCACGAAGGACGGTTCCGTCTCGCTCCAGGTGGAGCGGGGCATCGGCGTGGTGGTGATGCGCGTGGTGGACACAGGCATCGGCGTGAGCCTGGAAGCCCAGCAGCGGCTCTTCCAGAAATTCGTCCAGGCGGAGGGCGGCCACTCCCGCGAGTACGGCGGCACGGGGCTGGGCCTCGTGATCTGCAAGCACCTCGTGGAGATGATGGGCGGCGCCATCGGCCTCTACAGCGAGGGCCAGGGCACGGGCACCACCATGACCATCACCGTCCCAATCGCCTGAGGGGCGGCATGAGCGGACCCGGCACTTTCCCCTCAGGCGGATCCAACGAGGCGGCTAAGGAGGCCTTCCGCGAAGCGCTCCGCGCTGAGCAGCGCGCGGACGCGGCGGAGGCGGCACTCTCCAGCCTGCGGCGGCAGGTGGTCGCCCACTCCAGCGCGGAAGCCCCCGCTCCCGCGCTGCTGGAGGCCATCGCGGGCAGGCTGGGCGCGGCCCGGGCCACACTGTGGCGGTTGGGGCCTTCGAGCTTCGAGCTCGCCGCTTCCCTCGGCCCGGCGCCGCCCAAGCTGCGCTTTCCCGCGCCCCATCCCTTCGGCCAGCCCGTCCTTCCACCCCGGGGCTGGCTGCCCAAGGAAGGGCTGCCGCTCCAGCTACAGCCCTTGCGCGCCCTGGACGAGCAGCTCTACTTCGTGCCGCTGGAGCGCCACCTGCTGCTTCTGGGTTTCGCCATCCTCAGCCTCCCCGCGGCCCGCGCACCGGAGGCCGCCGCCTTCGATGAGCTGGAGCCGCTGATGGCGCTGGGCGCCCAGGCGCTCCACCACCAGTGGGAGTTGGAGGATCTCTCGGCCCGCCGGTCCGCGCTGGTGGAAGAGGTCTCTGAACAGCGCCGCTACGCGCAGGCGCTGGAGGCCAGCCGCTGGGGCGTGACGCAGGGCGACCGGGTGCGCCTGGAGTTCCTCCGCTTCGCCAGCCGATCGCTGAGCCAGGGACTCTCTGAACTGCTCGTCCTCCTCAAGCTGGGCATGGATGGCGCCTACAGCGAGGAGGAGGCGGGCTCGGCCTTCCAGAGCGCCACGCGCATCGCCCACCATCTGCGGTCGCTGCTGGCGGAAGTGGAGCGCTGCACGGAGACCGCGGAGCGCACCGTCTCATTGGAGCCGCTGGACCCCTCGCCCGTGTTGCGCGCGGCGAAGGACGCCTTCGAACGCCAGGGCGGCAGCGGTCTCACCTGGCCCAACCTCTGGGTGCCGCTGCCGAAGATTCTGGGCGACGGGGCCATCCTCCAGGAGGTGCTGGCCACGCTGCTGGGTCTCCAGGCGTTCCACGCCCGAGCCACCCACGAGGCCCTCCGCATCGAGATCAGCGCCCTGACGCTGCGCCTCCGTTTCCCCTTTCCCACCCTCGATCTCGCCCCGGTGGTGGGCGCGCTGGATGGCACCCATTCCGATGGCCCCGATCCCGGCGGAACCGGCGGGCCTGCCCTGGCCCTGGTGGTGTCGCGCCAGCTGCTCCGGGATCTGGGAGGCGAGCTGCGCGTGGAATCCGAAGGCGGCGGCAGCGTGGTCTGCGTTGACCTGTCCCTCGCGCAGCCTTGAGTGGCACAATCCCCTCTCACGCTTGAAGGAGTTCCGATGATCCGCCGCGAATCGTTCCTGCCCTTCACCCGCCCCATGGTCGGGGAGGAGGAGATCGCCGAGATGATCGACTCCATCCAGAGCGGGTGGCTCACCACCGGTCCCAAGTCCGCGAAGTTCGAGGAAGCGCTGGCGGTCTACAACGGCGTGCCCCATGTGATGGCCATGAACAGCGCCACCACGGCCCAGGAGATCACCATGCAGGTGATGGGTCTGCAGCCGGGCGACGAGGTCATCACGACTTCCCTCACCTGGGTGAGCACCCTCAGCACCGTCGTCCTCCAGGGCGGCGTGCCCGTGCTCGTGGACATCGACCCGAAGACCTTGAACTTGGATCCCGCCAAGCTTGAAGCGGCCATCACGCCGCGCACCAAGGGCATCATCCCCGTCCATCTCACGGGCCTGCCCGTGGACATGGAGGTGGTGTGGCGCGTGGCGCAGAAGCACCACCTCTGGGTCATCGAGGACGCCGCCCAGGCCATGGGCGCCCATCATCGCGGCAAGAAGATCGGCAGCGACCCGCGCTCCGCCATGACCGTCTACAGCTTCCACCCCAACAAGAACATGACCACGGGCGAGGGCGGCGCCATCGCCTTCCACGATCCCCACCGCGCCCACCGCATCCAGCGCCTGCGCTTCCACGGCATCGAGCGGGACGCCTGGAAGCGCCAGAGCAAGGAGGGCAGCGTCCACATCGATGTGGAGGAGCCCGCCCGCAAGGCCAACTTCATGGACCTCCAGGCCGCCATGGGCCTCCACCAGCTCAGGAAGCTGGACGGCTTCAACGCGCGGCGCGGCCAGCTCTTCCGCCGCTACCTGGAGCTCATGAAGGACATGGACGAGGTGATGCTGCCCTGGGAAGGCAGCGCGGACCTCGCCCACTGCTTCCACCTCTTCGTGACGCGCATCCTCCCAGAGAAGGCCGGCCTCAGCCGCGATGAATTCGTGACGGAGCTGAAGGACCGCAACATCGGAACGGGCATCCACTACAAGCCCTGCCACCAGCACTCCTTCTACCGCGCCTTCTACGAGAAGCGCCGCAGCGCCCTGCCCAAGGAAGGCCTGCCGCACACCGACTGGAGTGGCGACCGCCTCTGCAGCCTGCCCCTCTGGCCCGGCCTGGACGAGAAGGACCAGGACCTCGTCGTGGCCGTCATGAAGGATGTGTTCGTCACCGCGAGAGCGAAGAGCCGCGTGACGGTGTGATCAACGGGATGGCAGGGAATCCGATCCCTGCCATCCCGTCATCGCTTACCCCTTCGCGAGCTTCGTCAGTTTGATGAACCTCGGATCCTGTCTGAGGCTCTGGAAGACGATGTCCACGCGCGCTTCGTGCATCTCCTTCTCCCTGACGGCGTCGTAGCGCTCGAACTGGTAGAAGTGGCGCTGCAGGAGTCCGAGGGCGATGTCCTTCTCCCCCAGCAGCGCGTAGATGGCGGCCAGGTTGTAGCTGGCGCAGAGGGTGCCCTCGTTCGCCTTGGCGATCTTCAGCGCCTCCTCGCGCTGGCCATGGCTGGCCAGGTAGGTGGCGGAGAAAATGAGATTGAAGGAGTCGTCCGGGTCCAGAGCCAGGGCCTGCCGCATGTAGCCTTCAGCCTTGGCCGCGTCGCGGTCGTTCCAATAGACGGCGAGGTTGCGGTAGGTGAGGGCCAAGGGGAAGGCGTCCACGCTCTGATGAAAGAGCGTCAGCCCTTTGTCGAACTCGTTGCCGAAGATGCTCATCTTGCCCAGGCCGTGCAGGGCCACGGCCCGGGAGAGGGGATCGGCGGGCATGGAGAGGATGCGCCGGAAGTCCGCCTTGGCCAGATCCCACTCGCCTGTGTGATGCCGGTGCAGTTCCCCCAGGAAGCGCAGGGGCGCGGGGTCCGCGGGATCCACTCGCGAAGCCTGAAGGTAGAGGTGCTCCGCTTCGCGGTAGTGGGCCAGGTTCTCCGCCCGGTAGCCCAGGTCCATGAGCCGGATCACGCGCTGCGCGCCGTCGCCGTGGAGGATGGGGAAGGGTGTGTCCAGCTCTGTGAGCCCAGCCACGGGCACACCCAGCTCTTTAAGGGCCTTGGCCGCCTCCTTGGCAGGCTTGGGGAAGAGGCATTTCCAACCCAGCACCTGCTGGTAGGTGGCAGTGGCCGCGGCCTTGTCGCCGGCCTCCTGCTTTGTCTTGGCCTCCTTGAGCTGCTGCTTGAGAGCCTCCTCCCGGCTGTCCAGGGTCTTGGACAGGACCTTCTCCACTTCGTAGACATCGAAGCCCTTAGGGCCTGAGGCGACCCGGCCCAGCTCGCTACCATCCTGAGCGGTGAATACCACCTGAGCCGTCTGAGGCGGCGCATTGTATTTCTCCCTGAGCGCGGTGTTGTTGTCCGTGACCAGATCCATGGCCACGCAACGGGCGCCGTAGAGGCTCAGCAGGCGGGAGGCCCGCAGCCGGGAAGCCTTGGCTTCGGCAGGCCCCGTGGGGAACCAGAGCACATGGACCAGGGCATCGCCGGGCAGGGGTGTGCTGGGCCCGTAGATCTTCCAGGGCACCACGAAGACTTCTTCTTGTCCGCCACCGCTGGCTATGGGCATGCCCCCCAGGCCGCCCCCCCCGCCACCGCCGCAGGTGGCGGAAAGATACGGGGCTGGCGCCACCAGGGCGCAGGAGAGGAGAAGGGCGCGTCGCCAGATGGGTTTCATGGGAGCTCCCGGGGGTGGGCGCTCTCAATCTAGAGTCCCTCGTGGCGCGAGGCCAGCTAAGCTTGGGAGATTCCTCAAAAAACCGCCGGAGTTCCGATGCGCCTTCGCACTCTGCCCATTTTCCTGGCCTTCCTCGTCATGGGTGTGGCCGACGCCATGGGCCCGCTGGCAGACGCGGTGCGGGCGCAGTACGAGCTCAGCAATGTGGTCTCGACGCTGCTGACCTTCTTCGTCTTCATCGCCTTCGCGGCCTTCAGCGTGCCAGGCGGCCTGCTGGCGGCGCGCATCGGGAAGAAGAAGCTGCTGCTCCTGGCGCTCGGCCTCAACATCGTGGCCGTGGCCGTGCCGTCCTTGCGGGCGCCCAGCTTCGGCCTGCTGCTGGGCTGCATCTTCGTCCTGGGCGTTGGCACCACCTTCCTTCAGGTGGCGGGCAACCCCATCATGCGCGATGTGAGCGAGCCCGGCGCCTACGCCCGCAACCTCAGCTTCGCGCAGTTCATCAAGGGCGTGGGCAGCTCAGGTTCCAGCTGGCTCGTGGGCCTCGCCGCCGCGCTGCCCCTGCTGGGCGCCATGGGCTGGCGGGGCGTGTTCCCGGTCTTCCTCGCGCTGATGGTCCTCGCCTTCCTCGCCGTGGCCGCGCTGCCCATCCAGGAGGCGAAGGCCGATGAACCGCCCAGCCTCGGCAGCAGCCTCGCGCTGTTGAAGGAGCCCGTCTTCGCCGCGGCAGTGCTGGGCATCTTCCTCTATGTGGGCGCCGAGGTCTGCATGGCGCGTTTCCTGAAACCGGTGCTGACGGCGCAGGGATTCGATGACGCCAAGGCGGCGCTCTTCGGACCGACGGCCTTCTTCGCGGCACTCACCGTGGGCCGGCTCGTGGGTAGCGCCGTGTTGATGCGGATGTCCGCGCCTTCCTTCTTCCGCCTCAGCGCCGTGCTGGGCTTGCTGGGGCCGTTGGCCGCGCTCAGCCTCGGCCACGCGGGAGCGATCATCGCGCCGGCGCTGGCGGGCCTGGGCTTCGCCAACATCTGGCCGCTGCTTTTCGCCATCACGGTGGAACGGAGGCCCGAACGCGCCAGCGAGCTGAGCGGCCTCATGTGCATGGCCATCGCGGGCGGCGCCCTCATTCCGCTCCTCATGGGCCGGATCGCGGACGGCGCGGGACTCCGGATGGCCTTCGCCGTGCCCGTGATCTGCTTCGCCTACCTCGTCTTCCTCGCCGCGAGGCCAGCCTCGAAGCTGGAGGCCTGAATGACGGGCGGTCCCCTCGTCCTCACGCTCGACGCCGGAGGCACCACCTTCGCGTTCTCGGCGGTGCGGGATGGCCGCGAAGCCACGGCGCCCGTGGTGCTGCCCGCCATGGGCGACGATCTCCATGTCTGCCTGGGCCAGCTCCGCAAGGGCTTCGAGGCTGTCCACGGGGCGACGGGGAGGCAGGCGAGCGCGATCTCATTCGCCTTCCCGGGGCCCGCGGACTACCCGCGCGGCGTCATCGGCGACCTGAAGAACCTGCCGGGCTTCCGTGGCGGCGTGGCCCTGGGGCCCATGCTGGAGGACCACTTCCAGCTGCCGGTCTTCCTCAACAACGATGGCGACCTCTTCGCGTACGGCGAGGCGTTGGCGGGCCGGCTGCCGGAGGTGAACGCGGAGCTGGAGGCGGCGGGCAGTCCTTTCCGCCACCGGCATCTGCTGGGCCTCACCATCGGAACGGGCTTCGGCGCGGGCATCGTGGCGGAGGGCCGCCTGCTGCGTGGCGACAATTCAGCGGCGGGCGAGATCTGGCTCGTGCGCAGCAAGACTTGTCCGGCCTGCTTCGCAGAGGAAGGCGTCAGCATCGCCGCCGTGAGATCCGTCTACGCGAAGCTCTCCGGGCTCGACGCGCCGGAGCCCAAGGCGCTCGCCGACATCGCGCGGGGGAGCTCGCCCGGGAATCCTGCCGCCGCTCGCGAAGCATTCCGCGCTTTGGGCGAGGCGGCGGGCGATGCCGTCGCCAACGCGCTGACGCTGGTGGATGGTCTCGTCGTCATCGGCGGCGGGCTAGCGGGAGCGGCGGACCTCTTCCTGCCCGCCCTCATGGCGGAGCTGAACGGCACCCTCGCCACCCGGAGCGGCGGAACCGTCGGGCGCCTGGAATCCAAGGCCTACAACCTGGAGGACGCGGGTGAGAAGGCCGCGTTCCTGAAAGGCGAGGCGCGTGAAGTGATGGTGCCTGGCTCCACGCGCCGCGTGGCCTATGATCCCCTCAAGCGCGTGGGCGTGTGCATCTCGCGTCTGGGCGCGGCGAAGGCGGTGGCCCTGGGCGGCTGGGCCTACGCGGTGGACCGGCTCGACGCCCGCGACCGGAGATGAGCATGCTGCGACGCCTCCTGCTTCCGCTTCTGAGCCTTTGCCTCGCGGCGGCGCCAGGGAAGGGCGGCAAGGACTGGGCGGGGCTGGTGGACCCTTTCATCGGCACGGGGAATCTGGGCCACACCTTTCCGGGCGCCACGCTGCCTTTCGGCATGGTGCAGCCCAGCCCCGATACCCGGCTGCGAGGCTGGGGCAGCTGCGCGGGCTATGTCCATAGCGATACCGTGATCTACGGTTTCTCGCAGACGCACCTGAGCGGCACGGGCATTCCCGATTACGGCGACATCCTCCTGCTGCCGGCCACGGGCGCGGTGAAACTGAGGAACGGCTACCTCGGCACCGGCGAGGATGCGCCGGGCTTCGATCCCGCGGGCTACGGATCGCGCTTTGACAAGGCCACGGAGCAGGCCAGTCCTGGCGCCTACGCCGTCACGCTGGACGACTATGGTGTGCGGGCGGAGCTCACCGCCACCACGCGCGTGGCGTTCCACCGCTACACCTTCGCGAAGGCCGAAGATGCCCACATCCTCATCGACCTCACGCACCACGACCAGGTGCTGGCCAGCAGCCTGAAGGTGCTGGATGACCACACCGTCGCGGGCATGCGCCGCTCCAAGGCCTGGGCCCAGGACCAGCCGGTCTACTTCGTGGCCACCTTCAGCCGGCCGTTCAGGGCGGAACTCGCCATGGATGACACGATCCGGCCCGGGATGAAGGAGGCCTCGGGCCTCAGCGTGAAGGCCGTGCTGCATTTCGACCTGAAACCCGGGGAGCAGGTGCTGGCGAAGGTCGCCATCTCCGCTGTGGACGAGGACGGCGCCACGAAGAACCTCGCCGTGGAGCTGCCGGGCTGGGACTTCGAGGCCACGCGGGCCGCGGCGCGCGCGGCTTGGAACCGGGAGCTGGGCAAGATCGAAGTGGAAGGCGGCACGCCGGACCAGCGGACCATCTTCTACACGGGGCTCTACCATGCGCTCATCCAGCCCAACACCTTCCAGGATGTGGATGGCCGCTACCTGGGCCGGGACCTGAAGATCCACACGGCCCAAGGCTGGACCGAGCACACGGTGTTCTCGCTCTGGGACACCCACCGCGCCGCGCACCCGCTCTACACGCTCATCGAGCCCGGGAAGGATCTGGACTTCGTGAAGACCTTCCTCGCCGAGTATCGCGATGGGGGGCGGCTGCCGGTGTGGGAGCTGTGGGCCAACGAGACCAACTGCATGATCGGCTACCACGCCGTGCCCGTGATCGTGGATGCCTGGATGAAGGGGTTGCGCGGCTTCGATCCTGAACTGGCCCTGGAAGCCATGAAGCACAGCGCCGAGGAGGATTTCCGCGGCCTGAAGTCCTACCGCGCGCAGGGGTTCATCAACGCAGACGCGGAGCCCGAGAGCGTGTCCAAGACGCTGGAATACGCCTACGATGACTGGTGCATCGCCCAGTTCGCCAAAGCCATCGGACACATGGACGACTACCGCGTCTACACCCGCCGCGCGGAGTCCTGGCAGCACCTCATGGACCCGCAGGGATTCTTCCATCCGCGCCAGAACGGCATGTGGAAGGAGCCCTTCGACCTCCAGGCCATCACCTTCGATTTCACCGAGGCCACGCCCTGGCAATACGCCTTCGCGGTGCCGCAGGATGTGGACGGTTTCATGAAACGGCTGGGCGGCCCGGACGCGCTGGAGAAACGGCTGGACGGCCTCTTCGCCGCTTCCTCCGAGATGCATGGCTGGGAAGAGGAGGATGTGACGGGCCTCGTGGGCCAGTACGCCCATGGCAACGAGCCCAGCCACCACATCGCTTATTTGTACGACTACGCGGGCAGGCCCTGGAAGACGCAGGCGCTCGTGCGGCGCCTCATGGACGGGATGTATTCGACGAAGCCCGACGGCATGGCGGGCAACGAGGACTGCGGCCAGATGAGCGCCTGGTATGTGCTCAGCGCCCTGGGCATCTACGAAGTTTGCCCCGGCCGCCCGGAGTACGCCATCGGCTCGCCACTCTTCGACAAGGCCGTGATCCATCTCGTGAACGGCAAGCGTTTCACCATTCGCGCGCGCCACAATGGCGGAGATCGCCCCTACATCCAGTCCGCGCGGCTGGACGGAAAATCCTACGCAAGGTCCTTCATCACCCACGCCGCGCTGCTGCGGGGCGGTGAGCTGGACTTCGAGATGGGGCGGCTGCCGTCGCATTGGGGCAGTTCCGAAGCGGACCGTCCTCACAGCGAAGAGGCGTACACGAGCACGATTCCGGCACCGGTCGCGGAGGGGGAATCCGTGTTCCAGGGGACTGCCGCGGTGAAGCTCGCGGCTTCGGATCCGGCCGATCGCATCCACTACACCTTCGATGGCGGCGATCCCACGGAGGCCTCCCCCGTCTACGACGGGCCCTTCATCCTGGATCGCAGCGCCACGCTCCGTTTCCGGGCCCGGCGCGGCCAAGCCTGGAGTCCGGTGGTGGAGAGCCGTTTCGTGCGGCTTCCGGATTGGCCGAAATTGAGGCTCGATAGCGGCATCAGCCCCACCTTCCGAGCCAGCGGGCCGCTGGCGCTCATCGACGACGCCCGCGGCACCACGGATTTCCGCGCGGGCAACTGGCAGGGTTTCTTCGGCCAGGATCTGAGGGCCACGCTGGATCTGGGTGAGATCCGCGATCTTCATCATCTGAGCATCGCGTTCCTGCAGGACCCCTACACCTGGACTTACTTCCCGCTGGAGGTGCGCTTCGAGATTTCCGACGATGGGCAGTCGTGGACGGTCGCGGGCGCGCCATCCACGCCGCCGGAGCTCATGAAGTACGGCCCTCACTTGCACGATGGCAAGACCCAGGTGCACGGCTACGATCTGGATGCCGCTGTCCGCGGGCGTTTTGTGCGCGTCACGGCCCGGTCGCCCATCACCATCCCCAAGGGCTCCTGGCGCGAGGGCAAGACCTGCTTCATCTGCGCCGACGAGATCGTCGTCCGGTGAGGCCGTCATGCGATTGAAAGCCTTTCTCTCGTTGGCCGCGTGCGGTTTGGCTTTTGCCGGCGCCAAGAAACAAGTGAAAGCGGATCCCGCGGCCCTGGTGGATCCCTTCATCGGAACCGGCGGCCACGGGCACACTTTCCCCGGCGCGTCGCGACCCTTCGGCATGGTGCAGCCCAGCCCGGACACGCGGCTCACGGGCTGGGACGGGTGCAGCGGTTACCACTTCAGCGACTCCGTCATCTACGGTTTCTCGCAGAGGCACCTGAGCGGCACGGGCTGCAGCGATTACGGCGACATCCTGCTCCTGCCTTTCACGGGCGCCGTGAAGTGGAAGACGGGCTACACCGCGAAGGGCGAGGATCCGGGCCCCTTCGATGCGCGCGGCTATGGCTCGCATTTCCGGAAGGCGACCGAAAAGGCGGAGCCAGGCTATTACGCCGTGCATCTCGACGATTCCGGCGTGAGCGCGGAGTTGACGGCCACCACCCGCGTGGCCATGCACCGCTACCGCTTCAGCGGAAGGGACGCGCAAGTGCTGCTCGACCTCCAGCACCGCAACGAGGTCCGCGACGCCTGGATCCGCGTGGTGGATGCCCGCACCATCGAAGGCTTCCGCCGCTCCAAGGACTGGGCCGTGGACCAGCCCCTCTACTTCGTGGCGGTTTTCGACCGCCCCTTCATGGCCACCATTGCCTCGAATGATGTGCCGATGGCGAAAGCATCGAAGGCCGAAAGCAAGAACCTCAAAGCCGCGCTGAAGTTCCATCTGAAGCCAGGCGAGGCGCTGCAGGTGAAGGTGGCGATCTCGGCAGTGGACATCGCGGGCGCGCGGAAGAACCTCCATGCCGAGCTGCCCGGCTGGGATTTCGCCGCGACGCGCAAAGCCGCCCGCGCCGCATGGGACGCGGAGCTGTCCAAACTCACGGTGGAAGGCGGAACAGAAACCCAGCGCAAGATCTTCACCACGGCGCTCTACCACACGCTGCTCCAGCCCAACACTTTCCAGGATGTGGATGGCCGCTACCTGGGCCGCGATCTGAAAGCCCATAAGGCGGACGGCTACACGCGGCACACGGTCTTCTCGCTCTGGGACACCTTCCGCGCCGCGCACCCGCTCTACACGCTTCTAGAGCCGAAACGCGACCTGGACTTCATCCGCACCTTCCTGGCCGAATATCAGGAGGCCGGCCGCCTGCCCGTATGGGAGCTGTGGGCCAACGAGACGGACTGCATGATCGGCTACCACGCGGTGCCCGTCATCGTGGACGCGTGGATGAAGGGGTTCCGCGGCTTCAATCCGGCATTGGCATTGAAGGCCATGGAGGCGAGCGCGGACGCGGATACGCGCGCGGTCGCCATATACAAGACGCAGGGCTACATCGCTGGGGATGCCGCTTCTGAGGATGTGTCCACCACCTTGGAATACGCCTATGACGACTGGTGCATCGCCCGCTTCGCGGAAGCGACGGGGCATCCGGCCGTCGCCGCGCGCTTCTACCAGCGGGCCCAAGCCTGGAAGCACCTTCTCGACGCCGACGGCTTCATGCGCTCCCGCATCCATGGCCGCTTCAAGACGCCCTTCGATCCCGCGGAAGTGGACAACCACTACACGGAGGCGAACGCCTGGCAATACAGTTTCTTCGTGCCCCAGGATCTGGACAGCCTCATCGCGCGGGAAGGCGGGGATGACGCCTTCTGCAAGCACCTCGACGCGCTCTTCAGCGCCAGCACGAAGACCACGGGCCGGGAGCAGGTGGACATCGCGGGGCTCATCGGCCAGTACGCCCACGGCAACGAGCCCAGCCACCACATGGCCTACCTCTACGACTACGCGGGCCAGCCCTGGAAGACGCAAGCGCTCACGCGCCGCGTCATGGACGATTTCTACAAGGCGGACCCCGACGGCCTCATCGGCAACGAGGATTGCGGGCAGATGAGCGCCTGGTTCGTGCTGAGCGCACTGGGGATCTACGAAGTCTGTCCGGGCCTCCCCGACTACGCTGTGGGATCACCGCTCTTCCCCAAGGCCACGCTGCGCTTCGACAACGGGAAGACGCTGGTGATCCGCCGGGAGGGCGAGGGCTCCTACATTCAGAGCTGCACAAGGAACGGAGCCGCCCATGCGGGCGTCTTCTTCACACACGAGGAACTGACCGCGGGCGGTGAGATCACATTCGCCATGGGCGCGCGGCCTTCCACCTGGGGCGCTGCGCTCGTCGACCGCCCTCGCAGCGCCCAGTGCGGCCCACCCATCGTGTCCGCGCCCGTCTGCGAAGGGCCGCGTTTCTTCTCTGCGCCGGTGGAAGTGAGGCTCGTGGCGCTAGAGCCGGGCTGCCACCTCTTCTGGACCACGGATGGGGGCGTTCCCGATGAACACGCGCAGCCCTTCACGGGTCCCGTCACGCTGGAGAAGAGTTGCGTCCTCACCTTCCGCGCCGAAAAGGACGGCCTCTGGAGCCCCGTCGTGAGCGCGGATTTTCACTATCTGGATCCCGCGAAGAAGCTCACGCTGCGCACGCCCGTCCACAAGCAGTACGACGGAGGCGGCCCTGACGCGCTCATGGATGGCATTCGCGGCACCGCGGACTGGAAGACCGGCGGCTGGCAAGGCTTCTACGGGACGGACCTCGACGCGGAACTCGATCTGGGTTCTGTGAAACCCCTGCGCCGCCTCGCCCTCGGCTGCCTCCAGGACCAGAACGCCTGGATCTTCATGCCGCTGTCGGTGAGCTTCCAAACCAGCGAGGACGGCCAGGCCTGGCGGGATGCGGGGGTGGCGATGAACACCGTGGATCCCCACGACGACGGTGCCATCGCCCGCGATTTCGCTGTGCCCTTGCGGGAAGGATCGAAGGCGCGCTACATCCGCGTCCACGCGAGCGCGTTCATTACCTGCCCGCCCTGGCACAAGGGCGCGGGGAACAAGAGTTTCATCTTCTGCGACGAGCTCGTGGCGGAATGAGCCTCAGTCCAAGGTGATGTTGGCGGCCTCATCGGCGATGAGGCTGCCCAGGGCCACGCCCATGCCGTTGCAGCCGAAGGCGAGGACGGTGCGGGGGCCGAGGCGCTTCACGATGGGTTTCTTCTCAGGTCCGAAGCCCATGATGCCGGCCCAGCGCCGCGCCACGCGCGGGGTCTTGCCCGGCAGGATGGTGTTCCTGAGCAACTGCTCCAGGCGCTCCTGGATGGTCTGGGTGATGGCCATCTCGTCCGTGGCTTCGGCCTCGAAGGCGATGTTCCGCGCGCCGCCCAGGAGGATGCGCGTGCCCTCCGGCGTGGAGAGGTCGCGGAAGTAGACGTAGCCCTCGTCCATGTGGAAGCAGCCCTTCCAGCGCAGATCGGGCACAGGTTCCGTCACGAGGATCTGGCCGCGGGCGGGCACGATGCCCATGCCCGGGATGAGGCGGTCGGTGAAGCCGTTGGCGCAGAAGACCACCTGCGAGGCTCGGAAGGGGATGCGCTCCTTGGAGCCTGGCTGCCGCACCCAGAGGGCGGCCAGCGCGTCGTTCTCATCGAAGTCCATCACCTCGGCGCCGGTGCGGAGCTCCACACCGGATTCCCGGGCGCGGGTCTCCAGCGCGGCCATGAGCTTGCCGGAGTGGAGCTGGCCCTCGAAGGGGTTCCGCACTACGGCCCGCACCTGCTTCACATTGAAGCCCAGCGCGGCAGCGGCGCTCTGGCCGTTGCGGTCCTTCATCACCTGGAACACATCGGTCTTGAAGATGGGGCGGAGCCAGACATTGAGGCTGGGCAGGCCTTGCAGGGCCTCCATCTGAGCGTCCATGAGCAGCTCGTAGCCGCCGTGGTGCTCGTAGCCGATGGCGTTGTCGCCCAGCGTCTCGCGCAGCTTGTGGAGGCCGCGGAAGCGTTTCTCCACAAGCGCCAGCGCCGCGTCGCGGCCCATGCGGTCGATGTCGGAGAGGATCTCGGTCAGGCTGCCGAAGCAGGCGAAGCCCGCGTTGCGCGTGGAGGCGCCGCTGGGCAGCAGGCCCCGCTCCAGCACCGCCACGCGCCACTGGGGCTTGCGGCGCTTGATCTGGATGGCCGTGAAGAGGCCCACGATCCCTCCGCCCACGATGAGCGCGTCGTGGAGGGGGGCGGCGTCCTGTTCCCAGAAACTGAGCATGGTGAGCCGTGACGGGAGATGTTAAGGCCAGTTAAGAGGGGCAAATATGCCCCCATGCTACTCGCCCGCAAGGAAAAAGCCGCAAAAATCTGATTTTCTTTCCAATGCTCCGAGAAGGTTTCAGACCTGCTCGTGGGGCAGGGCCGGGGACGGCGCGAAGAGGGTGCCGTTGGGGTCGTAAGCGTAGAGGTTGCTGATGGCGCCCGTGTAGGCCCAGGCGTACTGCTGGATCTGGTCCGCGAAGCGGGTCTGGGCGTCCCCCTCCCGGAACATCGGCCCCCAGTGCGGGTTGTAGGCGGACTCCACCTCGTGGAGCAGGCCGGCCATCTCCGCGCTCTGATCGGCCACGCGCCGCGACAGCTCAGCTGATTCGCGGGAGAGTGAGCCCGCCTCCTGGTTGAGCGCGTCCAGCGCATCGGGCGAGAGCCGCGTGGCCAGCAGTTGCCGGTGGTGGTGATTGCGCTGGAGCTGATCCTCGAGGATGGAGAGGTGGCGCTGGGAGCGGCGGCGCAGCGTCTCCAGCTGCACGAGCCGCCGCAACTGCGGCCCCTTGGATTCCAGCAGCCCCAGCTCCCGCTCCAGCTCGGGGATGAGCAGCAGCGTGCGCCAAGATGAAGTCTTCGCCGACTTCATGATGTCGCCGTAGATGTGGTCGCCCACATAGAGGATGGACTGGCCCGAGGCGCCGATGCGCTCCTCCAGCCAAGCCGCGTTGCCGCCGCTGAAGGCGTGGGCAGGCGCGTCCGCCCCGGCCGCGACGAGCGGCGTGCCTTCCAGATAGAAGAGGGGCTTGCGGGCCGAGACCACGATGAGGTCGAAGAGGTCCGTCCATTCCGGGTAGGCCTGGTCCTCGCCGTTGAGCAGGTGTGACAGCACGCCGTTCGTGAAGCTCCACTCGCTGTTCGTGAGGAGGAAGAGCTTCTTGCCGCCCCGCTTGAGGCGCTCCAGGGCAGGCGCCAGCTGGGGATCCTTCGGGATGAAGAAGTCGCGGTGGGCGAGGATCTCTGTCTTCATCTCGCCGTTGCGGTGCGTGGTGTCGATGGCCCAGCGCACATCCTGGAAGATGTCCGTGGCGCTCTTTCCGGTGATGCGCTTGCCGTCGGAGGCGTCCACGAGCAGCGCGAAGAGCGCGCACTCGGGGATCTCGAAGATGGTGTCGATGCTGCGGAAGCCCTTCGCGGCCGCGTCGAGCCTGCGCCGGCCATAGATGCCGTCCATCTCCTCCGGCTCGAGGGGCCGCGCGCCGTGGGAGGCCCGCACCACCTGGCGCTCGCGGTCCACCTTGAGGAGGTTGCCCCGGGCGCCGTCCAGCACGAGGCCGCGCACGGCGAAGTCGGGATCGTAGGGCGCCTCCAGCAGCCAGAGCGGATAGGCGCGCTCGCGCACCAGCAGGCGGATGGCCTTGCGGTAGGCCAGCTCGTCGATCTCCGGGCTGCGGTAGCGCGCCAGCGTGTAGTCCATGTCGAAGCCGATGGCGCGGATCTCCCCCAGCGGCAGGTTGCGCAGCGCGAAGACTTTCTTCGAAGGCGGAAGCCGGTCTTCCGCGCCCTCATCGGAGGCGCGGCGGGCGGGAAGCGCGGGCAGAGTCATGGCATCAGGGTAAGGCTTCGCGCGCCGCGATGCAGTAGGACCAGCGCCGGGCTCCGCCCGGCGCCAGCCTCACAGTGCCGGGCTTGTCCCGGAATCCGCCTGCGAAGCCTTCCTGATCCGCGAAGCCCTGCCAGGGCTCCAGGCAGAGGAAGGGCGCGCCGGGCCTTGTCCAGATGCCAAAGTGGGGGAAGTCCCAGGCCAGTTCCACCACCGGCGCGCCGGGGGCGGTGAAGCGGAGGCGGCGGCTGCGCAGGCGATCGAAGATGAGCGCGTCGTCCGCGAAGAGGGTGTCTTTTAAAAGCAGGGGCCAGGTGGTGAGGGGCGAGGGATGTGTGGCCTCGCGCAGAAGCCCGTTCTTCAATCGCCGCATGGGTTCGGGTTCATCGGCCTCGAAGATGATCTGGTGTTCGTCGCGCCGCCCGCCAGGCAGAGGCCAGCGGAAGGCGGGGTGGACGCCGAGGCAGGCAATGAGGTCTTCCACACCCGGGTTCGCGAGCGTGAAGACGGCCTGCAGACCTCCGTCCGACAGCTCCAGGCGCTGGGTGAGCTCGAATGCGAAGGGATAGGCTCCGCGCGTTTCGCTCGAATCGCGGAGACGGAGCGATGTGGAGCGGCCGTCGGCTCCAAGCGTCTCCCATAGCAGATCCCGCGCGAAGCCGTGCTGGGGAAGATGGTGCGAGCGGCCCGCGTGCCGCAGTGTGTCGTCGTTCAAGCGGCCCACGATGGGGAACAGCACGGGCGCCCTTCGTCCCCACCAGCGCGGATCACCCTCCCACAGCAGGTCCAGGCCGCGCCAGCGGAACGCCGTCAGCTCCGCGCCCAGCGGAGCCACCTCCGCTTCGTACTCGCCGTGTTGAAGGTGGATCATCGCGCTGCTTTCCGGGACCGTCTCGACACTTCGTCAAGACGAAGAGGATACGCCGCTCGACCCGGCTAGGCTCGGGACAGGAGGCGCGCATGAAGATCGTCCAGGTGGCTTTCGAAGGGTTCACGGATGTGGATGTCCATCTGCCCTGGGATCTGCTGAACCGGGTGCGGCGCGAGGATTGGCGCGTGCGCATCGTGGCGGACCGTCCTGTCGTCCGCAGCCAGACAGGCCTCGCCCTGACCGTCCATGGCGGGTTGGAGGAGATCGCGGATGCCGACGCGGTGCTCTTCGCGAGCGGTCCCGCCACACGGGCGCTTTGCAAGGACGCGGCGTTCCTCGCGTCGCTCCATCTCGATCCTTCCAGGCAGCTCATCGGCTCCATGTGCTCGGGCGCGCTCATCCTCGCTGCCAAGGGGTTGCTGGAAGGCATCCCCGCGACGACCTATCCCACGGCCCGGAAGGATCTCGAAGCCTTCGGCGTGACGGTCCTGGAGCGCCCCTTCGTGCGCCACGGCAACATCGCCACCGCCGCGGGTTGCTTGGCCGCCCAGTATCTGGCGGGCTGGGTCATCGAGACGCTCCTGGACGCGCGCACCCGCGAGCTGGTGCTGCGCTCCGTGCAGCCCGTGGGGGAAGGCTTCGGCTTTGACGACGCGGATGCGATCCGGTCGCTCTACGCGCCGGAGAGCCTTTCACGCTGAGTCGTCATCGCCGATACCGTGCGTGATGCTCTGGTGGCCGAAGCGTTCGAAGGCCAGGCGCCGGAATTCCTCCGTGTGGCCCCAGTCCTTCTGCTGAGCCCAGAGCGCGAAATGGATGAGCTCATGCTCCAGGATGCGACGCTGCACCGTCTCGGCGTCATGGCAGCGCATGCCGCAGACCTCCAGCGGCCAGGGCCAGTCGCGGCGCCGCAGGAGCGGGATGCTGAGGCGGATCTCCGGCCGCCACACGCCCCGCGAGTCCTTCTCGATCACGAAGAGCCCCGCGCAGCGCGTTAGCCGCGGCGACCACACCACCGGCGGCGGCGCCAGATCCCAACCAGCTTCCCTGAGGATCACGGCGGCGCGATGGCGTGTGGTGGACATGGGACTATTTCACACTGAAAAGCATTGGAACCACCGATGGACACCGATTCACACCGATGAAGGACCGCGTCGGCCCCGAATCGGCGTTCATCGCCGTGCATCAGTGGTTACAGACGCTTTTCGATTTCAGAACTCGAAGGTCGGTCCGTGCAGGGTCTGGGCGTCGAGGATGCGGCCGGACTCGTCGAGGGTGACGAGGCCGCTGGTCTGGTGGGGCGTCATCTGGCTGAGGTGCTGCACGGCCTCTGCGCGGAGGCCGGGATTGCCGCCCTCGGCGCTCTCGAAGAAGACGGCGCCCACGCGGTAGGTCTGGGCCCTCTCTTCCAGCAGGTGCAGTTCTTTCAGCTGGCGCGGGTCCACGGGGGAGGGCGCGTCGGTCATGAGGCAGCGGGCCTGGGCGGTCTTGGGGAAGGCGATGACTTCGCGGATGCTCGTCTCGCCCGCCAGCAGCATGACGAGGCGGTCCAGGCCCAGCGCGAGTCCGCCCATGGGCGGCGCGCCGAAGGCGAGGGCGTCCAGGAGGAAGCCGAACTTCTCCCGCGCCTCCTGCTCGCCGATGCCCAGCGTGCGGAACATGCGGCTCTGCGTCTCGGCATCGTGGATGCGGATGGAGCCGCCGCCCACCTCGTAGCCGTTCAGCACCAGGTCATAGGCCACGGCGCGGCAGCGGCCGGGATCGCTCTCCAGCAACGCGATGTCATCGGGGTGCGGCGCGGTGAAGGGATGGTGGCAGGCCACGAAGCGCGCGTGTTCCTCCGACCACTCCAGCAGCGGGAAGTCCACGATCCAGAGGAAGGCGAACCTGGATTCGTCCACGAGCCCGAACTGGCGGCCCAGGCGCAGCCGCAGCTCGCCCAGCACCTTGGAGGTCTGCGCGTCCGTGCCCACGGCGAAGACGGCGAGGCCTTCCCCTCCTGCTCCCAGCGCGGCCTTCAGGGCGGGTTCGGCGTCGCCTTCGACGAATTTCTTGAAGGAGGAGCTGAGTCCGTCCTTGCCCCACTTCACATAGGGCAGGCCGCCGGCGCCGAGATGCTTGGCGACTTCCCCGAGCTCGTCCAGCTGCTTGCGGCTGAGACCGCCCGCGGCTTCGCCGGGGATGAAGAGGGCGCGCACGCGGCGGCTGCCGCCGCTCTCGGCCGCCGCGCGGAAGAGGTTGAAGCCGCTTTGCGCGAAGGCCGAGGTGACATCCAGGATCTTCGTGGCAATGCGCACATCAGGCTTGTCAGAGCCGTACCACTCCATGGCGTCTGCGTGGGCCAGGCGCGGGAAGGGGGCGCTGACCTCCTTGCCTGCCAGCTTCGCCAGCTCCACCATCAGGGGCTCGATGACGCCCTGCACATCCTGCTCGCGGACGAAGCTCATCTCGATGTCCACCTGGGTGAACTCGGGCTGGCGGTCGGCGCGCAGATCCTCGTCGCGGAAGCAGCGGCAGATCTGGTAGTAGCGCTCGAAGCCGCTCACCTGGAGCAGCTGCTTGAAGAGCTGGGGCGACTGCGGCAGCGCGAAGAACTCGCCCGCGTGTACACGGCTCGGGACCAGGTAGTCGCGGGCGCCCTCCGGCGTGGACTTGGTGAGGATGGGCGTTTCGAATTCGATGAACTCGTGCTTGTGGAAGTGCTCGCGGATGATCTGGGCCGCCTCGCTGCGCATCCGCAGGTTCTTCTGCACGGACTCGCGGCGCAGGTCGAGGAAGCGGTACTTGAGGCGCAGATCCTCGTTGGCCACCTGGCCTTCGATGTCCTCCACGGGGATGGGCGGCGTCAGCGCGGTGTTGAGGATGCGCAGGGCGGTGAGGCGCACTTCCACATCGCCGGTGTCCATGTTGGGGTTCTTGGCCTCACGCTCCACGACGACGCCTTCCGCGCCCAGCACGAACTCGCTGCGCACGGCGCGGACCTTGGCGAGGAGGGCGGGATCGGCATCGGCCACATCCAGCCGCAGCTGCACGATGCCCCAGCGGTCCCGCAGGTCGATGAAGATGAGGCTGCCCAGGTCGCGCACCTTGCGCGCCCAGCCCAGCAGGCGCACAGACTGCCCCGCGTCGGCAAGGCGCAGCCCGCCATTGCGGTGGCTGCGTTGAAAGTCGCCCAGGCGGTCCAGCTGCATCGGGAATCCCTTTGACCCTCCAGAATAGGGGCTCCGGGCTCCTGGCTCTAGGAGCCTGTCCAAGAAACCCCCCGGGCGGCGTTGGGGCGCCGGGCGAGCCAGGCAAGGCAGGCGAGCGGCGGCATAGCTTGCGACTACGCGGAGCGAGCTTAACGCAGCATGGCGACGCCCGCCGCCCCAACCCAGGTTCCCCGCTCCGCGAAGCTACAAGTTTCGCGGGAGAAGGCCCCGGTGGGGCCTTCGATAGCGTGAGGGCCAGCCGCCAAGGGCCCGTTGGCTGCGTCACCGCGCTGGCACGATGTGAACGCATCGCGACTGCGCACGCTTCCTTGCCACCGAGCCCTTGCCGGCTGGCGCCGCCTGCAGGGGATTTCTTGGACAGGCTCCTAAGCTTTAGCTGGCAGCGGCCTCTTGGTTCCGGGTGAGAGGTCCGTCTCCAGCGTGTCCATGTTGGCGATGACCTTCATGAGCCCTGAGCGGAGCACGGCTTTCTCCTCGTCGCTGAAGCCGTATTCCAGGCCGCCGCGCACCTTGGCCGCCATGCCTTTGAGGCGCTTCTGCAGCGCCTCTGTGCCCGGCGCCATGCGGATGAGGATGCGGCGCCCATGGTCCGGGTCCGGCGAGGAGGCCGTGAGGCCGCGCGCCGACAAGGCCTTCACGATGCGGCAGGCGGTGGGGTCGTCGATGCACACCTTGCCGGCCAGTTCGTGGAGGCTGTGGGGCCCGTGCTCCATGAGCACCATGAGGATCCAGTACTGCTGCGGCGTGAGGTTGTCATCGCTGAGGTGCGCCCACAGCGCCTGCTTGATGCGCCGTCGCGTGGCCGCGATGAGCTGCCCCAGGGGCGCGTGTTCCAGGTAGGAGGGCAGGGTAGCTTCTTGCATAAGCAAGAACCTACTCCCGAACATGCCTCGCGTGAAGGGGCATTTCAGGGCAGGCCAGTTTGGCGGGCACTTCGCCCAGCTTCCATGTCTCCTGCTCACCGGTGGCGAGGTGTTTGGCGGTGATGATGCCTTCCGCCAGTTCGCCTTCGCCTAGGAGCAGCACAGTTCCGATGCCCAGGCGGTCGGCGGAGGGGAGGACTTTCTTCAGGGCGAGGCCGCGGGTGTCCAGCTGCACGGCGAGACCCTGATCCCACCACTGCTGGACGAGTTTCATGGCCTCCATCGCCGCGGTCGCGCCAAGGGGCACGAGGAGGGCGGGCGGATTCGCGGGGACTTCGCCGCGCACCTGCTGAGTGACGGTGGCGAGGCGGTCCAGGCCGATGGCCCAGCCGAAGGCCGGCGTGTCGGGGCCGCCCAGCTGCTTCACGAGGCCGTCGTAACGGCCGCCACCCAGCAAGGCGCTCTGCGCGCCGAGATCGCTGGAGAGCACCTCAAAGGCGGTGCGCGTGTAGTAGTCGAGGCCGCGCACGAGGCGCGGGTTCTCCTCGAAGGGGATGGCCAGCGCCGCGAGCAGCTCCTTCAGCCGCGCGTGGTGGGCGCGGGAGGAGTCATCCAGGTAGTCCGTGATGACGGGGTGGCCTTCCAGCGCCGCCTGGCATTTCTCGTTCTTGCAGTCGAGGACGCGCAAGGGGTTCTCGCCGATGCGGCGGTGGCAGTCCTCGCAGAACCGCGCTTCGCGCTCCTGGAAGAAGGCCCGGAAGGCGGTGTAGAAGGCGGGCCGCGATTCCGGCGTGCCCACGGAGTTGAGGCTCAGCTTGAGTTGCGTGAGGCCCAGGCCCTTCAGGATCTCGAAGAGGAGCAGGAGGCTTTCGGCTTCGGACTCCGGGCTTCCGATGCCGAAGGTCTCGGCGCCGATCTGCCAGAACTGGCGGTAGCGGCCCGCCTGCATGCGCTCGTAGCGGAACATGGGCCCGATATAGAAGAGCAGGCGCGGGTCGCTGGAACCCAGCAGCTTGTGTTCGATGAGCGCGCGCACCACGGCCGCCGTGTTCTCCGGCCGCATGACGACCTCGCGGTCGCCGCGGTCCTTGAAGGCGTACATCTCCTTGTTCACGATGTCGGAGCTCTCGCCCACAGAGCGCTTGAAGACCTCCGCATATTCCAGGATGGGCGTGCGGATCTCCTCGTAGCCGTGCCGCGCGAAGGCCGCCCTCGCGGTATCCTCGACCAGGCGGAACGCCCGCAGCTCGGAGCCGTAGAGATCGCGCATGCCTTTGACGGATTGGGCCATTCGGA
>DASRXV010000089.1:0-26212 GCA_035687325.1 Holophagaceae bacterium
CCAGAAGTACAAGGAGCTCCAGGACATCATCGCCATCCTGGGCATGGACGAGCTGAGCGACGACGACAAGCTCGTCGTGGCCCGCGCCCGCAAGATCCAGCGCTTCCTCTCCCAGCCCTTCTTCGTGGCCGAGCAGTTCACCGGCATGACGGGCAAGTATGTGAAGCTCGCGGATTCCATCAAGGGCTTCAAGGAGATCTGCGAAGGCAAGTGGGATCACCTGCCCGAGCAGGCCTTCTACCTCGTCGGCACCATCGAGGAAGCCGTTGAGAAGGCCGAGAAGATGGCCGCTGCCGTCTAAGGAACCAAACCCATGGCTGATTCCATCCTGCTTGAAGTGATCACGCCCCAGCGCCGGGTCTTCTCGGCGCAGGTGTCCGAGGTGCAGTTCCCCGGCGCCGACGGCTACTACGGCATCCTGCCCGGCCACACGCCGGTGATGACGCCCATGGGCGACGGCCTGGTCTACTTCGTCCAGGACGGCCAGCGCCACTGGCTCACGGTCTTCGGCGGTTTCGCCGAAGTCGGCCCGGACCGCGTCACCATCCTGTCCCGCGACAGCGAGACCGTGGACATGATCGACCTCTCCAAGGCCGAGGCCGACAAGCAGCATGCCCTTAAGCTGCTGAAGGAGGCCCAGACCGACAAGGATCTGGCCGAGGCCCAGGCCACGCTGGATGCCAGCCTCATCCGCATCCAGGCGGCGGGCCATCCGGGCGGCCACGGGTACTGATCCGGACATTCCGCCTCCGTCGAGAGCAGGTCAGTCCTGAGATGACTCCTGAAAAGGGGTGAGGGATCGCATTGAGAACTGATCCCTCGCCTCCCTGTTTAGCGGAGGCTTCACGCGTGCTTCTCCAGGATCCGAAGGCCGGCGACGAATCTTTCATCCCTGGCAGATCTATGGGGATAGACTGACCTCATGTGGCGCCTTCTGCGGGCGAGCCTCGCTCTTCTGCTCCTCATCCTGCCCTTCCAGGCAGGAAGCGAGGGTGTGGCGCCCGCAATGCCCTGCTGCCCGTGCACGAGCACACCGGCCTGTCCGCCCGCTTGCCCCGCGCCCACGCCCTCCCTGGCCTGCATGGCCGTCGCGGCCATGGCATCGCTTCCGGCCGAGGCGCCCGCGGCCGATGCGCAACGCGGCGCGGAAGCCTCACCCGTCCCGGTAGCCCTGGTCGCGGAGACAGGTGCGCCAAGCGATGCTCCGCGCCCGCTCGCCTTCTCTACACCCGCGGGCCCGCCGGATCGAGGCGATGGCCAAGCCCTCCTGAGGGTCTTCCGGATCTGAGACAGGGACGCTGAATCGCGTTCCCACTTTCTCTATCCGGAGTTCCCATGCGCGCACCGCTGCGCCTGGCCCCGGCGCTCCTGATCTCAGGCGCGTTGCAGGGCCAGGCCCCAGATCTCACCGATTCCCAACTGGCCACGCTCATCCGAGACGCGTTGGCGACCAACCCACAGCTCAAGGCCTCGCAGGCCTCCATTGAGGTCGAACGCGCCAAGGTGTCTCAGGCGGGCGCGCTGCCGGATCCCATGGCCAGCCTGGGCTATCAGAACGACGGGTTCCGCAAGTTCACTTACGGCGAGTCCGGCTTCGCCTTCGCGCAGGTGGGCCTTAGCCAGGCCTTCCCCTATCCCGGCAAGCGGAAGCTGCGTGAACAGATCGCCCAGGCAGGCGTGGCGGCGGCAGACGCGGCCTTGGACCGCGTGCGCCTGGACCTCATCGCCGATGTGAAACGGTCCTACTACGATCTGTTGCGGGTCCAGGGGCAACGAACACTTCTGGATGCCCAGGCGAAGCTCTGGGACCAGGTGGCGGAGGCCACCCAGGCGCGGGTGGAGGCGGGCACCGGCACCACCGCGGACCTGCTGCGCGCCCAACTGGAGAAGACCCGTCTCAAACAACGGGAAGCTGATCTTGAGGGCCGAGCCGTGGCGTTGGAAGCCGAGCTGAACCGCCTCGCGGGCCATGGGCCCGGCTCGTCCCTCGAAACAGCCGCGGCGCTCGACGCGCTTCCGCTTCCGCAGCCGCCCGACGCAGCTCAAGCGGTGACTGACGCCATCGCGAACAGCCCCGAGCTCTCCGAGGCGCGCCATCATCTCGTCCACTACCGGCAGCAGGTGGATCTCGCGAAGCTGGACCTGCGGCCGGACTTCACCGTGGGCGCGGCCCTCATGCCGCAGGGTTCGCTGCCGGGCATGTGGAGCGTGAGCGTGGGGTTCAATGTCCCGCTCTGGTCCGGGCGCAAGCAGAAGCAGGCCGTCGCGGGGGCCCGCGCGCAGGCGCAGGCGGAGGATTACCGCATCACGGATCTGGAACAGCGCCTCGCCTCCCTCACGCGGGCGCGGGCCGCACGGTTCGCCGCCGATCTCCAGGTGGCCCGGCTCTATCAAAAGGGACTTCTGGCCCAGAGCGACGCCGCGTATCAGGCGGCCCTGACGCAGTTCTCCACCGGAACGGAGCCCTTCCGTCAAGTGCTGGAAGCGCTTTCGAACCGCATCAAGGACCGCAGCGACTACCTGGACGCCCTCGCCCAAGCGCACTTCGATGCCATCGAACTGGAACGCGCCTCGCCAGGCGCCACGACCGACACGAACGCCATGGACGGAGGCGCCCCATGACCCCGAAACGATTCGGCCCCACGCTCACGCTGCTCGCGGCCGGGCTCTTGGCAGGCTCTGGCGCGACCTGGATGATCGTCCGTCATCGCGCGGCCGCGTCCGTCATGCGCTACCACTGCCCCATGCATCCGGAGGTCGTGAGGGATGAGCCGGGTGAGTGCCCCGTCTGCGGCATGCGCCTGGTGGCGGACAACGCATCGGCCCCTTCCGCGCCAACGGAACGCAAGGTCGCCTTCTACCGCAATCCCATGGATCCGTCTGTCCATTCACCGGTGCCCATGGACGATCCGATGGGCATGGCCTACATCCCCGTCTACGAAGATGAGCTAAGCGGGGCTGCATCCGTGCCGGGCCTGGCGGACATCACCATCGATCCCGCCTATCAGCGTCTCATCGGCGTGCGCACCGTGGGGGTGGAAGAAGGTCCCGTCGGCGGTGCCTGGACCGCGCCCGCCAAAGTGGCGGTGGACGAGACCCGCGTCCGCAAAATCACCACCAAAACCGGCGGCTTCGTCGACCGGCTCTTCGTGGACTTCATGGGCAAGCCTGTGCGCAAAGGGAAGCCGCTCTTCGCGATCTACAGCCCCGACCTCTACAGTGCTCAACAGGATCTGGCGCTGGCGGTGAAATCAAAGGATGCCCTGGGCGGCGATGGCGCGGCGCTCGTGCAGGCTGCGGCGAAGCGGCTGCGGCTCTGGGATGTGCCCGAGGCCGACATCCAGCGGCTGGAGCAGGGTGGGGAGCCGCAACGCGACCTCATCTTCGTCTCGCCCGTCTCCGGTGTGGTGACGTCGAAGAATGTCCTTCAGGGCGCGCGGCTCCAACCCGGCGACACGCCCTTCGAGGTGACGGACCTCAGCAAGGTCTGGGTGTCGGCGGATGCCTACGCGATGGACCTTCCGAAGCTGAAGACTGGCGCGAAGGCCGCCTTCACCTCGCCCGCGCTGCCGGGGCGGACATTCACGGGCCGTGTGGCCTTCATCGATCCCGTGATCGATCCGCAGACCCGCACGGCCAAGGTGCGTCTGGCCTTCGCCAACTCCGGTGGCGAGCTGCGGCCTGAGACCTATGGCGAGGCGACTTTCCAGGGCAGCGGCCGGAAGGGCCTGCGCGTTCCGTTCAGCGCGGTCATCGACGATGGGGACCGCAAGGTGGTCTTCGTGGACGAGGGGAATGGCCACTTCGTTCCGCACCAAGTGGACCTGGGTTCCCAGGACGCGGACTGGGCGGAAGTGAAGTCTGGTCTCAAGAACGGTGATCGCGTGGCCGACAAGGCCACCTTCCTCCTGGATTCCGAGGCCCGCCGCCGCGCGGCGTTGTCGGGAGGCGCGAAATGATCCGCAAGATCATCCGCTTCTCCGCCACGAACCGCCTGCTGGTGCTGGTCTGCACGGTGGTCGCGCTCACGGCCGCCTTCTGGTCCATGCGCCGCATCCCCCTGGACGCGCTGCCGGACCTGTCCGACACGCAGGTCATCGTCTATTCCAAATGGGACCGCAGCCCCGACATCGTGGAGGACCAGCTCACCTACCCCATCGTGACGAGTTTGCTGGGCGCGCCGAAGGTGAAGGCCGTGCGCGGGTTCTCCGACTACGGCACGAGCTTCGTCTATGTGATCTTCGAGGACGGCACGGATCTTTACTGGGCGCGGTCGCGGGTGCTGGAATACCTCAGCAAGATCCAGTCGCGCCTGCCCGCGGGCGTGCAGACAGCCCTGGGGCCGGACGCCACGAGCGTGGGCTGGGTTTACCAATACGCGCTTGTGGATCCGAGCGGCCGGCACACCAGCGACGAGCTCCGCAGCGCCCAGGACTGGTTCCTGCGATACGGGCTCCAGAGTGTGCCCGGCGTGGCGGAGGTGGCGTCCGTGGGTGGCCAGGTGAAGGAATACCAGGTGGCGGTGGATACTTCAGCCCTCGCCGCCTACGGTGTGCCGCTCCAGTCGGTCATGGCGGCGGTGCGGAACAACAACGACGAATCCGGCGGCCGTCTCGTGGAGATGAGCGGCCGTGAATACATGGTGCGCGGCCTGGGCTACCTGAAATCCACGGATGACCTCGCGGGCCTCGTCCTGAAGGCGAAGGCCGGCACACCCGTGCGGCTGGGCCAGGTGGCCCGCGTGTCGCTGGGGCCCGGCCTGCGGCGGGGCGTGGCGGATCTGGACGGGCAGGGCGATGCCGTGGGCGGCATCGTCGTCATGCGCCAGGGCGAGAACGCCCTCGCCGTCATCCAGCGTGTGAAGGCCAAGCTCCACGAACTGGAGCCAGGCCTGCCCACGGGCGTGAAGGTCGTCACGACCTACGACCGCTCGGAGCTCATCGGCCAGGCCATCGGCACCGTGAAGGACAAGCTCATCGAGGAGATCGTCATCGTCTCCCTCGTGATCCTGCTCTTCCTCTGGCACGCGCCCAGCGCGTCTGTCCCCATCGCGACCATCCCCGTGTCCGTGGCGCTCAGCTTTATCCCTCTGCTGGCCTTGGGCGTGGGTGCGAACCTGCTCTCCATGGCGGGCATCGCCATCTCCATCGGCGTGCTCGTGGACGGCGCCATCGTGGAGGTGGAGAACGCCTACAACAAGCTGCACATCTGGGATAGCGGCGGCAGACAAGGAGACTTCCACGCCGTGCGGTTGGAAGCGCTGGAAGAGGTCGGGCCTTCGGTCTTCTTCTCGCTGCTGCTCATCGCGGCGGCCTTCCTGCCCATCTTCACACTGGTGGACCAGGAGGGGCGGCTCTTCCATCCCCTGGCCTGGTCCAACATCCTCGCCATGGCCATCGCGGCGCTGCTGGCCCTCACGCTGGACCCGGCCATGCGCATGCTCTTCACGCGGATGGATCCCTTCGGCTTCAGGCCGCGATGGGTGTCGAAGGCGGCCAGCGCCCTCCTCGTGGGGAAATACCGGTCTGAGGAGCGGCATCCCATCAGCCGCATGTTGCATCGCCTCTACGAACCGCCCTGCCGCTTCGTGCTGCGCCACGCCAAGGCCACGGTGGCGGTGTCGGCCCTGCTGGTGGCCGTGTCGCTGCCGCTCTATTTCAAACTCGGCAGCGAGTTCATGCCGCCGCTTGATGAAGGCTCCATCCTCTACATGCCCACCACCTTCCCGGGCCTCAGCGCGGAGCAGGCGGAGAAGACGCTCCAGCTCCAGGACAAGATCCTCATGCAGTTCCCGGAGGTCGCCCGCGTCTACGGCAAGGCGGGCCGCGCGGACACGCCCACGGATCCCGCGCCCCTCTCCATGGTGGAGACGGTGGTGCTGCTGCAACCGAAGGCGGACTGGCCCGAGCGGCCCCGCTGGTATTCCTCCTGGGCGCCGCGCTGGATGAAGCATCTGCTGGGCACCGCTTGGCCCGACCGCGAAAGCTCCGAGCAGCTCATCCAGCGCATGGACGGCGCGCTCCAGATTCCTGGCTTCACCAACGCCTGGACCATGCCCATCAAGAACCGGCTCGACATGCTCTCCACTGGCATCCGCACGCCCGTGGGCCTGAAGGTGAGCGGGCCGGACCTGAAGGAGGTGCAACGGCTCGCCGTGGAGGCGGAAGGCATCCTCCAGAAGCTGCCGGACACCCGCAGCGCTTTCGCGGAGCGCGTGGCGGGCGGCTGGTATCTCGATTTCACGCCCAAACGCGAGGCTTTGGCGCGCTACGGGCTTTCGATCGGCGACCTCAATGCGCTGATTCTCAGCGGCATCGGGGGCGAGGCGCAGAGCTACACCGTGGAGGGCCGCGCCCGCTATGCCATCACCGTGCGGCTCGCGGCATCGCAGCGGCAGGACCCTGCCGCGCTCTCCCGTGTGCTGGTGAGCCTGCCTGGCGGCGGACAAGTGCCCATCTCGGAGCTGGCGGACCTGAAAATCGAGAGCGGGCCCTCCATGATCCGCGATGAGAACGGGCTTCTCACGGCCTATGTCTTCGTGGACTTCGACACCTCGAAAGTGGATGTGGGCAGTTTCGTCATGCGCGCCAAAGAGGCGGTCGAGCGCGGGATGAGCCTGCCCCCGAACTACGCGCTGAATTGGAGTGGGCAGTACGAGAATATGCTGCGGGTGCAGCAGCGGTTGAAGCTCGTCGTGCCGCTGGCGCTGCTGCTCATCTTCGGGTTGCTCTACCTGAACACGAAATCAGCCTTCAAGGCCGGACTCGTCATGCTGGCCGTGCCCTTCTCTGCCATCGGCGCGCTGTGGCTGTTGTGGGTCCTGGGCTACCACGCCTCCGCGGCGGTCTGGGTGGGCCTCATCGCGCTGCTGGGGCTGGACGCGGAGACGGGCGTGTTCATGCTGCTTTTCCTGGATCTTTCGCACGGACAAGCGAAGCGGGAAGGCCGCCTGAATTCACTCAGTGAGCTGCGCGAGGCCATCGTCCATGGCGCTGTGAAGCGCGTGCGGCCCAAGGCCATGACGGTCTGCGCGGCCTTCCTCGGCCTGCTGCCCATCATGTGGTCTTCGGGCACCGGCGCGGACTTGATGAAGCGCATCGCCGCGCCCATGGTGGGCGGCCTTGCCACCTCGTTCATCCTCGAACTGCTGGTCTACCCGGCGGTCTACTACCTGTGGAAACGGAAGGAGCTTCCCCATGAAGCCTGAGGTGGTCCTGAAACCGCCACGCGCCGCGACCCTCCTGCCGGCCTCGGCGTCTCTGACACGCCCGTGATTAAAGAGATGTCCACCTGGACCAGGACGGGGCGTGTTTTGAAAGCCCGGGGCTTGACCTTGTACCCAGGCATAGACCCTACCCTTGTGATGAGGAGGGCTCATGGCTGACCAAGGCCCGATGAAAATGGCCGACCTCACGAGGGCCTGCGAGGTCAGCGATCAGGCTGTCCGGCTGTATGAGCGGGAGGGCCTTTTGAAGCCGGTCTCGCGGACGCCCAAGGGGTACCGCCTCTTCGACGGCCAGGCCATCGCGACCATCCACTTCATCAAGCAGGCCCAGCGCTGCGGCTTCACGCTGGCGGAGATCCGTGGCTTGCTCACAGCGAATCTGGCCAGCCCCAAGGCCTGCGAGACCACCAAATCGCTGCTGGACCAGAAGCTCGAGCATGTTGAGGCCCAGCTGGCGGACCTCCGAATCATCCAGGAGATCCTCATCAGCCTGAGAGGGGCTTGCGAGGGCCAGCCCGGCCCGGCTTGTCCCGCCTTCATACGCCTCTCCGCTCCCGCGGCCGTGCCCAAGCGAAAGTCGAGGTGAGCCCTGTATGAAGATCGAACTGCTGGTGTTTGAAGGCTGCCCCAACGCAGCGCCAGCCCGGGCTCTTCTGGAGGAGTGCCTCGCCTCACTGGGCATGTCTCAGAGCATTACCGAAGTGCAAGTGGACACCCCCGATCTGGCCAAGCGTTTGGCTTTCCCTGGATCCCCCACCCTTCGAGTGGACGATGCCGATGTGGCGCCGATGGAGGCGCCTGCGCAAGGAAGCCTGACCTGCCGGACCTACCGGGTGGGCGGCAAGCTCCAGGGGGTTCCGGACCGGATGTGCGTGCTTGAGGCGCTTCGAAAAGCTCAGGAGGCCGAGTCCCGCGCCTGCTGCGCGCTTATCGCTTCGTCCAAAGAAGCGGCAGTCCGTTCAAATGCGAGTGGGAGGAGCAGCGGCGGGACGGCATGGGCAGCTGCAGGCCTTGGCCTTCTGGCCTCCGCGTGCTGCTGGATTCCACTGGCCCTGGCAGGAGCGGGTGTGGCGGGAGGAGCCGTAGGGGCCCGTGTGGCCTGGCTGCGTCCTTGGGCGCTCTGGGGCCTGGCATTGCTCTTGGCGGGGACTCTCGGATGGTGGGCCTACCGGCGTTTCCTCAACGAGAAGTCAGCCGCGGACTGCTGCGCCCCACCGCTTCGATTCCCGACACTACCGGCGCTGGTTCTGATCTTGTCCTTCACGGGCGCCTGGTCCGCTCCGCGCCTGCTCGCCGCCCGTGCTGTGGCGCCTGACGGCGCGGGCGTGGCGGCTCTCACTGATGGCGGCACTCTTTTGGTGCTCAGCACGCCTCAATTCGACTGCCCCGCATGCGCCGGAACCCTGCCTCAGACGATGTCCAAGACGCCCGGAGTGGTTTCCGTCCGCATGGATTTCGACAAAAGGGAAACCAGGATCAGGTTTCAGCACGGCGCGGATGTAGGAAGCATCCTCGCCCGTTGGGATCGCGACCTCGGATTTTCTGGGAACGCGCTCCATTAGCCCTGGATGTTTAGTGCCGCGGTTGAAGACCAAGGCAGCTCCCGCCTTCGGACCGCCACTTGTGGAAATGGAGGAAGGCTTCGTCATGAGACCTGAGCTGCTGTCGTGGATAGATCTGATGGGCTGGTGTGGGGATCGAGGCCATTCGGCTAATCTGGACTCAGCAAGGGGAGTAGTTCCCGTCCATTGAGACGGCGGCCCGATCGACACGCTGGCCTCGCGGCCCGGTCGGCCACCTCGGTTCCCCCGGGGCGAACGAGACCTTCGACCAGGAATCCTGGCCGAGGTCTCGTGTCTCTCGAACCCCTCGGCCTTCTTCACGGAGATCGAGATGGGTCAACGGTGGTGGTGGAAGATCGCGGCGGCAGTCCTGCTGGCGCTGCCAGCAGTCGTGGTCAGGTTTGGGGGCGTGGGCCTTTCGCCTCTGCTCTCGGTGGGGGTCTATGGCGGGGCGGTCGTGGCCTCGGCCTTCATCCTGAGCTGGGCGGCCGAGGCGGTGCAGGAGGACATCAGCGCGAGCTTGGCGACCGCCATCCTGGCCTTGATCGCCATCCTCCCCGAATACGCCATCGACCTCTATTTCGCCTTCTCCTCGGGGCACAATCCCGACCATGCCCGCTATGCCGCCGCCAACATGACAGGCAGCAACCGGCTGCTGCTGGGTCTCGGGTGGCCGCTGATCCTGGGCCTGCTCATGGTCTGGGGGCGCAGGCGGGGCCGCCGCATCGCGGCCGTGACCCTCAAGCCGAGCCGCCGCGTGGAACTCGGTTTTCTCGGGCTCGCCAGCCTCTACGCCCTCACCATCCCTCTGCGAGGGGGCATCCACTGGGTGGACGGAGTCGTTCTCATCGGTCTCTACGCGGCCTACGGATGGCGCCTCTCGAAAGAAGAGCGCGCGGAGCCAGAGCTTGAAGGTGTGGCCAAGCGGCTGGGCGAACTTCCTCCCAAACAGCGGCGCATGGTCCTGGCCCTCCTGTTCCTCTGGTCTGCTTTCATCGTCGTGCTGGTTTCCAAGCCCTTCGCGGATGCCCTCGTGGGAGGCGGCCGGACGCTGGGGATCGACGACTTCCTGCTCGTGCAGTGGGTCGCTCCACTGGCGACCGAGGCGCCTGAATTTCTCGTGGCCGCCCTCTTGGCGCTGCGGGGGGACGAGGACACGGCGCTTGGGACGCTGCTCTCCAGCAAAGTGAACCAATGGACCCTGTTGGTGGGGAGCCTGCCTCTCGCCCATCTCATAGGTGGTGGCCACAGCAGCCTGCCGCTGGACGCCCGCCAAATAGAGGAGTTCTGGCTCACCTCTGGCCAGACCCTCATGGGCTTCGCCATGCTCTCGAAGTTGAGCCTCAAGCGCTGGGAGGCCCTGGCTCTGCTGGGGCTATTCGCGATCCAGTTCCCCTTGTCGCACCCTGCGACTCGGATGGTCCTCGCCTGCCTGTATTTCGCGTTGGCCGGGATTCTCTTGTTCGTGCATCGCGAGGAACTGCCGCGACAGCTTCGAAGCCTGTGGTCTGCGAGGTAGAACCAAGGTCTTTCAACCCCCTACCCTTCGAAGGGCTACCCCGCTGAGAGCCTCCAGCCTCTGGGGAGGCTCTCGCAGGGGTGCTTCGAGATGCCTTCAGGCAGCCTTATGCGGATTGAAATGTCCGTCCTACAGGGAACGGCCTTCCCGGGGGCCGCTGTCTTTCAGGCCTGGTAGCCGAGCTCCGCGAGCAGGCCGGTTGAAAGCGCGTTGAAGCGCTGGATCTGAGGAGCAGTCAGCTGGGTATTCCAGTCGTTGGGATCGCCCTTGCGGAAGAAGGATGCCTTGTCCTCTTCACCGGCCTTGCGGCCCTGGCTGAGCTTCTCGAAGGAGGCGGCCTCGATGCAGGCCTGGACCGTCGCTTGGTCCGCTGAGGCTCCGAGGAAATCCAGCACGCGCTTCATCCAAGTTTCCGGATCGGCCACCAGGTCCTCGTAGCGGACCTCGAAGTAGCGTTCGCCGAGCTGTTTCCCGGCTTCCCGCGCGCGCCGGACACGGTCGGCCCATTCTTTCGCGGTGATGTCGAGGAAGTCGTCGAAACCGAGGCGCTCCAGATTCACATCCTTCGAGCGCACATTGTGGTGCCAGGCGGAGATGAACACGCCGCGCCCGTCGCGGATGATGTGGAGGAACTTCGCCTCGGGGAAGAGCTTGTCCAGGTTGGCGAGATGCATGGCGTGCTCTGGGTCTTTTTCGCCGAGCAAGCGCAACCTGGGCTTGGCCGGGTCCGCGATGGCCTCGAAGCGCATGCCGATGAAGGTGCGCATCATCACCATCACATCCGGCCAGGGCATCGGGGGGAAATCGTTGGCGTCCGTGATGACCGCGTGCCGCTTGGCGAGCAGCTCGTTGTAGCTCTTGCAGGCCTCCACCAGGCGCAGCCCGAAATGATGCACGCAGGCCTCGCCCCGGCAGCTGATCTCGGGATGGGCGTCCAGCAGCTTGCCCAGCCAGGTCGTGCCGGATTTTGGCGCTCCGGTGAGGAAGAAGGGCGCGTGCTGCATCAGAACTTGAAGACCGCGTTCTGCTTCAGCAGCTTCACCCGGCTGTCCTTCAGGGCCTGGATCTCGGGCAGCATCTCCGCGCGGTCGCCGGGGGTGAGGTGGTAGATGCCCACGGGAATGTCCTTCCTGAGCTTCTTCAGCTCTTCGCCCAGCATCTCCGGCGTGAGGTGCTTGCTCGCTTCCGCCAGCCACTTTTGGTCATTGGGGAAGCTGGCCTCTGTGATGAGGAGGCGGAGGTTGGGCGTGGCGTTGGCCACCTCCCAGATGCGGTCGGTGACCGTGGTGTCGCTGGTGAAGATGAAGGCGTCCTTGCCGTCATCCACTTTGTAGCCCACGCAGGGCACGAGATGGTTCACGCGGATGGGCGTGAGGGTGATGCCCTCCACCGTGTAGCCGCGCTCTGGCTCCACTTCCGTGTAGCGGATGGTGGGCTTGTCCGGCGTAGGGATGGCGCTGAAGTCCGGCCACAGCTCATCGTTGAAGAGGTGGCGCCGCATCACATCCAGCGTCTCCGGCAGCGCGTGGATCTCCACGGGCGCGTCCACATGGCCGAACACATTCTTCGTGAAGAAGGGCAGGGTGCAGATGTGGTCCAGGTGGCTGTGGCTGATGAACACATGGCGGATGGCGATCTGCTCCGGCACCGTCAGCGCGCCCGTGAGGCTGCCCGCGTCGATGGCGACGGTTTTATTGACAAGCAGTCCCGTGAGGCGCTCCCCTTCCGCCTCCCCGCCTGAACAGCCTAAAATCCGCAACTCCATGGGTGTCCTGATGTTCCAGACATCATAACCCGGCGGGTAGAAAAAAGCGGGGCGCCCGGAAGCGCCCCGCAGAAGAAACAATCCGATCTAGAAGCGGATGCCGACCTGCAAGGACCACTCCGACTTCGGGTTGCCGACCCCATAGGCCTTGTTGATATCGACGGTGCCGCCGGTGGGGACGGTGTAGTGGTTGTCGTTGGGGCTCAGATCCCAGGCGCCTTCCAGGGCTACGAAGGGCTTCACGGGCACGGTGTTGAAGGTGTAGCCCACATGGAGGCGGATCCAAGGGCTCAGATGGTTGATGCCGATCTTCTCGCCGCTGGAGCCGGAGTTCACGATGAGTGTTGACTGCTGGGCCCGCAGATCCAGGCCGCCACCGAAATCCACGACATTGGTGAAATTGACATCGGCGCCCGCAGAGACGTAGCCCCACTCGTACTGGTAGTCCGAGCCGGGAGAAGCAGGCGTGATGGCGAGGGTCTCCTTGGACTTGAACCGGTAGGAGGCGTTGAACTCCAGGGTGGCGGGCCCCCACTTGGCGACAGCCGCGCCGAATTTGATGCCCAGACCGGAGAAATCGCCGGGCTTCAGGTGGGTGTCGGTGCCGCTCTGAGTGAGGGTGCCATCCACGCCGGGCGCTTTGTCGAAGAAGAGGGAGACGGCGCGGTCCTGGGCCAGAGCGGGCAGAGCCAGCGCGGCCAGGGCCAGAGGGAGGAAGCGAAGCTTCATGGGTTCTCCTGTGTGGACCAGAAAGGTCCGGGATAAGTTGATAACACAGTGGGACAATAGGTAAAAATGGGCAATATGTATTTCGGAATTCGATATAAGTCTATCCTTTTTAGCTAAAAAAAGAGGAGCCGAAGCTCCTCTTTGAAGGACGGATCGGGTCTAGAAGCGGATGCCGCCGTAGACGCCCACCTGGAAATTGGGGGCGTGCGCCTTCAGCATCTTGTCGGGATCGCTCACATACTCCGCGTCGCTCACGCTGGCGCTGGCGAGGGGCATGGCGGCCTCCACGCCCACGAAGGGTTTGACGATGGGGGTGGGGAAGGAGAAGCCCACATTGACCCGGGCCCAGGGGCGGCCGTAGTTGGTGTTCTGATTGACGCCGGGGCCCTCCAGGCTCAGCTTCTCGCCGCGGTACTCGACCCCCGCGCCCACGGCCACGAAGGCCTTGAAGTTGAACATGAGGCCCGCGGACCAGTACTGGTCGCCGTAATCGAAACCGGAGTTCACCCCGTTAGCATCCATCGCCGTTTTGGCTTTCGGCTGGTAGCCCACGGTGAACTGGAAGAGGGCGGGGCCCAGATCCACGATCGAGAAGCCCAGCCGGGCCGCGGCCACGGTCTTGGTCTCAGGCTTCAACTCGGTGCCAAAGATGGTCCGGGATTTATAGGTGTTCTGGCCGAGGAAGACGCCCGCTTCGTAGTCCTGGGCGCAGGCAGGCAGGGAGGTGAGCGCGAGAGCCAAGGCGAGCTTCTTCATGGGGACCTCTCGGGAAAAATCAGGCGATAGACGATAATCGGCCCAAGGCTCCCCTGGGTCAAGGCGTGCCCGGGAACCTTTTGACGGGTATCGCTATCTGGCTGATTCCAAGTTGTTTGGTATAAAATACAAGGAGCGCCTGGAGGCGCTCCTTGGTGAATCCGGGGAAACCGGGGTGTTCAGAAACGGATACCCGCGTAGATGCCGTACTGAGCCTTGGGGGCGATGCTCTTGTTCAATGCATTGATGTCGCTGTTGGCGAGATCCTGGTAGGACAGGCTGCTCGATGTTAGGGGGAAGGCGGCTTCCACTCCGATGAATGGCTTCACGATGGGAGCAGGAATGGTGAAGCCGGCGGTTCCACGGATCCAGGGACGGCCGTAGTTGGTAGAACCATCAAACTGGTTCACGCCCCCGAAGCTCTGATTGAAATGGAGCTTTTCGGTGCGGTATTCCAAGCCGACACCCAGGCGGACCAGGAAATCCCAGTTCACAGCGGCACCCACAGCCCAGTACTTGTATTCCTCGGTGATGCTCTGTGGACTGGTTGCTGACTGCCCGTTCACCAACACATTCTGCTGGTTGTTGAACTGGATGGTCGCGTTGCCCTGGATTTCCATCGGGCCGACATGCACAAAGTTGTAGCCGAAGCGGAGACCGGCGGCCTTCCATGTGTCGGCCTTGATTTCACTCGAGGTTGATCCCTGGGTGACTGTCTGAGCCTTGCTCGGGCTCCAGGTGTAGAGCACGCCAGCCTCGAAACTCTGGGCGGCGAGAGGCAGGGCGCTGGCGAGCGCCAACAGGGCGAGGGTCTTCCGCATGGGATCTCCTTGGTGGAGTGGGGCCCCGAAAGGGGCACGGTTGAGAGGGCGCTTGAATCCTGAATGGATAAAGAGCTTCTGTCAACGAAAGGGTCATCTGTTTTTTCTCAGGATAGAGGCAAGACCCTGGGAGCGCCGGATTTGCTAAGGTCGAGCTTATGCGCCCCGCCCTGGGCTACCTCATCCTCGATGGTTTCGACCCCGACACGGGGGAGCTGGCGCTTCGCGCGGCCTTGCGCGGGGCGGGGGAGGGCGGCCTCGAGATGCTCCGCATCCGGCTTCATCTGGGCCGGGCGGGGGAGCCGCTGGACCCGCTGCGGCGGGAGCTGCGGACACACGCCCAGACCTCCCTGCCGCCGCTCTGGGAGCAGGGGCTCCGGACCATCGTCCACGCCCTGGAGGCGGAGCTGGAAGCTCCCGGCGGCCGCAATCCGCTGCGCTACCTCTGGGTGCAGACCCAGGTGCTCCACCCCGCCGACATGGCGCGGTCCACGCCGAACCATCCGGTCGCGCAGCAGGTGGAGATCCTCCGGGATTGGAGCCTCCGCATGGCGCAGGAGGGCGAGGTCTTCCGGTCCGCGGAATTCCTGGAACGGCTCCTGCTCCTGGCGCCCCGGGACCGCGGCGCGCTGGCTCGGCTCACGGAGGCGCTCCGGGACCAGGGCATGGTGGAGGAGATGGTCTCCGTGGCCGAGCGCTGGCGGGCGGAGGAATCCGACAGGCCCGAGGCCGCGCTGCGCCTAGGTGAGGGGCTGCTGGCCCTAGGCCGGGCGCGGGAGGCGCGGGAGCAGTTCCAGGGCATCCTGGCCCGCGATCCGCACCATCCGCTGGCCCATCTCGGTATGGGGCAAGCGTTGGCCATGCTGGGCGGCGACCCGTTCCCCCATCTCGACGCGGCCTTCGAACTGGAGCGGGAAGGGACGGGCTCCGTGCTGCGGGAGACCTTCGATTACCGCCTCCAGCATCCGCCCTCCGGCGAGCGGGCTTACGAGCTGGAACATCTGCCCATCCTGCTCGGCGTGTCCTCGGCGGAGGTGCGGACCTTCCTTGAATCGAGCGGCCTGCCCGCCACAGGCGAGGACGGCTCGGTGCGGGAGTCGGAGCTGGCCCGCTGGGTGGGCGTCCAGAACCGCTACCAGCTGCTGCCCGTGGGCCTCGCCTGGGCCGCGCCCACGCCCCACCGGCTTCCGGAACTGAGCTGACAGAATACGGATCAGCCGGGACAATGATGGGATGGCCGAAGCGATCCTGAGCACCGACCTCCCCTTTCCCGTTTTCCGGCGGGGCAAGGTTCGCGATGTCTACGAAGCGGGCGGCGGCCGGCTCCTCATCGTGGCCACGGACCGCATCAGCGCCTTCGATTGCGTGATGCCGGAAGGCATCCCCGGCAAGGGCGCCATCCTCACCCAGGTGGCGAATTTCTGGTTCGGCGCCACGGAGGATCTCGTCCCCAACCATCTCATCGCGACGGATGCGGAGGCCTACCCGGCGGAGCTCGCGCCTTACCGGGACCAGCTCCGGGGCCGGTCCGTGCTGGTGGCGAAGACGGAGCCGCTGCCCGTGGAGTGCGTGGTGCGCGGCTACCTCGCGGGCTCGGGCCTGAAGGAATACCAGGCCGCCGGCAGTGTCTGCGGCATCGAGCTGCCCAAGGGGCTGAAGCTGGCGGACCGCCTGCCGGAGCCCATCTTCACGCCCGCCACGAAGGCCGAAAGCGGCCACGACGAGAACATCTCCTTCGCGCGTTTCGCGGAGATCCTGGGCCAGTCTCGCGCGGATGAATTGCGCGGCCTCGCGTTGGCCCTCTACCGGCGCGGCTCTGAGCTGGCGGTGGCGCGGGGCATCCTGCTGGCCGACACGAAGTTCGAATTCGGCATCCGCGACGGCCGCGTCATCCTCATTGACGAGGCGCTCACGCCCGATTCCAGCCGCTACTGGCTCGCGGAGTCCTGGGTGCCGGGCGCGAACCCGCCGAGCCTCGACAAGCAGTTCCTCCGCGACCATCTCGAATCGCTGAAGGATTGGGACAAGACGCCGCCCGCGCCGCACCTGCCTCCGGAGATCGTCGAGGGCATCAGCGCGCGTTACGCGGATCTGGCTCAGCGCTTCGGGGTGGAGGTCTGGAACCCCTGAAGCGAACCCGGATCGCCGCTGGCGAAAAGGCGGCGGTTCGAGGGCGCGCACCAGCGGTCCAGGAGCGCCTTGGCTGCGGCGAGATCCGTCGGCGCTTCGGTGGGCATGGCGATTCCGGCCAGCAGCGCTTCCGGGTGCAGGCTCAGGAGCCCCTTTTCGGTGGCGGCCTGCACACGGAGAGCGGCGAGGTCTGCGGCCGTGAACGAGGCTGGCAGCGCGTCCAACGCCGCGGCTAACCGCGCGCGGAGCGATTCGGCGGAGGTGCCCAGGGGCGCGTCCGCGCGGAGCGAGAGGGCGTCACCCTCCTCCAGCGCGATGCCCGCGGCCTTCAGTTGCGCGGAGATCCAGGGACGGAGGAAGCGGCGCTGCGCGCGGTCGCGGCCATCCTCGAGGAGGCCGATGGATACCGCGGGCGCTTCACCGGGCAGCGCGGCAAGGAAGGGCCCGGGCTCCGGCGCGGAAGGCGCGGCGCTGGAAGCCGGTTCCGCCACAGCCGTCCAGGCGCCGAAGGAGAGCAGCACGAGCTGCCGGGCCTGGGAGGCGTCGAGATCGCCCCAAAGCACCAGCACGGCGCGGTCGGGGCGGAAGAGGCGCCGGTGCCAAGCCGCGAGTGTTGCCGCATCCACCGATCCGAGCGCGCGCTCATCCGGTTCGGGCAGCGCCGATGACGCGCGCGCGAAACGCAGCCGCGCGCGGGCGAGGGCGTCAGATTCAGAGAGCTCGCTCCAGGCCGCGAGCCGCGCGGGTTCAAGGGCCAGCGGGTCGAAGGCGGGACGCGTGACGCGATCCGCGAGAAGGCCTAAGGCCGCCTCCTGATCCTGCGAGCGTGTGGAGAATGCCCACAGGGCCGCGTCGGGCCCGGGAGAAAGACGGAGCTCCAATCCGATGGCGTCGGCGCCCAGCGCGAAGGCTGCCGCGTTGCGCGCGCCGGAGCCGCCCGCCGCGAGCATGCTGAGGCCGAGGGGGCGCAGCCAGGCCTGGCCGTCTTCTGTGGGCGCGGGCAGGTCAAGGCGCAACTCGCCGCGCAGGAGCGGCAGGCTGTGGTCTTCGAAGAGCGCGACCTTGAGGCCGTTGGGCAGCGTGAAGGTGGTGGGCGCGGGGTCAGCAGAAAGCAGCGCCGGAAGCAGGAACAACGCGGAAGCGGGTCTCATTTCGCACCCTTCAACTGGCGGCGCAGCAGATCCAGCGTTTTCGCGCGTTCAGCCTGAGGCAGCAGCTGGAATTGGCGCAGCCCCTCGCCCACGAGGGATTCCCGCTGGGCGGGATCCTCCACCTTGCGGGCGGCGAGGGCGCGGAGCACTTCCATGAAGGCGCGGTCCTGCTCGTCCAGACGGCGGCTGGGATCGGGCACGACCTCCACGAGGGTGTGATGGGCGGGCAGCAGGTAGGTGGCGGCGGCGCGTTGCAGCGCTTCAGGACCGGCGGTCCGCAGGCGCGCCTCCTCATCCGCGAAGCCGCGCCAGGATCCGGTCTGCGCCCAGGCCGTGCCGAGCGCGGCCGCGAGGTCAGAGGCATCGGATTCGGCCCCCATGCGCGCGAGGTCGAGCTGCGCGAGCGCGCGGTTCCATTCGTCCTGGGAGACGGGTTCCTGCCGCAGCCGCAGGGACTCGCTCTCGAGCGCGTCCTCCACTTCCTGGAGGCTGTGGCCGGGCAGCGGTTTGGCATCCACCACGAGCAGGTTCGGATAGCGCGCGCCAGGGCGCCCCGTGCTCACGCTGACATCCGACGCGAGGCTCTTGAGGCGTTTGGTGAGGCGGGCGCTGGGGCCGCCGCCGAGGATGCGCGCGAGGAGGTCCAGCGCGGCCGTATCCCCGCTGGTGCGGCTCGGGATGCGCCAGCCCGTGAGGAGGCGGAAGCCTTCGCCTTCCATCTGGACACGGCGGTCGCCGAGCGCCAGGTTGAGATCCGGCAGCACGGGCGGCTCCGGCGGGTCGCCCTGGGGCAGCGCGCCCAGCGTCTTCTGGAGTTTGGCGATGGCGGCGGCGGGATCCAGATCCCCCACGAGGACGATGGCCATGTGGGCGGGCGCGCAGGCGCGGCGGGCGTAGGCGCGGAGCTCATTCCGGCGCAGGGCAGCCACAGCCGCGGCGTAGTCGGCGAGGTTGCGGCCGTAGGGATGACCCGGTAGCGCGGCGCCCAGCAGCACGGCCACGGCCGGATCCTTCGGGAACGCGCCGGAGCGCAGATCCGCCACCAGCGAAGCCCGCGCGAAGGGCAGGCGCGAGAGCTCCATGCGCTTCAGCCGGTTGGTTTCCGTCTCGCACCAGAGGCGGAAGGCCGGGGCCGGCAGCTCCACGCCCGAGGCGAGGAAGTCGCGGGTGTCCACGGCCTGGTTCGCGGCGGCGCCGGACCGGCCGTAGAGCTCGCCGCCGGCCGCGTGATCGAAGCGCGCTTCCAGCTGGGCCATGACGGCGTCGTGAGCGGACCGGAGCTCGTCCACCTGGGGAGACGCGCCCTTCGCTTGGAGCTGGGCCACGCGCAGCTCTTCCGCCAGGCCGTCCTCCTGCGCCAGCAACGCGTCGAGCTCCTTGTCGTCCTTCAGATCCTCGGGCCACGCGGAGCCGAGAAGGCAACGGGAGAGCAGTTCGGTGGCGCCGAGCAGCTGGGGCGGCTCGTCCACGCCGCCCTGCCGGAAGAAGAGCGAGGCGCGGAACGCGCCGCTGCCGGGGCGGCTCACGAGGATCAGATCCGCGCCGTTCGCCAGGCGCTGCTCCGTGAGGCCCGGCAGCGCGGGCGCTGGCGCTGATGTTTGCGCCGCCAGCCCCGCGCAGACCAGGGCGGCGGGCAGGAACGGCAGGGGGCGTCGGCGCATCCCGAAAGCTTAGCGCACGGCGCCGCCCTGGCTTAGCGGATGACCCTCAGCGGATGGTGATGGTCCCGTTGCTGGTGGTGAGGCCGATGACCTGGTTGGAGCCGGGGATGCGCACGCGGGTCTCGGAACCGCCGCTCTCCAGCAGATCCACATTCTTGCGCTCCACCTTCACGGATTCGTGATGGCTGGTGTGCGCGCGGACCTCGCCCGTGGCTTTGCCCAGCTCGATGTCCATGTCGCCGTTGCTGGTGCGCAGCGAGATGCCCTGGTTCCAGCCGTCAAGGCCGGTGGCCGTCACATCCCCGTTGGAGGTGGAGAGGTCCACACCGCCCTGCACATCCTCCAGCCGGATGGCGTCGTTGGAGGTGGAGCCCTTCAGGCTCGCGTGCAGGTGGCGCGCGGTGATGTCGCCGTTGCTGGTGGACACCGCCACGGCGCCATCCAGGTTCTCCAACTCCACCTTGTCGTTGGAAGTATGGAACGTGAGCGTCCCGCCGAATCCGCCCGCCGTGATGGCATCGTTGGAGGTGCTGAAATCGCCCACGAGCTTACGAGGCACTTTCAGGGTGAAAGCGCAGCTGGGGCCGCGGCCCACATGCCAGCTGAAGGCCTTGTCGGGGAAGACGGCCTTCACCGCCACGCCGCCGTCCACGGCTTGCATCTCCCAGCGCACGGGCCGGTCCGCGGTGTCCGCGATATCCGCCGTGACGGCGATCTCGTCCGTGTCCCAGCCCTCGATGCGGATGGGGCTGTTGCGGGTGGAGACGGAGAGCGTTCCGCCGGGCTTCAGGGGCAGGCTCTTCTGCTCCGTGCGCGTTCCGGCGGAAGCTGACACGGCGCAGAGGCAGAAGGCGGGAAGGACGAGCGCGGACAGGGGAAGGGAGCGCATCAGGGCACCTCGGATGGGTGCTCTGGATACGCTCCCGGAAAGGTGGAGGTTAGCGGACGGTGATGGCGCCGTTCGTGGTAGAGAGATTGATGACCTGCGCGCGGCCGGGGATGCGGATGTGGGCCGCGTGCTTCTCCATGTTCAGGATCTCCACGCCGCTGAGCTTGATGTCCAGGCGGCCGTTGGTGTTCTCGGCCTTGAGCTCGCCCTTGGCCTGGCCCAGCTCCACTTCGATCTCGCCGTTGGTGCTTTCGAGACGGATGCCTTCGCCCCAGCCGTCCAGCTTCTTGGCTGTGATGGAGCCGTTGGTCGTCTCCAGGTCGATGCCGCCTGCCACATTCTCAAGGTCCATGTCGCCGTTGGTGGTGCCGCCCTTGATGCGGGCGAAGAGGTTCGAGGCCACGATGCCGCCGTTGGTGGTGTCGGCGTGGACCTCGCCCTTCACATCGGAGACGCGGATGTCGCCGTTGGTGGTGTCGCAGCCGGCGTAGCCCTCGATGCTCTTCACCTCGATGCCGCCGTTGGTGGTCGAATAATTGCTGATGAGTTTGCGGGGCACCTTCAGCACGAATTCGCAGCGGGGGCTCTGGGTGCCGAAGAAGCCGAAGTTGAACCAGCCTGTCTGGGGCCACACGGCCTCCACGGCCAGATCGCTGCCGCGGCGCTCCACCTTGAGATCGATGTGGCGGCCCTGGCTGTCGCGGATGTAGGCCGTCAGGTCCACTTTCTCCTGGTCCCAGCCCTGGACCTTGATGCTCCCGTTGCGGTTCGTCACCCAGAGCTTGGAGCCGTAGCCCAGCACTTCCATGCGCCACTCGGTGCGGGTGGGGGTGAAGGAAGGCGCTTCCGGCGGCGCGAGAGGCTTGGGAGGCGCGGGCGGTTCCGGGGGCTCGGGCGGAGTCTGCGCAGCAACCAGAACAGTGAGGATGGGAGCGAAGAGAAGGGCGCGGCGGCTCATGGGAGGTCCCAAAGATCCAGGGCTGGCCTGGCAACTTGTAAACGGGGAAGGGTCAGGATCGTTTAGTTCCAATGATAAACTGTTCGATTCAAGGAGATAAAGTCGTGACCGCCGCCTACATCCTCTCCGCCACCCGCACCGCCGTCGGCACCTTCGGAGGCGGTCTCAAGTCTTTGTCCGCAGTGGAGATAGGCACCCTTGCCGTGCGCGAGGCTGTTCAGCGCGCGGGCGTGGCCGCGGAGCAAGTGGAGGAGACCGTCCTGGGCTGTGTGCTCCAGGCCGGTAGCGGCCAGAATCTGGCGCGGCTGGCGGCCCTGAAAGCGGGTGTGCCCTTCGCGTCCCCGGCCCACACGCCCAACCAGGTCTGCGGCTCCGGCCTCAAGGCCGTGGCCCTGGCGGCCCAGAGCGTGCTCAACGGCGACGCCTCCATCGTGGTGGGCGGCGGCACCGAGAGCATGAGCAACGCGGCCTATCTGCTGCCAGCCGCCCGTTGGGGCGCCCGCATGGGCAACGCCCAGCTCATCGATTCCATGATCCAGGACGGCCTCTGGTGCGGTTACGGCGACACCCACATGGGCATCACGGCCGAAGCCATCGCTTCCCGCTACGGCATCAGCCGCGAGACGCAGGACGCCTTCGCGCTGGCCAGCCAGCAGAAGGCCGCGGCGGCTCAAGTCGCCGGGAAGTTCGACCGCGAGATCTTCACCGTCACCATTCCCGGCAAGAAGGGCGATGTGGCTTTCAACCGCGACGAGTTCATCCGCGGCGATGCCACTGCCGAAGGCCTTGCCAAGCTCAAACCCGCTTTCAAGAAGGACGGCACCGTGACGGCGGGCAACGCCAGCGGCATCAACGACGGCGGCGCCGCGCTGGTGATCGGCGATGAGAACGCCGCCAAGGCCGGCAAGCCCATCGCCCGCATCCTCGGCTTCGCCCAGGCCGGCGTGGATCCGGCTGTGATGGGCCTGGGCCCCGTGCCCGCCATCCGGAAGCTGCTGGCGAAGACCGGCGTGAAGCTCGCCGACATCGACCTCTTCGAGCTGAACGAGGCCTTCGCGGCCCAGAGCCTTGGCGTGCTGCACGACATGCCCGAGCTGGACCCTTCCAAGGTCAACATCCGCGGCGGCGCCATCGCCATCGGTCATCCCATCGGCGCCTCCGGCACCCGCATCCTCGTCACCCTGCTGCACGCCCTCCAGGACGAGCAGAAGCGCTACGGCCTCGCCGCACTCTGCGTCGGCGGCGGCCAGGGTGTGGCCATGCTGGTGGAAAAGCTGTAACCCGCGAAGGGCCGCGAAGGTGAAACGCATGAAGGGCCGCGAAGGAAACTTGTCTTTCGCGGCCCTTCGACTCCCTTCCTTCGCGGCCCTTCGCGGATAATCTTTCCACTGATGATCACCCTCACCCATGTCAGCAAGCAGTACGACCGCATCCACACCGCGCTGTCGGAGGTGAGCTTCCATGTGGCGGCTGGAGAGTTCATCTTCCTCACGGGCCCCAGCGGCGCGGGCAAGAGCACGCTGCTGAAGCTGCTCTTCCGTGAGCAGGTGCCCAGCTCCGGCGAGATCCAGGTGGCGGGGCACCGGCTGGCCAGCATGTCCGTGAAAGAGATCCCGCCCCTGAGGCGCAAGCTGGGCGTGGTCTTCCAGGATTTCAAGCTCATCCGCACCCGCACGGTCTACGAGAATGTGGCCTTCGTGCTGAAGGTGCTGGGCGTGTCCGCCGCCGATCAGAAGCAGCGCACCTTCCGCGCACTCAAGCTCGTGGGCCTCCAGCACAAGCTGAGCAGCTATCCGCTCCAGCTTTCGGGCGGCGAGCAGCAGCGCGTGGCCATCGCCCGCGCCCTCGTGAACGACCCGCTGGTGCTGCTGGCGGACGAGCCCACGGGTAATCTGGACCCCGATCTCGCGCAGGAGATCATGGCCCTCTTCGAGCGCATCAACCAAGCCGGCACCACAGTGCTCGTGGCCACCCACGACCGCAGCCTCATCCAGCGCATGAAGAAACGCGTCATCGGCCTCGACCATGGCCGCCTGGCCTTCGATCAACCGGCTCCGACCAGCACCGTGGTGGTCTGAAGGCAGGTCGGGAGGCTGGAGGTTCAAGGCGATCCGGCCCAATGGGGTTGCGGGTTTAGAACGATGTTATTACATTAAATGTGGGAGGCCACCATGCTCCAGAAGAAGCTCACAAAGGTCGGCAACAGCTACGCGCTCATCCTCGACAAGCCCTTGATGGACTTGGCGGGTATCAGCGCCCATGAATCGGTTGTGGTCTATTCGACTGGTCACGGACTCGTGATCGCGCCAGCGTCTGAAGGTGTCCGGGATTTCGAGGCCGCCAAGGCCCATGTGTTCTCCCGCCACGATGGCCTCTTGAAGCGGCTGGCCGACAAGTGAGCGAGCCGTTTTTCCTGGAGCCCGCCGAGGTGGTGGAGCTGCATGATGAAGCTCTGCTCCGCCATGGTGGCGCGCCGGGAATCCGGGATCTCGGCGGCCTCATCTCCGCTGTCACGGCGCCTAAGAATCACCGGCATTACAGCAGTGGCGACATCTACGACCTCGCTGCTGTCCTGCTCATCCACCTGTCGCGCAATCATACCTTCGTGGATGGCAATAAGCGTGCTTCCGCAGCTTCCGCCATCGCCTTCCTTGCCCTCAACGGAATCCTGCTTGAGACCAACGAAGCCATCCTGGAAGACGCGACGCTGCGCGCGGCGCAAGGCCACATCGAAGAAGACGCCTTAGCTGAATTGCTTCGCAGCCTCCCGACATTGGATTGACCCATGGCCCAACCCCTTCACGACCTCCGCTTCGTCACCTCCGCTTCCGATGTGAAGCAGCTGGGCGTCTGCCACGCGGAGGTGGCCTTTGTGGGCCGCTCCAATGTGGGGAAGTCCTCCTTGCTGAACGCGCTGGCGAACCACCGGCAGTTGGCTCGTGTCTCCAAGACGCCAGGGCGCACGCGGCTCATCAATGTGTTCCTCACGGGGCCGGACCGCTGGGTGGTGGACCTGCCCGGCTACGGCTTTGCCACGGGACCCGTGGCGGAGAAGGCCAAGTGGGAGGAGATGATCGGCGGCTACCTGACGGGCCGAGCCTCCCTGCGCATGGTCTTCGTGCTGGTGGACGCGGAGGTTGGCCCCACCAAGCTGGACCATCAGACCATCGAATGGCTTCAGACCCAGGATCTTCCCCTTCGCATCGTCGCCACCAAGGCCGACAAGGTGAAGCCCAGCCGGCAACTGGCCCAGCGCCGGGATGTGGCCAAGGTCCTGCACCTCATGCCCGAGGACATTGCCTGGGTGAGCGCCGACAAAGGCATGGGCATCCAGGATCTGCGGCGCGAGGTTGCCGGATTGCTGGAGATATGAGGACCTGATCGGTCTATGGCCGTCTGATCCAGGCTGGAACGACCCTGCTTCTGGGGGCGGTCTGCGCTCTTCTGTAAAATGGGGATGAATTGGCTGGATCCCGGGCTTTCCGGGTCCATCCTGGGAGGGTCATGACCCCCGACACCCGTCTGGATCCTGGGGCCCCGAGCCCCCTTTACCTCCAGTTGCAGCGGCGGCTGCGGGGACTGATCCAGCGCGGCGATTGGCGGCCGGGAACGCGGCTGCCCGCCGTGCCGGACCTGGCGGCGCGCTTCGCCGTCCACCGCCTCACGGTGTTGAAGGCCTTGGCGGGCCTCAAGCGCACGGGGTGGATCACGACGGTGCAGGGCCGGGGCAGCTTCGTGGCCGAGCGACTGCCGGAACCGCCCTTGGCTGTGCCCCTCATGCCGAAGGAAGAGACGGCCTTCCCCTTTGAAGGTTCCGCCGCCCGAGTCCGCGAGGACCAGCTGGGGCCTTGGCTGGGCGAGACGCTCGGCCGCCAACAGGACCGCCACCTTGTGAGCTTCTCCGCCGGGTTCCCGCCGGAGGATCTGCTGCCTGGCGAGGCTCTCGCGCGGCTCACGCGCCAGATGATGCGGGAGCTAGGACCCGAGGCCTGGACCTATGCGGAGACCGCGGGCCACGCCCCCTACCTCGACGCGGTCCGCCGTTGGCTGGAGGCCGAGGGCGCGCCGCTTGCCGAAGGCTGGGGGATCCGCGCCATCCCCGGGGCCCAATCGGGCCTCGCCTTGGCGGTGGAAGCGCTTACGGTGCCGGGCGACACGGTCATCGTAGAGAGCCCCTGCTACCTGGGTCTGCTGGCGCTGCTCCGCGCGCTGGGCCGTGTGCCTCTGCCCGTGCCCGTGGACCGCCAAGGCCTCGACCCCGATCGCCTCGCCTCCGTCCTGCAGCGCAGCGAGGCCAAGCTCCTCGTCGTCGTTCCCAGCTTCCACAACCCCACGGGCATGACGCTCTCCAAGGCGCGCCGCGAGCGCATCCTTTCCTTGGCCCGCGCCCACGGCGTCACGCTCATCGAGGACGATTCCTACGGCGACCTCCGCTTCGCCGGCTCGCCCATCCCAGGCTTCCGGCGCATGGAGGGCGCCGAGCATGTGATCCATCTCGGCACCTTCTCCAAGAGCCTCGCCGCGGGCCTCCGCCTCGGCTACGCCATCGCGCCGCAAGCCGTGCTGGACCGCCTCGCGCCCCTGCAGGAAGTCCATTCCATCGCGCTGCCCACGCTGAGCCAGGCTGTCGTGGCGCGCTTCCTGGACACGGGCGGCTTCCACCAGCATGTGACGCGGCTGCGCCGCGCCTTGAAGGCCCGGCGCGACGCCATGCTCGAGGCCATCCACGCGCACTTCCCCGAAGGCACGCAAGCCACGGAGCCCAAGGGCGGCATGCATCTCTGGGTCGTGCTGCCGGAGGACGCCTCCGCGCTCGATCTCCACAAAGAGGCGCTGCGGAACGGCCTCGGTTTCGCGCCCGGTCCGCTTTTCTTCGCCGATGGGCGCGGGGCCGACTGTCTGCGCCTCAACTTCTCCACCCACGATCCGGCCGTCACCCGGGAGGGCATCGCCCGCCTCGGTCACCTGATCCACTCGTCCCGCCCCCGCACCAAACACGCATAGAAGGAGGCCCCATGAGCACCGTGCTGACCGCGCCCACGCTGG
>DASRXV010000090.1:0-41508 GCA_035687325.1 Holophagaceae bacterium
TGTACTTCTTCATCCACTCGCGGTTCATGGTGATGATCCGCAGCACGCCGTCGTTGATGGTGCGCATGTTGGCGATGAAGGCGACCTCGCCCTCCGTGATGCGGCCGTTGCGCATCACATTCTCCTGGATGAGGCGGTTGGCCTCCCGGATGAGGATGGTGCGCTCCTCCTTGCCTCCCTTGATGGCCAGCATGATCTTCTGGTTGGTCTTCAACCGGGCGATGCGCTTGGCCACCGAGAGGTTGACCTCCTCACCCTCGAAGTCCTTGATGGCCTGGACGACAGCCTCGGGGTCCAGCGGGACGACATCCGGCGCCACGGCCTCGCGCTCCTCCGCCGTCTCGTCCTTGGGCAACGGCAAAGAGGCCCAGGCCTTGTCCAGCTTGCCCGCCTCGACTTCGTCGAGGATCTCCAGCCGGTCCTTCTTGACCTCCTCGGGGACGAGCTTGAGAACTTCGAAGCGGAACTCGTTGATGCGCCGCTTGAGGTTGTAGTCGGCGGCGGGGTGCAGTTCCAGCAGGTCCAGGATCACGGGGCGCTGAAGCCACAGCACCTGGTTGTTGGAGATGATGTCCAGGGCAGGGCCGGGCAGGTCGGGGATGGAGCGCTCCACGATCTCGGCCGTGAGATCGGGATGGAGGAGCGCCGTTTCGAGGACGGGCATCTCGCGGCGGAAACGGAGCACCAGCTCCAGCGGCGCGGGGGGCTGGACGCGCTCCAGGAGCAGGCCGTGGACCACGGACTCGGGCATGGACTGGAAGCTCTGGAGCGCGCGTTCCGCCAGCGGCGAGACGCTCAGCACCGCCTGGGCCTGGGCCTGGATGAAGTCCGCCGGCGGCACGGGAAGGCTGCCGCCCAGGAGGGCCATCGCCATGGGCTCGGGCAGCTGGTTGGCGAGGTACCGCTCGACGATCGGATGCAAAGTCACTCCAGGGTCATGTCAGGGATTCGCTTCGGGCCGGGCGCCATCGGGCTCCCGCGCCGGTTCTTCTGGCGGAGGCGGCGGCTGTTCGGGGGCCGGTTCCTGCGTGAGCGGCTCCGCCGGGACAGGCATGGGCCGCGGGCGGCGCCAGACTCCATTCTCGTCGAAACGGCCGCTCCAGGGTTGCCCCACGCTCGCGCCCGTGGCCACGGGCTTGCCGGCCACCTCCACCTGGACCACGCCCGCATTGGAGAGGTTCAACTGGAAGGGCGCCTTCACGCGGAGCTTCCAAGGGTCGGAGACCTGGAGCGACCGCGCCAGCTTCACGCCGTCGGCCCCCACGGCCTCGGCGTCGCAGACATCCTGGGCGCGCAGGCTCACGAGGATGCCTTCGGCCGTGATAGGCGCTTCCGGCAGCAGCTCGCCCAGCACCGGATTGGGACCATCGGCCTTCGGCGGCGGAGGCGGCACCATCCGTTGTGGCGTGATGTCCAGCCACGCGGCGTTGCCGCGCCCGCGCAGGCTGGGACCAGGGATGACGAGCCAGGCCAGCAGCGCCACGGAGCCGAGACCGAGCGCCACCATGGCGCCCCGCTCCAGGCGTTCCAGCCGGGGATCGCTCTGGGCATCCTGGGCGCCGCCAGGCACGAGACCCAGCGCATCCGGATGATGGTCGAGGTCCATGCGGAGCCGCGCGGCCAGCTGCCGCGCGAGGGGCCGCTCCCGCCCCGGCGGCACGGCGTCCCAATCATCGGACTCGATGGCGGCCAGCAGGCGCACGGGCAGCTTCAGCTCCGTGGCGAGCTGTTCGCGGCTGAGGTCCAGCGCTTCCCGCGACTGCCTCAGCAGGCTCCCGAGGGACCGGGGTTCCTCTGGCGCAGGCGCCGCGGAGTTACCTTCATCATCATTCATGGCTTCCAGCCCACGGGCGTCCCCGTGAGCACCTTGCCCAGATGGTCGCGCCGTTCCTGGCGCAGCAGGCGGCGGTCGTCCAGGCTGCCGCGATGCGCCATCACATCGGCGAAGGTGGCCTGGAGGTCATCGGGCGTGACGAAGTCGCGGCCCGCCAGCCAGGCCTCGGCCTGCGAGATCGCGAGCCAGTGGCGGAAGGCCCGGGTGGAGCAGAAGGCGCCTTCGGCGCGGAGCTTCGCCACCACGCGCTCCGCGTACTCCAATAGCGCGTCGTTGAGCTGCACGGCCTTCACAGCTCGGCGCGCGGCGCGCCAGCCGTCCATGTCCAGGCTGGGAACAAGCTGCTCGACCCGCTCCGCGCCAGCTTCGCCCGTGAGCACTTTGCGTTCGGCGGCTCGCTCGGGGTAACCCAGGTGCAGCACGCAGGAGAAACGGTCCAGCTGGCTCTCCGGCAGGGGAAAGGTGCCCGCGTGATCCAGCGGGTTCTGCGTGGCCAGCACGAAGAAGGGATCCGGCAGCGGAAGCGTCTGGCGGTCCAGCGTCACCTGCCCCTCCACCATCACCTCGAGCAGCGCGCTCTGAGTCTTGGGGCCGATGCGGTTGAGCTCGTCCATGAGCAGCACATTGCAGAACACCGGCCCGGGCTGGAACCGGAAGGACTGCGCTGGCGCGTCCCAGAGATGCACGCCCAGCAGGTCCGAGGGCAACAGATCGTTCGTGCCCTGCACGCGCTGGAAGGAGCCGCCCAGGATGCGGGCCAGGCCCTTGGCCAGCGTCGTCTTGCCCACGCCAGGCAAGTCTTCGAGCAGCAGGTGGCCGCCGGAGAGCAGCGTGGCAAGGGCGCGGCGGACCTGGACCTCCTTGCCCACCACGACCCGCTGCAGCGCCGCCATGCTCGCGAGCGTCGCGGGCCTCGGGTTCGAGACGACGGGGGGAAGGGCGAGGGCGGGATCGATCATGGTGTGCCTTCATCCTCCAGCGGGACACCCGCGTCCCGCAAGCGCTGCGCCAGGACCCGCACCGTGAGGCCCAGGGCCTCCGCCGCCCTGGGCAGGTCCCCGCCCGCGTCCTGCAGGGCCCGGCGCAGGAGGTGGGGGCGCCCGGCATCCAGCAGGCCCTCCTCCATGGCTTCCAGCGGGCCCCGCGGCGGGGCTGGGAGGAAGAAAGCCTCCGTCCCCGCAGCGAGATCCGGCAGCCGCTTCACGATGGGCCCCTCGTTGATCAGCAGGGTCCGCACGGCGGCCAACTCCAGCTCCCGCGCCTCGCCTGGGAAGGCGTGAGCCAATAGCGCCTTCTCCAGGCCCCGGTCCACCACGGGAATGGCTCGGCCGGAAGCGGAGGCGGCCCGCGCCAGGAAAGCCTGGAAGAGGGGCAGCCGGTCCTCGCGCCGCTCCGACAGGGAAGGCACCGCCAGCGAGAGGACGCCCATGCGGTGGCGCAGCGGTTCGGGCAGCGCCTCCACCGAAGTGGCCGCGCCGCTCCAGTCGATGGCGCGTCCTGCTCCGGATTCCATCGCCTTCGCGAGACCATCGGCCTGCGTCAGCGAGAGCGCATCCAGGTCCGCGATGTGGAGGCTGCCGCCGTGCAGCAGCTTCAGCAGCGCGTCGGGGCAGCCCTCCGCGAGATCGGCCGGACGTAGCAGCTTGAAGGGCGCGCCGGGCCGCCGCAGCGTGTGGAGCCGTCGCGCCGCGCGGCTCTTCCCCGCGCCCCGCAGGCCCGTGAAGAGGACGGGATGGTCCGTCTCCGCCGCGCGGCGAAGGCCCGCTTCCAAGGCGCGCATGGCGGGGCTGAGGGCGATCCAGGGTTCGTCGGCAGGTGGCGGTGGCGCGCCAGCCAGGGCCCGGAGCCGCTCCAGCAGCGCGAGGAAGGCATCCAGGTCGAAGGGCTTGGGCAGGAAATCATCCGTGCCCAGCTTCATGGCCTCCACGATGTCCTTGGGCTCGCCGAAGGCGCTCATGAGCACGGCCCGCAGCTCCGGCCTCAGGCGCTTGGCGCAGCGGATGAGCTCCAGCCCGCTCATCTCCGGCAGGCGCAGGTCCGTCACCAGCACCGGGAAGGGCTGCGACTCCAGGCGCTCTAGCGCCTCTCGCGGATCGCCCGTAGCTGTGACGGACCAGTCCGATCCCGCCAGCGCCTTCACCAGCAGATCGCGGAAGCTGTCCTTGTCTTCGACGAGGAGGAGGTCCATGAGGCCTTAAGGCTATCGGATCGCAGCCAGGAAGATGCGGGATTGCGCTTCAGCCTGGGATTCGAAGAGCGGAGCGCCGCCCACGAGATCCAGGTCAGCGGCCCAGCCCGCGAAGGCGGTGCGCTCCTTGTAGACCCACTCCACGGCCCAGCGCAGGGAGGGCCGCGCGGCATCCAGCAGTTCCGGGAAGGGCAGCGGATCACCGGCCGCCATGCCGAGACTCGTGGCCTGGATGGCGCCGATGGGCGCGGCCTGCGTGATGGAAGCGGCGCTTGGCGTTGATGCGCGGCTTGTCTGGAGCACGGTGCAACCCAGCTCCTCCAGCACCGCCCGGCTCGTCTCCGCGACGCCGCCGGATCCCAGCAGCAGGACTGTCCCTTTGGGCTTCGACAGAAGCGCGTCCCGCAGCGCGTCCGCATCCGTGTTGGCCCCGCACCAAGCGCCAGCTTCTCGCCAGATCGTATTGAGCGGTCCCCGCAGACCCAGCTTCACAGGTAGCGTGTCCTTCAAGGGCGCCGTGATGCTGGCGCAGGGAATGGCCAGCGCCTCCAAAGCTTCCACGGCTTCATCGGCGTCCGCGCAATCCAAGGGCAGGTAGAGCGCCCTGCCCCGCAGGCGCGGGTTGTGGAAGGCCGGCCCTTTCGAGTGCACCACCGGCGAGCCCAGCACGCCCATGAGCGGGGCGCCGGACGCGAGCTCCGCGCAGCCCCAGGCGCGCATCGCGCTCAAGGCCACCTGCCCCGGCGCCGCGGGGACCGCGTCATCCGGCGCAGCGTAGGTGAAGGCGCCACCCCAGGCCCTCTGCAGGCAACGGCTGGGCAGGCCCTTCGGCCCCATGAGGAACGCCGAGAGCGCGAGGCCTCGACCAAACGACGGCTTCACCTTCGCGTTGTCCGCGAGCCGCACCGCATGGCCCACCCACTTGAAGGCATCGCCCTCCGGCAACTGCTCCAGGCGCTCATCCAGGTCGAAGACGCCCGGTGCCACATGGACGCTGCGCAGCACCTTCGCGCGCCCGCGATCCAGCCAGGCCGGCAGCGGCAGCTCCCACTCCAGGTCCACCCATGCCGCGCCCCCCTCTACGGCGGCGCGGAGGCGATCCAAGCGCGCGGTTTCATCCACGGCACACCCGCCTTCGGAGACGCGGCGGTTCGTGACAAGACAGCGCCCCCCCAAGCCGCGCACGAGTGAGGCTGCATCGCTATCCGGGAAGAGGTCCAGGCGCAGCTCTGGCAACGCGTCATCCGGCAGCGCCCGGGCGCAAGCCCGCGCCGCGTCCCAGGTCGCGTGCGTCAGCGTGACGATGTAGAAGGGAAGCTCGGTCATGCGCCCTGCTTCTTCGCTGCCTGCCAGGCGGCTTCCATCTGGTCGAGACTGCGGTGCTCCCAGCCTCCGGCGGCGCGGGCATCGTCCTCCACCCTCTCGAAGCGGCCCTTGAAGCGCGCCATCTGGCGGCGCAGGGCCCAGTCTGGGTCGAGGCCCTTGTAGCGCGCCCACTGGATGAGGCTGAAGAGCAGGTCGCCGAATTCCTCTTCCACCCTGCCCGGTTCGGATTCGGCCCGCAGCTCGTCCAGCTCCTCCCCCACCTTGTCCATCACGCCATCCAGGTCCGGCCACTCGAAGCCCACCTTGGCGCAACGGCGGCCGATCTCCATGGCCTCCTCGATGGGCGAGAGGTTCGCGGCCAGTCCCTCCAGCAGCCGCCGTTCCGCCGTCTGCCCCTTCGCTGCGCGCTCCTCCGCCTTGATGGCCTCCCAGTTCATGAGGACGCCTTCCGCACTGTCCACTTCCACATCCCCGAACACATGAGGATGGCGGCGCACCAGCTTGTCCACGATGGTTCGCTCCACCCCCTCCAGATCGAAGGCGCCTCGCTCCGAAGCCAGCTGCGCCTGGAAGACCACCTGCAGCCAGAGATCGCCCAGCTCCTCCTTGAGATGCGCCTCCGACACCGCCTCGCCCGGCGTGTGGACCGCGAGCGCGTCCAGCACCTCCGCTGCCTCCTCCCGCAGGTACTTCGCCAGCGTCTGGTGATCCTGCTTCAGATCCCAAGGACAGCCCCCCTCCGGGTCCCGGAGACGGGCCATGACGGCGCGGAGGGTGGTGGGGAGGTCGGTCATTCAGCTATGAAACCACCGATGGAAGGGATGGACACCAATGAACCGTTCTCGATGCTTATCGCTGTCCATCGGTGGTTCCGCATATCTTCCCTGCCAGCGCGCTGGCGGCCACGGTCGCGGGGCTGGCGAGCCACATCTGGCCGGGGCCGCTGCGGCCGGGGAAGTTGCGGTTGATGGCGGAGATGGTCACCTGGTCCGCGCGCTCGCTGACGCCGGGGCCGGCGTTGATGCAGGCGCCGCAAGAGCTGCCCAGCACGGTGGCGCCCACGGCCTCGAAGGCCGCGATCCAGCCCCGCTCCGCCGCGAAGCGCCGCACATCCTCGCTGCCGCACTGGACGAAGAACTTCACGCGCTCCGGCACGCGGCGCCCTTCGCGGCGGGCGGCGTCCACCACTTCGAAGGCCCGGCGCAGATCCTCGCGCTTGCCGCCGGTGCAGCTGCCGAGGTAAGCGATGTCAATGGCGATGTCCCCGCCCAGCGCCGAGAGCATCACGCCGTTCCCGGGGTCGCCGGGCCGCGCCAGCATGGGCTCCACGCTGGCGCAGTCCACCCGGATCGTGGCCGCGTAGGCCGCGTTTTCGTCCGACCGCATCCAATCTTCGAGGATGATGTCCACGACCCGGCGCTCCTTCACGAAGCGGACCGTCTCCGCATCCGGCGCGATCAGCCCCGTGAAGCCACCGATCTCCGCGGCCATGTTCGTGAGCGTGGCGCGCTCGTCCGTGTCGAGCTCCGCCAATGCGCCGCCCTGGTACTCGATGACATGGCCGATGGCGCCGCCATCCCGGATGAGGGGCTGGGCCAGCAGGTGCAGCACGAGATCCTTGGCGCTGACACCGGGGCGCAACACACCCTCCAGCACCACGCGCAGCGCGGGCGGCGCCGTGACGCGCACATCGCCCGTCACCCAGGCGTTGGCGATGTCCGTGGTGCCCACGCCGAAAGCCAGGCAGCCCAGGGCGCCCGCATGGGGCGTGTGGCTGTCCGTGCCCACGACCACCTGGCCCGGAAGCGCGTAGCGCTCCGCCATGATGGAGTGGCAGATGCCCTCGGAGCCGCTGCCATCTGGCAGTTCGCCGTGGAGCCGGATGCCCTGCTCGGCGCAGAAGGCCTCCTGGAACCCCTTGAGGCTCTGCGCCACTTCCAACAAGCCCATGGCGCGGTGCTCGGCCTTCATGCTGTGGTGCAGGAAGGTGAGGTGGTCGCGGAAGGCCAGAACGGAAGCAGGCTCCTTCACCCTTGCGCCCGCACCCCGCGCGGCTTTGAGGAAGGTCGCCGCCATGGGCGTCACATACTCGTGGCTGAAGCGCCAATCGGCTTTCACGAAAAGGCCATCGCCGGGCATCACGGTTCCATGGCTCGCATGGCGGGCCAGAATCTTCTCGGCGTAGGTCATGGGCCGCGACGCGTGCTGCGGGACGGGCACCACCACTTCACCCTTCATTCGGGCTTCGTTGAACGCGAAGAGCCCGCCCTGCCTCACGATCTCCGCCGTGACAGGATCGAGGCCCTCCGTGAATTCGTGCAGCGGGATGGCCTCGCCTCGCCGGATGCGTTCGATGAGCCCGAAGTCCGTGCTCGTGAGGAGGCCCAGGTTCTGGCAGTTCTGGCGGTAGATGCGCTCGAAGCTTTCAGCGATGACGAGCCGGATGCCCGCGCAAAGCTCGGCGTAAGGCGACGCCTCGCGGCTGGAGCCCTTGCCTCGCCGCTTGCCGGAGACGCTCACCGCGAATCCGCCCGCCTTCACGAGCCCTTCCTTGCACGGGAAGGCCTCGCCGCATTTCAGACCCAAGTAGGGAAAGCCGCCCAGCTTCTCGTCGAAGTGGTAGCAGATGAATGCGGGCGTGATCTCGTCCGTGCTGATCTGGTCACGGAGCGGACCTGCCTCGGCGAGGCTGATGTCCTCACCCGCGAGCTGGCGCGCGACGGCTCTTGCGTCCTCACTGAGAAACAGGACGCGCCCATCGAAGCGGAGGACTTCAGGAAGCATCGCCGTCCTTGCGCTCCGCATCCTTCAGAGCTTCGTCCTGCACGGCCCGCAGCGGCAGGCCGCTCTTCCGCGCGAGGGCGGCGGCGTCTTCATACTCCGGCTGGCGGGTGGCGCCGTGGGGCCAGATGCCCTCCTTTACCGGCACGCGGGTGCTGTCCACGAGGGCATCCAGAAACCGCCGCCCCGCTTCGGTGCGATGCACGGGCCAGCTGCGGATGCCCAGGGTGGGCAGCTCCGCGGCGATGCGCTGCTGCACTGTTTCCACCTTGCCCGCGGGCGCAAGGGCCGAGACGATCCAGCCGCTGCGGCCCTTCTTGAAGGTGGCGGGTGTCACCCACACATCAACCGCGCCCGCCTCCAACAGGCGTTCCTGCGTGAAAGCCACCTGCTGCGGCGTGGCGTCGTCCACATTGGTCTCGATCTGCACAAGGCCCTGCGCGCCCTCGGGGGCCTGGCCCCAGACGAGCCGCAGCGCATTGGGTGAGTCCTTGAAGTCCCATCCGCCGCAGGCATAGGCCACGCGTTCGGAGACGAAACGCTCTGGCGCGCGGCGGCGCGCGGTGAAAACCGAGGCCAACGCCGCGCCCGTGGGCGTGCAGAGCTCCTTGCCTTCGGGCGCCACGCCGGGCCGGGTCTCGAAGCCTTCGAGCAGATAGTGGGTCGCGGGGCCTGGAATCGGATAGAGGCCGTGTGCCATCTTCACCGTGCCCTTGCCCGTGGCGATAGGGCCCATCCAGATCTCCGGTTCGCCCAAGCTCACGAATCCGGCCGCAGCCAACGCCATGTCCGCGATGGAATCCTTCAGGCCCACTTCATGGAAGTGGATCTCTTCAATCGGCATGCCGTGGACCTTGGCTTCAGACCGGCCCAGGGCCTCGAAGGCCGCCCTGGCCAAATGGGAGACGCGGCCCTCCAAATGTTTGGCCAGGAGTGTGTCCACCTCCTTCCAGGAGAGGCCGTGCTGGTGGCCGCCCACGGTGCGGCGCGAGGCCACGCGCTTGGCGCCGGCGGGGAGCTCGACGTGGGAGAGGTCTGAGCCCTCGTCCACCCGCCCGCCGATGACGATCTTGGCGCGCAGGCCCTCCAGCCCGCAGCGCAGGGCGGGTTCCAGGCGCAGGTCCAGATCCTCGAAAGGGAGCTTGCGCAAGGTCGCCTTGAGCTCGGCCTCCGGCACGCCCAGCGCGGCGAAGGCCGCCACCCAGAGATCGCCCGAAAGGCCGGAGAAGGGATCCACCCAGAGCTGCGACATGGCTCAAGCATAAGGCTTCCAGGAAACCGAAGGGCCCCTCACGGGGCCCTTCGGATCGGGATCAGGGAAGCTCAGTCCTCTTCTTCCTCATTCTCGGCCAGCTTGGCGGCCTGGTCGTCCAGGTGCTTCATGAGGCGCGTGGCCATGGCCTCGTCCTCCAGGGGCGAGAACATCTCGTCCTTCACCTCGAAGATCTCGATGGAGAGGTCCACTTCCTCGCCCTCGCTCTGGGCCTGCACCTCGGCGAGGGGGGCCAGGATGCAGAAGTGGCGGGACTCGAAGTCCAGCTCTTCGAGGATGGCGAACTCTTCCTTCTCGCCGCTCTCGTCTTCGAGCTCCACGACTTCGATCTCGAAATCGTGCTCCTCGTGGTCGTGATCGCAATCCGGTCCGTGCTCGTGGCCTTCGTGAGCCATGGGGCTCCTCCTCAACGCAATGAACCAGCGTATCGCCGGGTCCAGGGCCCTGCCAGCGAATTTATCGGTTCTCGCCCGTCAGATAATAGGCCCCGTTCTTCGTGGCCAGGAAGGCGTCGAAGGGGATCTCCTCCTGCTTGAGGAAGCCCTTCTGGGGCAGCTTGCCGTCCCGGACCATCTCGACGACGGCGGCGATGCTGGCGGCGGTGGTCCAGCTGATGGCCCGCCACTCGGCGCCAGCCACCTGCATCTCGGGGTAGGCGCGGACGAACTCCTCGCGGGCCAGCTGGCCGTTCTTCCAGCCCTCCACCGCAGCATGGACAAAGACATAGTCCTCGGCCGTGGGCGGCAGGGCGTTTTTCAGGATCTTGCCCAGCAGGTCGCGGTCCTCCTGGAGGCGCAGCTCCTGGAAGAGGAACTTGATCTGCTCGAAGTGGCCCAGGTAGCGCATGGTCTTGTAGTGTAGGTCGCGCACCTTGCCTTCGTAGGTCCCGCACATGGTGCCCAGGCCGCCGGAGGTCGTCGCGGCTTCGAGTTGGAGGCCGTTGATGTTCACGATCTCGTAGCCTTCCAGCGCGGGCACCATCTGGGCCACGCCGCCGCGGATCACTTCGCAGTCGTTGATGTACTCGTTGATGACACCTTCAGGGCTCCAGTTGAAGGCGTAGCCCAGCTTGCCCCGGGGGTGCTTGGGCAGCGCGCCCACCTTCAGCTCGATGGAGCGCAGGGAGTCGAAGCCCTTGGCGAGGTGCGCGCCCACGATGCCGATGAAGCCTGGCGCCAGGCCGCACTGGGGCGCCATGAGGCCCTTGCTGGTCTCCGCCAATTTGCGGATGTGCTGGGTGGTGGGCACATCCTCCGTGAGGTCGAAGTAGTGGATGCCCGCCGCGGCGGCTTCGGTGCTGAGGGCGATGTTCAGGTGGAAGGGGAGGCACGACACCAGCGCGTCCGCGTCCTTGAGCAGGGGCCGCAGGGAAGCGGGATCGTTGAGGTCCACCACCTTCGTGGCGAAGGGCAGGCCCTTGCGCTCGATGGCGTCGAGGCCCGTCACCTGGAAATCGGATTCGTGCAGCAGAGTGGCCACGAGGGTGCCGACCTTGCCGAGGCCCATGACGATGACGCGCTTGAGGGTCATGCCTTCTCCTTCTTGTGCTTTGAAACGAGGATCGGGAGGCTCGCGGCCTCCTTGGTGGTCTCGAGGACGACGGTGGTGCGGGTGGCGCGGACGCCCTTGATGGCGCCGACCTCCTTCATGAGCCGGGACAGCGCGGCGGTGTCCTTCACGCGGACCTTGGCGAGGTAGCAGTCTTCGCCCGCCACATGGTGGACTTCGAGGATCTCGGGGCGCTTTGCCAGCGCGCGGGCTGTGGTGTCACCGCCCACGGGATCCTCCGTGCGGACAGAGAGGAAGGCCAGCAGGCCAAGGTCTACTGCCTCCGGAGAGATGAGCGCCGCGTAGCCGCGGATGAAACCGCGCTCCTCCAGCTTCTTCACCCGCTCGAAGATCGCCGAGGCCGCCATGCCGAGGCTCCGCCCGATCTCCGCGTGGGAGGTCCGGCCGGCGTCCTGAAGGATCGCCATAATTTTCTGGTCAACGGCGTCAATCATTCGGTCAAAGTCCGAAAGTACCGAATGATCATATCATGGGTTCAGCCCCCGAGCAGTGCCGCCAACGCGGCGGCTTGGCCGCGGATCTCAGGGATGGCGGTGGATTCCCAGAGTGAGGCGCGGCGCAGGGGGCCGAGGGTGAAGAGGCCGGGCACGGGTTGACCGCCCTTCCCCACGAGGCGGCCATCCCCATCCGTCTCCACGCCCAGGCGCAGGGCGTCCGGCACCAGCCATCCGGCCCGGCGCAGCTGCGACACGAGGGGTTGGTCCAGGGAGCCATAGTCGGAGGCCGGGCCCGTGCAGTTGATGACCCGGGCGACCTGCAGGGTGTGGAGCTTCCCGTCCGCCCGCGAGGTCCACTGCACCTCCATGCCGTCTGTCGCGTCCCGCAGAGACCGGATGTGGCCTGCGTGGACCTGCAACACGCCGGACGCGAGCAACGCCTCCACCTGCGAGCCCACCTCGGGCGCCGTGCGGTGCCGATGGACATCCCAGTAAGCCCGGGCGTGGCGGAGGAAGGAACTCCGTTGCGCGGTGGTCCAGGAGGCCCAGAGATCCTGGGTAGAGGCCCGGAGGCCATCAATGACTGATCGCCAATCGTCCCCCTCGGCCTCGGCCGCGGCGATCTCCCGGCGGACCCACCGCAGCGCGGCGCGGGGCGTCAAGCCTGCGGGCGCCGCGATGGATCGTTGCGCATAGCCCGCATGGGCGCGGGGCAGCAGGCCGCGGCGCGAAACGGCGTGCACGATCCCTTTGTGGCCTTCGGCGCGGAGGGCCAGCAGGAGATCCACCATCGTGAGCCCGGTCCCGATGATGAGGATGGATGCCTGGGGTGGAAGCCCCTGCGCCGCCCCCGGGCCCCAGGGGTCGCGCAGGTAGCCGTCCGGCGCATCCGCGCCCAGGCGCAGCGGATCGGAGGGCGCCAGGTTGCCCAGCGCCAGCACCACGGCGCGCGCCATCACCACATGGCCATCGTGGAGATGGACTTCCCAGGTGCCGTCCTCGTGACCAGGCACGAGCCCCACGACCGTGCCGGGGATCCGCCTCGTCCGCGAGGGTGGCGCGCAGGTCTGCGCCAGGACCTCCGTGAGGTATTCGCCGTACTTGCTGCGGGGCGCGAAGACGCCGTTCGCGGACCCGGGAATGGCGCGTTCCAACCACGCGGTGAAATGCCCGGGATCATGGGCGAAGGCGCTCATCCTCCCCGCCGGCACATTCAGCAGGTGGGCGCCGTAGGGCGTCCCGTAGGCCAGTCCCCGCGCGGCCCGGGCCCCGGCGTCCATGAGCGCGACGCTCGAATCCGGCGAGGCATGGTGCAGGTGCGCGGCCGTCAGGACCCCGCTGGCGCCTGCGCCGATGATGACGATGTCGAATCGGTCCATGCTCCGATCTTAGAACCTCAACTTCGGCGGAGGCTGACATTCCAGATCGAGCCAAGCGCCCGTGCGGGGATGGGACAGGCCGAGCCGGAACGCGTGGAGCAGGTAGCCCGTGTCGCCGGGGAGGGCGCTCGTGTCCGGCCTGATGTCGCCGCCCGGCGCATAGAGCGGGTCGCCCACCAGGGGATGCCCGCAAGCCGCCATGTGGATGCGGATCTGGTGGGGACGGCCCGTCTCGATGCGGACCTCCACGAGCGAGTCCGTCTGGCGGTGCTCGAGCACCTGCACATGGCTGCGCGCGGCCCGGCCCTCCGGGTTGGCAGCGTGGACCATGTCCAGCGTGGTGTGGGGCACGGGGCCGATGGGTGTGTCCACCGTGAAGGTGTCGAGCGCGGGGTGCCCCTGCACAAGGGCGCGGTAGATCTTGATGGCCTCGCGTCGGCGCAGCGTCTCGCACAGTGCGCTGTTTGCTTTGGTGTTCAGGCTGAACATCACGAGGCCGGAAGTGCCGCGGCCCAGGCGATGAACGGGTGAAGCCTTCGGATGGCGGCAGCGAACGAGGTGAAGCAGCGTGTGCTCGAGGAAACCGCCATTGGGCTGCGTGGGCAGGCCGGAAGGCTTGGCCACGGCCATCAGATCTTCATCCTCGTGTAGCACCGCGAAGGCCAGCGGCGCCTCGGGCTCCTCCCAGGGTGGACGGACCCAGGCCACCCGTTGCCCCCGCGCGAGTCGCGCATCCGCGCGGGCGGGGCGGTCGTCAATGAGGACGAGACCGGATTCGATCCGCTCGCGCCACTCGGTCGCTGGTGTATGGCCGTAGCGCGTCGCGAGATGGTCCAGCAGAGACGAACCCTCATCCCGCGTCCCGATGATCCCGGTGTAGGTGAAGCCGTGATTCATTGCGCTCCCGGGCGGCCACGCGGCAGGTCGCGCGTCGCCCCCCAGGATAACGGCCGCCTAGAACTGGATCGCGTAGGCGAACTTCGCGAAGAGGCCGCGCTCCACGAGACGCTCCTCGGGGATGTTGGCGATGGGGTCGCGGCGGCGCTGGCCGGACCAACCGATGTAGGCGTTGGTGAAGGCGTTGGGCTGCCAGCCCAGGAAGCCCTTGAGGAACTTGTCGGTGGTGTCCGCTTCGCTCCCGTCGTAGCGCACCACGAAGGCCTGGGTCTTGAGGTAGATATGGCGCGGCATCTGCCAGGTGGCCGTGGTGGACAGCTCCCGGGCGCGGATGAGGCGGAGGTCGTCGGATTCACGGTCCAGCTCCACCTGCAGGGCGTTGAAGGCGTAGCCCACATCACCGAGGGCTCCCTTGACATTGAAACCCGCGAGATGGAGCCTCGCGGGCGCTCCCGAGGCCAGATCGATGGTGCGGGCGCGGGTGGCCTGAGCGAAGAACTGGGCCGCGCTGAGACGCTTCCAGCTCAAGGCCGTATTGAAGCTCCAGGTGGCGTTGGAAGTCACCTGGTCATTGGCCCAGGTGCGCCCGGCCACATCCCAGTTGATGCTCCAGGCCCAACGCCCGGCGGTCTCGATGTAAGCGTCCAGCCCCACAGCCTTGTCGAAGGCCCGGCCGTTCCACCAGCTCAGATCGCGCCAGCGCACATCCGCGTTGGCGCGGGAAAAGCTGCCGGAGTTCCAGTTGTCCTGCCAGCCGAATTGAGCCATCTGCCGCCGGTAACCGCTGAGATCCGTGAAGCCGGAGACAAGCACGAGGTCCGGGCTCGTGGCTTGGCTGGAGGCGAATGCGAACCAGTTGCGTGTGTTCCAATCGAGCTCCAGCGCGGTGGCCGACCCCCCCTGGGAGAGCGTGGTGCCATCGCCCTGGGGGAGATGCGACACGGAGCGGATGGCGCTGCTGATGAAATGGAACTCCGGCCCGAGCCACTTGTCGACATAGAGACCCCCGCTCTGGCCGCCTGCGCCATCCGGGCCGCCCAGCAGGGTCTTGTCCGTGCCCAGCACGGACACGCCGGAACCGCGCTCGTCCAGCTTGAAGCGCGCCGCGGCCGCCGTGTCCCGTGTGGGCAGGCTGTCCGCGCCTGCGCCGCCGTTGGTGTCGAGGATCAGGCCGCCCTCCTGGTCCTTGCCCGTCAGCACTGTCCAGCTGGCCCAGGAGGACTGGCCCGAGGCTTTGACGCCGTAGAGCGGTTCCTGCACGGTGCGGCTGAAGAACTGCTGCTGCGCGCCACCGATGCCCAGCAGCTCCATGCCCTCCAGGAAGAAGGGCCGGTGCTCGGGATAGAGGACGCGGAAGCGGCTGTTGATCTGCAACGGGTCCACATCAGCGTCCACCGTGGCGAAGTCCGGGCGGTAGGTGCCTTCGAGCGTGACGGAACTGCCCGAGTAGCGCAGGTCCAGGCCCAGCCGCGCGCGCGAATCCGCATGCGCCGCCGGGTCCGCGCTCGCGTCCAGAGTGCGGGCGTAGGTGACGGAGGGAATCACCAGGAAGGGCGATCCGGGCTGGTCCACGGGCGCGCCGGAGACCTTCGCCATCTGGCATATGTCACACTGGATATCCTTGCTCATGCGCGGCCACGAAATGCCGTAACGCCGTTCGCGCGGAATGATGCGTAGGATGCGCATGCCCCAGTCGCCGGGCCTGCGGCGGAGGCTGCTGTAGGGCACGCGGAACTTGACCGCGAAACCGCTGGGTGTGAGGACGCCCACGGAATCCCAGAGGCAGTCGTAGGCGTAGTTCTCGCCCGTGGCGTCCGTCACGATGGCATCGTCCTGTCCGCCCTGGGGCGTGGTGATGAGGCGGATGGTGCTCAGACCCTTGCCTGATGCGTCGATGTCGAGGCCCACCAGATCCAGGTCCCCGCTAAAGTCGTCGCGCTTGGTGAGCGCCGCTCGCACCTTGGAGGGCTCGGGATCCACGCATTCCACGGCGACATAGAGCGCGTCCGGCCCCCACGCGAAACGCGCGACTGTGGGCCAACGGTTCTCGCCTTTGTCATCCGGCATGATCATGCCGAAGTCGCTGACCTTCAACGCTCCCTCCCAAGTGGAGAGGTCCGCGTCCCGAGCCATGGAGGGCGCGGCAGCCAAGCGCGGAATCGCGAGGTGGGGCGGATTCGGGGTTTGGGCGGACAGGAAAGCCGCGCAAGCGAAGGCCAAGAGCAAGACGCGCATGAAAGATCCTCACCACGACAGGGTGTTGAGAGGACTACGAAGGCTAGTGGAGGCCGTTTAGCCTCTAAGCTGGGATCCGGATCCCTACCGCTATGACCGACCCCGCGACCCCACGATTCAACGGCCTCATCCTCCCAGGGGGAGGCGCGCGCGCTGCATACCAGGTAGGGGTGCTGCAGGCGTTGGCCGAGACCCTGCCGCCCTCGGTGAAGATGCCCTTCCCTGTGATCTCGGGGGTTTCGGCGGGCGCCATCAACGCTGCCAAGCTCGCCACGCACGGGGAGGATTTCCGGGAAGGCGTGGCGCGCCTCGCGGATCTGTGGGGCAACCTCAAGGTGGACCGGATCTACCGCACGGATCTCAGGACGGTCCTCGGCGATAGCCTCCGGTGGGTGTCGGGCCTCGGACGCGGCCTGGACCGGGCGGGCGTACGGTCCATTCTCAACAACCAGCCGCTTCGAGAGTTGCTGGAAGACGAGTTGGATTTCGATGCGGTGCAGCGGGCCATCGAAGCAGGGTCGCTCAGGGGCCTCGCCGTGACGGCCGCCGGGTTCACGAGCGCGGAATCCGTCACTTACTTCCAGGCCTCTGCGGACTGCGCGGGCTGGCGGCGGACGCGGCGCGAAGGGAAACCGGCGCGCCTCAGCGCCGAGCATGTGATGGCCTCGGTCGCGCTGCCCATCCTCTTCCCGGCCGCGCGCATCGACGGTGAATGGCACGGCGACGGTTCCCTGCGCCAGACGAGCCCCATCTCGCCCGCCATCCATATGGGCGCGGACCGCATCCTCATCATCGCCGTGCGCAATGAAGATCCGAATCTCAAGCGCTCTGACTTGCCCCAGCCCTATCCCAGCTTCGGCCAGATCGGCGGCTACATGCTGGATTCCCTCTTCATGGACGGCATCTACACGGACCTTGAACGCATCCAGCGCATCAACCGCACGGTGGCGCAGGTAGGCGGGAACCACGCCTCCGAGCTGCGGCTGGTGGACGCCCGTGTCGTCGTCCCGTCCGCCGATATCCGCGAGATCGTCGAGGCCCATAAGGACGCCTTCCCCCGCACCGTGCGCACGCTCTTCGGCCTCATCGGCGCCCGCGGCCCCGCCGGCGGCCAGCTGCTGTCCTACCTGCTCTTCGACCAGGGCTACTGCCGCGCGCTGATGGACCTCGGCTACAAGGACGGCATGGCGCGCAAGGACGAGCTCGTGCCGTGGCTGACGGGCGGGTGAACGGCCTCACCGCCAAGACACGAAGAAATCCCTTACGCGGAGCGCGTGAAGGAATGGAGGCCGCATGGTCTCGGTGCTTGAATCACGCCGGTCACTGCTGTTCCGGCATGGCGCTCATGTGGAAGACCCCCCACCCATGGCCGTCCGGGTCGACAAAGCTGTGCGTGTACATGAAGCCGAAATCCTCCGGCTTGTCGTAGGTCGATCCGCCCGCGGCGAGCGCTTTGGCGACGAGATCATCCACCTGCTCACGGCTCTCGCAACTGAGATTGAGCAGAACCTCGACGGCCTTGCTCGTGTCGCAGATGGCCTTGGGCGTGAACTCGCGGAACTTGGCGTGCGTACCCAACATGACGGAAACCGAGTCGCTGAGGACGATGCACGCGGTAGTGCCGTCACTGAACTGCGGGTTGTGCGAGAAGCCGAGCGCTTTGAAGAAGGCCATCGACTTCGGGAGATCGGCGACCGGGAGGGTGATGAATACTTGTGTGCTCACGGGTTTCTCCTTTGTGTTGTTGGTTGCGATGATGTGCGGTGCGACCTAGGTTCACGGGGAACCCGCAGTCTTCAGGAACGGCGGAACTAGCTGAGCCCAATGGCCGGCGAGAAATTGGAAGGAGAACGGAAATCACTCGGCATGACGGTGAACCAGAATAGCGGCCGTTGGGTCCGGGAACCGGTTGATAGAAGGCCATCCCACCTAACACGGCTGCCGGGTGAACGAGGGGTTGGAAAGAGCTGGTTTGCCAAGACTGTGGCCATTGGACCACGCCTCGGCGGGGCGCGGACAGCGGCACCCGCCGAGCCCACGGCCTAGGTATTTCTTCGTGACCTTCGCGTCCTTCGTGTCTTCGTGGTGAATGTCTTCAGCTATGCACGCCCGGCGCTTCGCGGCCAGTCTTCTGGACATATTCGAGGTAGGAGCCCTGGTAGGCCAGCGGCGAGGGATGGTCCTCCGGCGCCAGCTCCAGCACGCGGTTGGCGAGGCCGCGGAGGAAGGTGCGGTCGTGGCTCACGAAGAGCATGGTGCCCTCGAAGTCCTTCAGCGCCTCGATGAGCATCTCCTTGGTGGCGAGATCCAGGTGGTTCGTGGGCTCGTCCAGCACGAGGAAATTGGGCGGGTGGAAAAGCATGCGGGCCATCACGAGCCGCGATTTCTCACCACCTGAGAGCGAGCGGATGCGCTTGTCGATGTCGTCGCCGGAGAACTGGAAGGCGCCCAGGATGTTGCGGAGGACGCCCAGCCCCTCCAGCGGGAAATCCTTCTGCATCTGCTCGATGACCGTGAGGTCGGGGTCGAGGAGATCTAGGGCCTGCTGGGAGAAGTAGCCCATCTTGAGGCTGGCGCCCAATTTCACCGTCCCCCCGTCCGGCTTGGTCGCGCCGGAGATCATCTTCAGCAGCGTGGACTTGCCCGCGCCGTTCTTGCCCATGACGCACCAGCGCTCGCCGCGGCGGATGTGGAAGTTGAAGGAATCGTAAATAGGGCGGCTGCCATAGCGCTTGGAGACGCCTTCCAGCATCGCCACATCGTCGCCTGAGCGGGCCGGTGCGCGGAACTCCCACTTCACGGATTTCCGCTTCTTCGGCAATTCGATGCGCTCGATCTTGTCCAGGGCCTTCACGCGGCTCTGCACCTGGGCGGCCTTGGCCGCGTGGGCGGAGAAGCGCTCGATGAAGCGCTGCTCCTTGGCGAGCTTGGCCTGTTGGCGGGCGTAGGCGGCCTCCTGGTTGGCCTCGCGCTGCTCGCGCTCCTTCACATAGAAATCGTAATCGCCGGAGTAGGTGATGATGTCGCCGCCATCGATCTCGATGACCTTAGTGACGATGCGGTTCATGAAGTCCTTGTCGTGGCTCGTCATGAGCAGCGATGAAGGGACGGACTTCAGGAAGGATTCCAGCCAGAGGATGCTCTCGATGTCCAGGTGGTTGGTAGGCTCGTCCATGAGCAGCACATCGAAGTTGCCCAGCAGCACCTTGGCCATGGACACGCGCATCTTCCATCCGCCCGAGAGGGCGCCCACATCGCCTTCGATCTGCTCGTCCGTGAACCCGAGTCCGGCGAGGCAGGCCTTGGCGCGGGCCTCCAGCTCGTAGCCGCCGGAGTGCTGGTACTCCTCCTGCACATGGCCGAAGCGCTCGAGCACAGCCTCCAGGTCCGCGGTGTCCGGATCGGACATGGCCTTCTCCAGGTCCAGCAGCTCGTGGTGGAGGTCGCCCAGGCGCCCGCTGCCCGCGATCGCCTCGTCCAGCACGGGACGGCCCGCCATCTCGTCCACCTCCTGCCGGAAGTAGCCGATGCTGAGTTTCTTCGGCAGGCTCACAGTGCCGTCGTCCGGGTGCTCCTCACCCATGATCATGCGGAAGAGCGTGGACTTGCCCGCGCCGTTGGGGCCCACGAGCCCCACCTTCTCGCCGGGGTTGAGCTGGAAGCTGGCGTCGATGAAGAGCACCTGCTTGCCGTACTGCTTGCTGACATCTGAAAACGCGATCATGGAACCCCTGAGGATCGGCTCGCGCGGGCCTCAAAGGAACTCAGGCGCGACCTTCCAGTTTAACGCCCGCGGACGATCTTCCCTAGCGCGTCTCCCGCATGGCGGCCACCAGGGCGTCCACCCGCACCTGGTGGAAAGCATGGAGCACCCGCTTGGCCTCCACCGGATCGCCCGCCTCGAAGGCCTCGATCATCGCCTCGCGGGTTGGCGCCACGCGGCGGAAGTCGGCGCGGATGGCCTGCATGATGGGGAAGAAGCGCACCGTGCGCCAGATCATGCTCTCGATGATCCGGAGCATCTGGGGGCGGCCCGCGGGCTGGAAGAGGACGCGGTAGAACTCGATGACGGTCTCCGGGCTGCGGCTGCCCTGATCCAGCTCCTTGCTCAAGGCGCGGAGCAGTCGCACATCATCCTTGGAGAGCCGCTGCAAGACGAGGGGGACGAGGGCCAGCTCCAGCGCCATCGTGAGCTCCTGGATCTCCTGGATCTCCCCGATGGCCACGGGCGTGACGATGGCGCCCTTGAAGGGGAGGAAGGTGATGAGCCCTTCGGCCTCGAGCCCGCGCAGCGCCTCCCGGAGCGGGACCGGGCTCACGCGCAGCGACTGGGCCAGCTCCGCCTGGCGGAGGCGTTGGCCCGCGGGAAGCTCGCCGCGCAGGATCTGCCCGCGCACGGCCTCCATGATTCCCGGCACCAGCGTCTGGTTGTCGATGAACGGGTTCACGGCGACCACTCGCGCTGGGCGTGGGCCTTCACCAGCCCCTCGCAGCGGATCCGGTGGTAATCGGTGAAAGCCCGTTTCGCCGCCTCCTGGTCGCCCGATTCGCAAGCCGCCACCAGCTCCAGGCGCGTCGGCTTCACATGCTGGTGTTCGCGGCGGTTGGCCTGGGTGAGCGGGAAGAAGCGGATGCCGCGGATGATGATCTTGCGGAACATGTCCAGCAGCCAGGGCATGCCTGCGGGCTGGAGGAGGAGGGTGTAGAACTGCAACACATCCTCCTGGCCGGCATCGCCTCCATCCATTGCTTCCGCGAGCGATCGCAGGGTGTCGAAATCAGCGGGCTTGAGCTTCGGGAGCGCTTCAGGAAGCATGACCAGCCCGAGCGCGATTCCGGCGGCGAAACCCTCGCGGATCTCGAGGGCCGTGATCGGCGTGACGATGGTGCCCCGGTACGGGAGGAAGGTCACGAGCCCCTCAGCTTCCAGGCGCCGCAGCGCCTCTCGCAGCGGCACCGGGCTCACGCCCAGCTCCTTGGCGAGTTCCGTCTGGTGGATGACCTCCCCCTCCCGCAGCGCGCCACGAAGGATGCGGTCGCAGATGGCTTCCGCTATTCCCGGGATCAGCGTCGGGCCGTCGGGCTGGATCACCGGATCGCCTCGTGCCTATGGTCCGGATCGCGCTCACGCTCCGTCATGAGCTGGAGGAGCGCGTTGGTATGGACCTGGAGGAAATCCGTGAGAACGCGCTCGGCCTGGGTCACATCGCCGGACTCGCAAGCCTTGACCACCTCCCGTCGAGTGGGATGAAGGCCCCGGCTCTGATGCCGCACCGCCTGGATGAGGGGAAAGAAGCGGACCGACCGCCACACAAGGCCCTCGATGGCCTGGAGGATGGTCGGCATGCCCGCAGGGCGGAGCAGGACCTGGTAGAAGAGCGCTACCCGCTCGGGGGTCGCGTTCTGCAGCGCCAGTTCATCGCAGAGTTCATAGAGCTTCTGGAAATCCCGTTCCGTCAGCCGCGGGATAGCGTAGGGAAGAAGGGCCACCTCCAGCGCCACGGAAGCGATGTGGATCTCATGGACTTCTGAAGCCGTCACGGGAGTGACGATGGTGCCGCGGTAGGGCAGGAAGGTCACGAGCCCTTCCGATTCAAGGCGCCGCAACGCCTCCCGCAAGGGAACCGGGCTCACCCCCAGATCCTTGGCGAGCTCCGTCTGGTGGAGCACCTCTCCCGCCCGGAGATTGCCCCGGCAGATCTGGTCCCGTATCGCCTCAGCGATGCCGGGGACGAGGGTCTGATTGTCAGGAACGTGCTTCATATCTGGAATCCCGTGGGTCCGGCCTTCGCAAGGAAGCCTCGCCCGTCCTATAGAGAATCGTCCAATTGCTGCCACAACTCCAATTTGATGTAGAGGCTCGGACGCGTAATTTGCGAACTCACAAGATAAAGAAAGCAAATTGAACAATATATTATCTGTGTATTAAATATAATTAAAAATTCTTTAAAATTCTTAACTATTTTTAAGAACTTTCAAAAATAAATTATATTCATTTTCTTCAATCATGAAACCGGTCGTTGAATGAATGCCATCAAGCCCCCGAGCTTTGCTCTTTCCAGCCCCGTTCCTGATACACGCCTTCACGGCGAATCGCGCATGCCTGTCTGCTGTAGGAACAGCGGACAGGCTCTCATCCACAGGTTCCCCATGCGAAAACTCCTCCTTCCCTTCTCCAGTCTCGTGCTGGGCCTCGCCATGGCCTGCGGCGGAGGCTCTGGTGGCTCCGGCAGAACCGTTCCGGCCGCGCCGGCCACTCCGGCCACGAGCTTCGCCTACACCGATCCGTCCGGGACCGGCTGGCGCCTGGTGAAGGATGCTTCCTCGACACCCACGCGCATCGTGCTCAACCTTGTGGGCCCCTCTGGGCTCATGACCCGCGGCGCCGGGTTCAACCTCATGGCGCCTGCGGGCGTCCACTTCGGCACCTTCCCCTCCGCCAATCCGGTGCCGGACCTCGGCGTGACCGACTTCCCCATCCACGACACGGGAGTCTACGAGCTGAAGAACATGACCGCCACGGGCGACCCCCTGGAGCCTGTGCTCCTTGCGGGTGGGGTGAAGGCCGGCAACCTGCTGACGGTCGGCATCTTCCAGAAGGACCGTCGCGCCACGGCGAAGGAATCCGGCGTTCCGCTCTGCCAGATCGCCCTTGAGCTCGACCCGGCCGGTCATCTAAGTGCCGGTTCTGCCCTCTCCCTCACGGTCGTGAAGGCCAAGTACATCGCCGAGGACATTGGCGCGTTCTCGGTCACACCCACCGTCGAGATGGCCGCCAAGGCGAAGCCCGTGGACTTCACGATCGCCGTCGGCCAACTCCTCGCCAACTGATCCATTCCATCCGCCTTGCTCCCAGGAGTTCCCATGCACCGCTCCCCCCTCCGTCAAGTGACGGCCCTGGCCCTTGGATTGGCCGCGGGATCTGTCCCCATGGCGGCCCGGACCGCTCCGCCCCTTAGCCATGCCCAGCAAGTCCGCCAAGCCTCTTTCCAGCCTGCTCGCGTGGCCCATGCCCGCGCCAACCTCCTCAGCCAGAAAAGCCAGCTGGGGCTTGGCAGCCGCGATGGATTCGCCACCCTTTCCGCCTTCACGAACGACCAGGGACAGACCATCGTCCGCCTCAACCAGACCTATGACGGGTACCGAGTCTGGGGCACCCAAGCCCTCGCCCATGTGCTTCCGGATGGCGCGGTCGAAACCCTGACGGACGGCCTCAAGGCCGGTATCGATCTCCAAGCTGGCCCCCGCCTCAGCGGCCAGCAGGCCATCGAAGCGGCACTCCGCAATCTGGCACCCAAAGGCCCTATGCCTGTCGCGCCGGAAGTCGAGCGCGTGGTCTTCCCGGCTCGCTACCTTGGCGGACTCGCCACGACGACAGATATCAAGACCGGCCACCCCGTCCTGGACCGGAAACTCACGGTCCACGCCAGGCTGGCTGCGCCCTATGTGTGGGCCTATGAAGTCAGGACGAGCATCCACAACGACCAGGATGGCGCCCACGAACTGGTCTACATCATTGATGGCACCACCGGCAACATCCTGCGCGTGAATGATCTCGCGCAGCACCTCGCGGCTCCCACACCTGTGCAGGGAACCGGCAACGGTTACTACCGCGGCACGGTCACGCTCAACACGAGCCAGATGGCGGACGGTACCTACGCGCTCTATGACACCTCGCGTGGCACGCTGCCGAACCCCTACCTCCAGTACTTCACGCCGGATGGCTCAGGCTGGAGCGCGACCGGTCTCCAGGTTTGGTGGGAGCAACACTCCCCTTCCGGCGTCAGCTCCTGGAACACCTACCTCTTCCAGTCCAACCCCACCAACACTTGGGGCGATGGGCAGCCCTGGGGCCCCTCCTGGGGTCAGGAGAATGGCGCCAACGGCCAGACAGCCGGTGTGGACGCCATGAGCGCCATGACCACGACCTGGGATTTCTACAAGAATGTCTTCGGCCGGAACGGTCTCGACGGACAGGGAACGAGCGTCTTCGCCTCAGTTCTGTCCACCGGCTTCGCGAACATTGACGGCGCCTGGTGGTCCATTAGTGGCAAGGGCGTCTACCTCGGCGCCGGCAGCTACCCGACCAATCCCAATGGCCACTTGTCCATGACCGACCTGGACATCGTCGCCCATGAGCTGACTCACGGCGTCACCAGCCCCAGCTACGCACAGGCCTGGGTGGGCGGGGCGGGCTATGAAGAGGCCGGGTTGAACGAGGCCACTTCGGACTTCTTCGCCCAGATGGTGAAGGCTTATACGACCCGGCCAACGGGAGCGGACAGCGCCATTCCCAACACCGGAGCGGATTGGGAGGAAGGGGCGGGCGTCAATCGCGGCACGCCCATCCGCTGGCTCGACCATCCCAGCAAGGACCAGCGCAGCGTGGACGGCTGGTACGACGGGATCCAGTACATGGATGGCCACTACTCTTCCGGCCCGCTGAACCGCGCGCTCTACTTCCTCGCCCAGGGGTCCTCCTCGACGCAAGGGGACGGCCACTACAGCCCCTTCCTGCCCGGCGGCATGACCGGCATCGGCAATGATTCCGCCGCCCGGATCTGGTACAAGACCGTCACCGAGAACCTCCTCGCGGACGGGACCGGCTCCATCACCTACGCGCAGGCCCGCACCGCGGCGATCGCCGCGGCCGACAGCCTGTATGGCGCCGGTTCACCTCAGGAAGCCGCAGTCGAAAGCGCCTTCGCGGCGGCCAATGTGGGTGAGGCGCCGGGGCAGGCCCCCAGGGTCCTGATCAGCTTCGCGCCCTGGCGCAACGGGGACTACATCCAGGTCAACCACTACGGCAACGCCTATGCCAACCGCCAGATCTTCCCCAAGAGTGAGACAGTCTTCCCCCGCATCTCCGTGCAGAACACGGCCGACACCTCGGTGACTTGGAGCCTTGGCGGCCCCTCCATGTACAACGGCTCCGATTACAGCGTCGAAGAGGGCGGGGTCATCAACAGCGATGGGAGCTGGACCACTCCGAACAGGATGAGCTGGCATTCCATCACCGCCACCAGCCACGCGGACGTCAACCAATTCGCGGAAGGCCGGGTGTTCCTCATCAACATGGACACGGACATGGATCTGGAAACAGACGCCGTGGACATGGCCGGCGTCGCCTACTCCTGGTACCTCTCCAACGCCCTGAATCCCGCCCATTCCGTCTTCGAGGCGCCGTGGGTGGATGACGCGGACGTCTCCTTCTTCGTGGACGCGATGCGATCCACTTGGCCCGTCAAGTGAGGTCCCCCATGCGATTCCGCACCCTTTCTCTCCTCCTCGCGGGGCTCGTGCTTCCGCTGGCGCTCGCCTGCTCAGGCTCATCCTCCTCGTCCGGGGCCGCTCCCGCGCCTGCAAAGAGTCTCTCCTACAGCGACCCGTCTGGCACTGGATGGCGTCTGGTGAAGGACGCGTCCTCCACCGGCACGCGGATCGTGCTGGATCTCGTGGGCCCCTCCGGAACCAAGACCCGGGGTGTCGGATTCAACCTCCAGGCCCCGCCGAAAGTGAAGTTCGGGGTGTTCGCCAATGGTCTGCCCATCAACGACACCGGCGTTTACAAGCTGCTCAGCGCGGCCGCGGACCCGACGGAACCCGTCGCGCTCACCGGCGGCGTGAAAACGGGCAACCTGCTCTCCGTGGGGATCTACCAGAAGGACCGCGTGCAGCCCGCGCAGGATTCCGGCTCCCCGCTCTGCCAGATCGCCATCGTCCTCGACTCCGCGCAGGGGATTTCGGCGGGCGACGCGCTCCAGCTCCAGGTGGTGAAGGCCAAGGCCATACCCGAAGACATCGGCGCCGTCAGCGACGATCTCTGGACCCTGGACAAGAAGATGCGGATGGCGGACATCACCATCGCCACCGGCTCCCTCACCGCCAACTGAACGATCCCATTCCGCCCCGACAAGGAGCACCCATGCGTCACACTCTTCCGCGCCCCCACCTGGGCCCGCTGCCCAGCCTGGTCTTCGCGCTGGCCTCGGGAGCGTCATTCTCCGCTCTCGCCACCACGCCCCAGCTTCCGCCCGTCCCCCTGGCGGCCATCAAGTCCCAGGAGCCTGCGGCCATCGCGCAGGCCAAGGCCTCCCTGCTCCAGCTCAGCCCCCAGCTCAGGCTGGGATCAGACACGGATTTCCTCCCCCACGACACTTTCGTGAACGCTCAGGGCCGCACGGTGGTTCATTTCCATCAGCTCTATCAAGGGCGCCGCGTGTGGGCAGGTGAAGCCATCGCCCATGTGGAAGCCGACGGCGGCATCCAGACCGTCACCAGCGGCATCAAAAGCGGCGTCAGCGTCCAGGGCGCGCCCAGACTCAGCGCGGATGACGCCACCAAAGCCGCCCTCCGCAACCTCGCGCCAAAGGGAGCCATGGCCGCAGCTCCCAAGGTCGAGCTCGTGGCCTTCCCGTCCAGCTTCACGGGCGGCATCGCCACCCGGTTCGATCCCAACAAGAAGGCCGAGGTCTTCGACAAGACCATGAGCACCTGGGCCAAGGCGCCATCGGATCCTTATGTGTGGGCCTATGAAGTGCGGACGCTCCTCTCCAACAAGCAGGACGGCCATCAGGAGATGAGCTACATCGTGGATGCCGGGACCGGCGCCATCCTGCGCAAATGGAATGCCATCCAGGGCGATACGCCCGCCACAGGCACGGGCCAGAGCTACTACCGCGGCACGGTCAACCTCTCCACGGCCCAGGCCCCGGGCGGCACCTACACTCTGGATGCCCTGGACCGCGGCACCCTGCCCAACCCCTATGTGGCCGCCCAGGGCGTGACCCAGCTTGGGCTCACGATCTATTACGGCTACATCGACATGAACACCGGGAACATCGGGTTCCTCCCTTACTCGGGGCACGCTACCAACACCTGGGGCGATGGCACGGTCTTCCCCTCGCCTTGGGACTTCAGCATGGGCGTCCCCATCCTTGATTACAGCGCGGACGGCTCCAAAGCCTGGCTCCAGGGCGCCCTCACGCCCAGCGGCGAGACAGCCGCCGTGGACGCGCACTTCGGCCTCAGCACCACCTGGGACTTCTACAAGAATGTCTTCGGCCGGAATGGCGTGGACGGCCTGGGCACCTCCACATTCGGCATCGTCCACACGATCGTGTTCAGCCCCTTTGGCGCAGCGCCGCTCCAGGACAACGCCCAATGGTCCCCTTGGTACTTCGGCATGCAGTTCGGGGACGGCACCTACCCGACCCTTTCGTTCGGCATGAAGGCCGTCACGGAGATGGACATCACCGGCCACGAATTGAGCCATGGTGTCACTGAGTACTCCGCCGCACTCATCTACGCAGGCGAATCCGGCGCCTTGAACGAGGGCAACTCCGACTTCTTCGGGAAGATGGTCCAGGCCTACGCGGATGGCGGGAGCCTGGGAACCTCCGTCCCCGACTTTCCCGCGGGCGACCTCACCAAATGGGAGGTCGGGCGGAATTCCGTCCCCAGCGGCGCCCTCCGGTACATGTACAAGCCCAGCTTGGATGGCCTCAGCGCGGACGGCTGGTACGACGGCATGGAGATGCTGGATGTGCATTTCAGCAGCGGCGTCCTGAACCGCTGCATGTTCTTCCTCTCTGAAGGCGCGTCCAGCGACCCGTCAAACCTCACCTACAGTGCCTACTTGCCCAGCGGGATGACGGGTCTCGGCAACGACACCGCCGCGCGCATCTGGTACAAGACGCTCACCGAACATCTGACTCCGAATGCCACCTTCGATGACGCCCGCGCGGGAGCCATCCAGTCCGCCGATGAGCTCTACGGCGTGGGCTCCCCCCAGGAAACAGCCGTGATGGACGCCTGGGCGGCGGTGAATGTGGGTTCCGCTCCCGGGCAGCCGGCGCGGGTCCGTGTGACTTTCCCGGTGATCAATGCCGCGGGCAGTTTTCTCGACGCCCACGCGGTCCCTTCCGGAATCCTCGACAAGGTCCAGATTTTCCCCACCGGGGCCACCGTGCAAGTCCAGTGCAGCGTCACGAACACCACCAACACCGGGGTGGACTGGAGCTTGGCCACGCCGCGCGAGGGCAACCAAGTGGGCAACATCAACCCCGATGGCACCTGGACGACGCCTTCCTGGTCCTTTTACGGGGATCTGGTCGCCATCACCGCGACGAGCCAGGCGGATCCCGCCGAATTCGCGAAGGGGCGCATGCTGCTCATGGAGCTCGACGCCGACACGGACAACGAGACGGATGCCATCGATCTGGGTTCCGTGGCTATGGCCTGGGGTCTGCCCCAGGCGCCCCATCCCGCCGCAGCGATCGCCGGCAACTCTGTGAGCGATTGGGACCTCGTCTTCTTCGATCAGGCCTTCGGCAACGCCTTCCCCGTGAAGTGACTGCCGCCAGGTGCGGACGCGGGCTCCATCTGCCCTGCGTCCGCGCCCGGCGATCCATTCCAGGAAAGGAAGGAGCGGGATGCAACCCGACTCGATTCATCAACGGTTCCGGATCCTCCTCCACATCCTCAACCGGCTCGACTCGCCGCGCCGGGCGGAGGTTCCCAGGCGCCTCGACATGGAAACATCCGTGACGCAGCATGGCCTCTCGCAAACCGACTGGCTGGGACACGAGACTGAGCTCTTCCGCATCGCCATCGCCGCCATCGCGGATCTCGAACAGCATCTCCAAGCCACCACTTCTCGCACGCTCCAGCAGCAATACTGGAAGATGGAGCGGCGCATGGTGGCTTGCGCCTGTGAGAGTCATCGCACCGGGATTCCGTGGCGGGCCTTGGAGCTGGACCAGTTCACGCGGCTCCAATCTCTCATCGAGGGGCTGGTGGGCGCATTCCTGGAGGACGAGGCGGTCTTCCCCGCCTTTGTGGAGCTGGCGGACAGGGAGGAATGCCAGGCGTGAGGTCCGCCTCCGTCCGCCGGTAGGATGTTGGCATGCCGTACGCTCCCTCTGGTTCCGGACACAAGGACATCCATAAGCCCGCGGCGTCCGGCAACGATCTCCGCGCGGCGGTGCTGGGGGCGAACGACGGACTGGTCTCCAACTTCTGCCTGCTGATGGGCATGGCGGGCGGCGGCGCGGCGGAGAAGACCATCATCCTCACTGGCGTGGCGGGGCTCGTGGCCGGAGCCTGCTCCATGGCCCTGGGGGAATGGCTGTCTGTTACGAACGCCCGGGAGATGTCTGAATCACTCCTATCGGAGGAGGCCCAGGAGATCCGTAAAGATCCTGAAGGCGAGCGCGTGGAGCTTGTCGAGATCTACCGCAATCGCGGCTTCGAGCCCAGCGATGCGGAGGAGCTGGCGAAGCTCGTCATGAAGAACCCTAAGCTGACGCTGGCCGTCATGGCGCGGGAAGAGCTGAGCGTGGACCCCGCGGAGATGGGTGGCAACCCCTGGAGCGCCGCGGGCATGTCCTTCACCCTCTTCAGCCTCGGCGCCATCGTGCCCCTGCTGCCCTTCTGCTTCGCAACGCGGGGGGCGGCCGTGGGCTGGAGCGTGGGCCTCTCGCTCCTGGGCCTGCTGGGGATGGGGCTGGCCACCGCGCGCTTCAACGGCCGCGGCGCGCTTTACTCAGGGATACGACAAGTCATCATCGGTGCCGCTGTGGCGGCCATCACCTTCGAGGTCGGGCGGCTTTTCGGAGCGGAGATCAGCTGAGCTTCGTGTGCCTGTGGTGGCATTCCACCCAAGCTTCGGAACCGTCCTCATAGGTCTCCCGCTTCCAGATGGGGACGGACGCCTTGATCTCATCCATGACCCAGGCCGCGGCCTGGAAGGCCTCCACGCGGTGGGCCGAGGAGGTGGCCACGATGACGGCGGCTTCCGTCAGCGGCACTTCCCCGGTGCGATGGTGGACGGCGCAGTCCAGGAGGCCGAACCGGGTGATGGCCTCCTGCCGCAACCGCTCCAATTCCTTCTCCGCCATGGGCGCGTAAGCCTCGTAGGAGAGCTTCAGGACGGCGCGGCCCTCGTGGTGGTCCCTCGCGCGGCCCTCGAAGAGCACCAGGGCTCCTGCCTGCGTGTCCGTGAGCGCGGTCCGCAGAGCCTCCGCGTCCAAAGGGTCCGCCGCCACACGGATGAAGGGGATCGCGCGAGTCATCCTTTCACCTTAGCGCCCACTGCGCGATGCTGGAACGATGCACACGGAAGTGGACCTCTTCGCGGATGGCGCCTGCCTGGGAAACCCCGGGCCTGGAGGCTGGGGCTACCTGTTGCGGGTGAAGACCTCCACCGGCCCCCAGGAAAAGGAAGGCAGCGGCGCGGAGCGGGACACCACCAACAACCGCATGGAGCTCATGGCCGCCATCCAGGGCCTGGAGTCCCTCACGCGGCCTTGCGCAGTGCGGCTCGTCTCCGACAGCCAGTATGTGGTGAAGGGGCTCACGGAGTGGCTGCCCGGCTGGAAGCGCAAGGGCTGGAAGAAAGCTGATGGCGCACCTGTCATGAACGCCGACCTCTGGCAGCGGCTGGACGCGGCGGCCAAGCCCCACCGCGTGAAGACGGAGTGGGTGAAGGGCCACGCGGGCCACACCGAGAACGAGCGGGTGGACCAGCTCGCCAGCAACGCGGCCAAGAGCCTCCAGACTTGAAAAAGAAGAGGCCCTCGCGGGCCTCTTCCAGGAAGCGCGGCCTGTTCAGCGCTTGAAGTTGTAGACCATCTCCACGGTGCCGCGGGTGGCTTGGCCGTTGCGGTTCGCGGGACTGTACTGGGACTGCATGGCGGCATTCACCGCGGCATCGTCGAAGCCGAGGTTGATGGGCGAGCCCTGGAGGATGGTGGCCTTCAGCGGGCGGCCCGACTCGTCCACGAAGACGCGCAGCTTCACCGTCACTTCGCGGTAGGGTCCCCAGGCGCTGGCCATGCGCGCGCGCGCGGGAAGGCTCGGCGTGGCGCGGCTGGCGACGGAGGCGGGAGATTCCGTGAGGGTGCCCGAGGGTTGCTGCTCCGCCGGCTGCTGCGCGGGCGTGGGGGCGGTAGGCGCGGGGGCCTGCTGCTGCACCGGAACCGGGGCGGATTTCGGCTCCTGCTTCGGAGCCGGAGGCGGCTCAACCTTGGCGACCTTCGCGGTCTTCACCTGCTGCTCGACTTGCTGCGCGGCGGCGGCGGCCTTCTGCCTGCGGGCTTCCAGGTCCGCCTGCTTCTGCTGGGCCTCTTCCAGCTGCTTCTGTAGGGCGGCTTTATCGGCCGCGTTAGTGGTGGTTTGGAGCTGGGTCTGGATCTGCTGCGACTTCTGCTGGGCGGCGTTGGACTGGGCGTCCAGGTCCGCCTTCTGCTGGTCCAGCAGGGCCTTCTGCTGCTGCAGCTGGACTAGCAGCTTCTGGGCCTCGGCGTTCTTCTGCGAGCCGGAGAAGGAGTAGATGGCGAAGCCCGCCAGCAGCACGGCCGCGATGCCGCCGCCGATGATGATGCCCTTGTTCGAGCCCTTCTCGGGCTCCTCGAAACCCTCGATGTGCTGGGACCGCGTGGCGCCGGAGCGGAGAACCTCGCCCGCCGCGCTGTAGGCGGTGAAGTTATCGCTCTGCTCCGCCTTGATGGCGGCCACATCCCGCTCGTTCTCCTCCCGGAAGAGGGTGTGCATGAAGAACGCCATGTTGAAGGTCGTGGGGCTGTAGTCGCCGTCGTAGAGCACCCGCTCCAGCTCGCCGTTGAAGGACTCCACATTGGCGAAGGGGTTGCCCGGCACCAGCAGGCGCGTGAGGAAGCCTTTGATCTCCGCCGGCACGGGGCCGTCCTCCTGCGCAGCTTTGAGCGTGGCGCCCGAGATGGCGGAAGCGATGTCGCCGCCCACGGGTAGCTTCTTGAAAGTGAGCAGTTCGAAGAGGATGGCGCCCACGCCGAAGAGATCCTGCTGGAGCGGCGTGCCGCCATGGAGCTGGAGGTAGGGCGCCAGCCAGTTCTGCATGGCCGTGGCGCGGGGGAGGTAGCCCTTCATGGCCTGGGCGTAGGGGGCATCCACGATCTGGGCCGCGCCCTCGAAGCTCACCCATATGCTGTGGGGGCTCAGGAGGCCGTGGGTCACGCCCTTCGCCTGCATCTGCACCACCGCTTGGGCCACGCCCTGGATGACCGAGAGCGCGTGGTCCACGCCGAAAGGGATCTGCTCCTGCTGGGCTTTCTCGATGAGCTGGGCCAGGCTGCGCCCGGGCACATAGTCGCAGGCCATGAGCGCGACCTTCCCGCCCTCGTAGCGGTAGCCCTGGCCGAAGGCGCGGGAGCCGCCCAGCAGCGGCACGACCCGCTCGATGTCGGCGGCCTTGGTGCCCATGCCCGCCTGGAACAGCTCGTCGGAGAAGGTCCGCACGAGCACATGGCGGTCGAAGGCGGACCCGCCCAGCTGGATGCCGCGATGGAAGCTGCCGAAGGGATCCTTCGTGAGCTCGGCGGCGAGCAGGTACGACCCGGCGCGGGTGTAAGTGGCCATGGGGAACTCCGGAGCTAGGGGTGGACGGACCAGCGATTAGAAAACATAGATCGGAATCGGCTCGAAGACTAGGGAACCTGAGTCCCGGCTCAGGAAGGGGGTGCCTCAGGATCCGCGGGAAGGGGCCAGAGAGCGCCCGCCTGACGGTAGAGGAGGATCCAGAGGTTCGCCGTGGCGTGTACGGAGTTGGAGAAAGACAGCTGGAGCTGGGCGAAGGGCAGGCTCAAATCGTCCCAGGGGCCCAGCCGCTTCCCCGTGGCGTCCACGCAGCTTTCCAGAAGCTTAGTCCGGGCAGCCTTGGTCGTAGCCCACTCCTCCAGCCTTGGCGCGGGGTCCAGCGGAGCGTCGAGGGCCCAGAAAGGTTCGCGGGTGACCATCAGCTTGGGCAGCTTCTCATCCGAGTAGGTCTCGAAGGCATCCCGCAGGGGTGTGACGCCCGTGGTGCAGGAGGGGTCGTTGAGGGACTGGACCAGATGGGCCAGCACGCCCAGTTCCCGGACGAGGTTCTCAGCGCCCACACCTTCCTTGCTCATGCGGAGGATGGTGCGGAACTCCGATTCCACATCCGCCGCGGTGGCTGGCTGGTCATTGGCCTGGCCCCGGGCCGCTTCCAGCAGGACCTGCGGATGGCCCCGCAGCAGGAGGGAGAGGCGGCGGGGCACCATGCGCACGGCCTTGACCGTCGCGGCCTCGTGGAGGCGCGGCGCCCAGGCTGAGAGCGGTGCGGCGACAGGAGCCGCGACGAACGCCGCGCAAAGGGGGAGCCGGAGCTTCATGGAGCCTCCTTCGAGACGGAGCCTTCGGGAATGTCCAGGGCCTTGATACGGTGGAGCAGCGTCGTCCGGGCCATGCCCAAGCGGCGAGCCGTCTCGCTCTTGTTGCCTCGGCAAGCCTGCAGCGCCTCCTGGATGCTGCGGCGCTCCACTTCCAGCAGAAAAGCGGGAAGGTCCGCGCCAGGCGCGAAGGCCGGGGCCGCCGGAACACTGCCGGGCGCGAGGCCCGCCACAGACACAGGCAGGTCGTCCAGCCGCAGCCGTTCGGGATCGGTCCCCAGGGCCATGGCCCGCTCGATGGCGTTCTCCAGCTCGCGCACATTGCCGGGCCAGGCATGGGCCTCCAGCGCCCGCAGCGCCTCGGCGTCCACCTGCTTGAGAGGCCGCCCCATGCGCCGCGCGAATTGCCGGATGAAGTGGGCCGTGAGGGCGGGGATGTCCTCTGGATGCTCCCGCAGCGCCTTGAGCTGCATGGGGATGACATTGAGGCGGTAGAAGAGATCCTCGCGGAAACCGCGATCCGCCACTCTCGCCTGGAGATCTTCATTGGTGGCGGCGATGACGCGCACATCCACCCGCACACTGCGGTCGGAGCCCAGCGGCGTCACTTCACGCTCCTGGAGCACGCGCAGCAGCTTCACCTGGAGGCTCGCGGGCATGGTGCCGATCTCGTCAAGGAACAGCGTGCCGCCCTCGGCCTGGAGGAAGCGGCCGGGGCGGTCCGTGCGGGCATCTGTGTAGGCGCCCCGCACATGGCCGAAGAGTTCATCCTCCAGCAGCGATTCGGGGATGGCGCCGCAGTGGATGGCAACGAAGGGCTGCTTGGCCCGCGGGCTCGCCGCGTGGATGGCCCGCGCCACCAGCTCCTTGCCCGTGCCGGAGGGGCCCGTCACGAGCACTGTGCTGCCCGAGGCCGCCACGCGGTCGTTGAGATCCATGAGCTGGCGGTGGTATGTGGAGGAGCCCACCATGCGCGGGCTGGCCTCCTCCTCACCGCCCAGCTGGCTGCGGAGCCGCTTGTTCTCCTTGTTGAGCCGCGCCTTCTCCAGCGCGCGCTGCAGCGTGTGTTCCAGCTGCTCCACTTGGAAGGGCTTGATCACATATTCGTAGATGCCCATGCGCATGGCCTGGAGCGCTTGCTCCACGGAGGTGGATCCGGACAGCACCACCACCACCGTGTCCGGATCCCGCAATGCCAGCTGGGCCAAGTCCAGGCCGCTCAGATCTGGCAGGATCAGATCGAGGACCGCCAAGTCGAAGCGCTCCGCCTTGAGGAGCTGGACGGCGCGAAGACCCGAGCCCGTCTGCACCACCTCGTGGCCGCGCCGGGCCAGGAGCTCCGAGACCAAGTCCAGGAGCCCAGGGTCGTCGTCCACCAGCAGGATGCGCGGAGAGTCCACCCCTTCACTGTCCAGTGATGGACGGGGAGCGTCAAGTTCGGAACGGCCACTAGGAGCCTGGTGGCAAGGAAGCGCGCGCAGCCGCGATGCGTTCACATAGTGCCAGCGCAGTGACGCAGCCAACGGGCTCTTGGCGGCTGGCCCCTCACGCTATCGAAGGCCCCACCGGGGCCTTCTCCCGCGAAGCTTGCAGCTTCACGGAGCGGGGAACCTGGGTTGAGGCGGCGGGGAGGCTCTGACTCCGCGCCGAAGGCGCGGGAGCGGCCTCATGGAGGCCGCGTCAGGCGGAGGGCCATGCTGCGTTAGGCTCGCTCCGCGTAGTGGCGCGCTACGCGGAGCGAGCCTGCCTTGCCTGGCTCGCCCGGCGCCCCAACGCCGCCCTGGGGATTTCTTGGACAGGCTCCTAGACTGCTTCCATGCTCACGCGAGAGAATCTGTGGCGGCGCATGGCCGGGGCCCCGGCTTGGCCATTGGCTTGGGCGATGGTCCCCGCTTGCGCGCTGCCCTGGTGCATCTCCGAGACTTGGGATGGCGCCCTGCCGCGGCTCTGGATCGCGGCTGGATGGATTCTTGTGTTGGCCAGCGTGTTCCTGCTCCGGTGGAAGCGCCTCGCTGTGGTCCCGCTCGCGCTGGCTCTGGCCTGGGGCACGCTCGGCAATCTCCATCAGCGCGCGCGATGGGAAGCGGCCTTGCCTCGAGGCTTCGCGGAATTGGAAGGCATCATCGCCGCGCCGTGGACACCCATCCAAGACGGCCTCCTCAGCGACTTGGAAGTGACAGCTCCAGCCGCGCTGCGAGGCGCACGGTTCCCTTTACGGCTCCCGGCGGAAGGCCTCACACCGCCGCCCGCGCCGGGCACGCCCGTGCGCCTGCGTGCCGAACTGCGCGCGGTGGATCCCGCGCCGGTCCTCATCGCGGAACGCCCGCTCTGGCGCGCCCGCGGCGATCGCATGCCGCGGCGCCTCGTGCTGCGCAGCGCCGCGTTGATGGAGGTCCTCGGCCCGCCGCGTCCCTCCTTGGCGCTGCGGCTCCAGGCCTGGGCCCGCGCGCGCTTCGACGCCCTGCCCATCGAAGGCGCCGCGCGAGACCTCTGGGGCGCGTTGGCTCTGGGCATCCCGCCCGCGGATCCAGACCGCTTCAGCGTCTTCGCCGAAAGCGGCACCGTGCATGTGCTTGTGGTGTCGGGCCTCCAGATGACGCTGGTGATGGCGTTGCTGGAGGCGCTGCTCCGGCGTCTCGCCGGTCGCGGTTCCACGCTGGGCAGCCTCGCGGGCGGACTCGCCTATGGCCTCGTGGTGGGCTTCAGCGCGCCCGTCTGGCGCGGCTTCCTCATGGGCGCTGCCTGGGCCGTGGGCCGGGGCACGGGTTGGAAGCTGCCGCCCGCGCTGGGCCTCCATCTCGCTCTGCTGCTCTGGCTGCTCTTCCATCCCGCCGCCGGATGCGAACCGGGCTTCCTCCTCGCCTGGTGGGCGCTCGTGGGCCTCCTCTGGGGCGCCGAGCCTCTAGCCAGCCTGCTCACCCCGCTGCTAGGCCGTGCAGGCGAGCTGTTCGCGAAATTCGCCGCGCCCTGGATGGCCACCATCCCGCTGCTGGCGCTGCTCCACGGCGGCGCGCCCACCTTCGGGCTCGTGGCCAACTTCTTCGTGCTGCCCGCGATCTCGGTGCTGACGCCCGTCTGCCTCGCGCTCACGCTGCTGCCGGTGCAGAGCCTCGCCCATGCCGTGGCCATTCCTCTCAGCTTTCTCGCGGAGCGCTTCGCGCCCGCCCTGGCCCACATCACGCCGCTAGCGACGGGCCATCTCGCGCCCTGGATCGCGCTGCTGCTGGCCTGGCTCTGGCTCGCCCACCGGCAGGCCGGATTGAAACGCACACGGGCATTGGCGCTCGCCATCGCGGCCTCCACCTTCGCGCTCATGGCCGCGCACGGCATTGGCCGCGCGCCGACCTCGCTCAGCCTGGAGGCCGTGGACATCGGAACCGGCGACGCGCTGATCCTCCGCGCGCCGGGCGCCGCGACCACCGTCATCGATACCGGCGAGGACCCCTGGGCCGCGCGGCGCCTCGTGCGGGCCTTGAGCCGGCGGGGGATTCGCGAACCCATCCACCTCATCCTCACGCATCCCCATCAGGATCACGCGGGCGGATGGGCCACTCTGGCGAGGCTATGGCCCGTGCAGGATCTGCGCGGACCGGTGCTTGCCGAGGCAAACACCTGGGCACCCTGGAAGCCCGCCTTCGGCCCCGCCCTGGAAGCGCTGCGGCGCGGCGATGGATGGAGTGACGGTCCGCTCACCTTCAGCGCGCGTTGGCCGCCCAAGCCGTTCCAGCTGCCCAACGCCAACATGGTGAGCCTCGTCCTCCGCGCGCGGTGGAAGGATCGAGAACTTTGGCTCATGGGCGACGCGCTCCAGCTCCAGGAGCGGGACCTCATGGACATGGGCGATCCCGGCCTGGCCGGCAGCTTCCATCGCGTGCTGAAGGCGGGCCATCACGGCAGCCGCAGCAGCGGCGACCCGGCCTGGCTCGCGGGCTTGGCGCCCGACGCCGCGCTCATCACCGCCGGCCTGCACAACCGCTTCGAGCATCCCCACCCGGAGACACTCGCGAGCCTTCAAGGCCTCGGCATCCCCGTCGCCGTGGTGGGCCCGAGGCGCGGCGCGCGCATCAAGGCCATGGCCGACGGATGGTGGCTGGAAGGCGGCGATGGCGTAGCAACCTCCTTGCCCTTCAAAACACCTTCAGATCCATAAGCTGCTCGATGAGCTGCAGGCTGCACTTCTTCTGATTGGCGCGCCACTGGGTCTGGGCGTCAGGGCCGACCGCGTTCACCACCACCAGCGCCGCGCCCACCTTCACACGCGCCGCGTGGCAGGCCGCGTAGACGCCCGTGAGTTCCAGGTGCTCCGCCGCGCCCAGGGTGCCGAGCAGCGCCGCGCCCTCGCGCGTCCTCGTGATGGCCGGGGGGACGACGACACCCTGAGCGGGCAGCGGACCCTCCAGCGTGGTCGCCCAGCGCGTCTCCTCGATCTCCGGCCGGTAGGCTTCGCCCCGCAGTTCGCTCAGGCTCGACGCGATGGCCTCCGCGGCCCAGATCTGGTCGTCGATCTTCAAACGCCCGTCGTAGTGCCCGCAAGTGCCGAGGAAGAGGACGGCGTCAGGCTTCACTTCCTCCAGCAACCGCGCGGTGCGAGCCGCGGCCAACACCGCGCCCACCCCCGTGCAGGCCACCCGCCAGCCCGTGGGAGGCCGCTCCAGGAAGGGACCGAGTTCCGGCGGGAAGGCGCCGATAAGGAGCTTCATGACTCCATCCTGACGGATGGCGCGGTCGACTTGAAGCCTTGCTGTTAGGCTGGCTGCGCATCCCAACAGGAGGCGCTCTTGAACCAAGTGGTCGCTCGGTTCCTGGATGGCCGCACTCTCAAAGGCCAGACCAACGACTTTCTGCCCGCCCGCGGCATCTTCCATCTCCTGCCGGATGGATCCAAGGCCGGAGATAAACCGGTGGAGATGCAAGTCGCGGAGCTCAAGGCCCTATTCTTCGTCCGGAGCCTCGCGGGAGACCCCCAGCACCAGAAAACGAACGCGTTCGACCCGTTCAAGCCGGCACAGGGGCGGAAAGTCCAGGTCGAGTTCAAGGACGGGGAAGTGCTCCTCGGCACGACGCAAGGCTACCAGCCTGACCGGCCCGGGTTCTTCATCATCCCGGCGGACTCCCAATCGAACAACGAGCGGTGCTTCGTGGTGGCGGCCGCGACGAAACAGGTTCAGCTGATGTGAGTCCGCCGCAGCCCCGGGTCAGCCCTCCAGCGCCGCCTGGGCGGCGGCGAGGATGGCGATGGGCACGCGGTAGGGGGAGCAGCTCACATAGTCGAGGCCCGTGTGGTGGAAGAAGACCACGCTACGGGGATCGCCACCATGCTCGCCGCAGATGCCGCATTTGAGGCGGGGTCGCGCTGCGCGGCCTTTCTCCACCGCGATCTTCACGAGCTCGCCGATGCCCTCCTGGTCCAGGCTCTGGAAGGGATCGTCCTCCAGGATCTTCTTGCCCACATATTCGGGGAGGAAGGTCCCCGCGTCATCGCGGCTGAAACCGAAGCCCATCTGCGTGAGATCGTTGGTGCCGAAGGAGAAGAACTCGGCTTCCGCAGCGATCCTGTCCGCGGTGAGGGCCGCGCGGGGCACCTCGATCATGGTGCCGATGGGCGCGCTGAAGGAGGCTCTCCGCTCCTGGTTCACCTTCGCGATCTCGTCCAGCAGCTCCGCCTTCAGCCAAGTCAGTTCCTTCACGGCGCCCACCAGCGGCACCATGATCTCGGGCATGGCCTTCGCGCCCTTGTCCAGCGCGGCTTCGGCGATGGCCCGCACCTGCATGCGGTAGACCTCGGGATAGGTGATGCCCAGGCGGCAACCGCGGTGGCCCAACATGGGGTTGAATTCGTGCAACTGGGCCACACGGCGTTTCACGGCGTCGAAACTCACGCCCAGCACGGACGCCATCTCCTGCTGCCCTGCCTCGTCATGGGGCAGGAACTCGTGGAGCGGCGGGTCCAGCAGCCGGATCGTCACCGGCAGGCCCTGCATGGCCTCGAAGATGCCGCCGAAGTCCGCCCGCTGCATGGGCAGGAGCTTGGCCAGCGCGCGCTGGCGGCCCTCCGTGTCCGTGGCGAGGATCATCTCCCGCACGGCCGTGATGCGGTCGCCCTCGAAGAACATGTGCTCCGTGCGGCAGAGGCCGATGCCCGCCGCGCCGAAGGCCCGGGCGATCTTCGCGTCCAGGGGCGTGTCCGCGTTGGTGCGGACGCCGAGCGTCTTATGTTTCGCGGACCATTCCATGATCCGCGCGAAACGGCCATAGAGCCCGCTCTTCGCGGCCTCCAGGGTGCCATCCACAAGCACCTGATTCACTTCGGAGGGATGGGGGCTCAGTTTCCCCGCGAAGATCTCGCCGGTGGAACCGTCCAGGCTGATCCAGTCGGCGCCCGCTTTCAGCGTCCGCCCTGCCACCGTCAAGGTCCCGGCCCTGTAGTCGATCTGCAATGCCGAGGCGCCGCAGACGCAGGGCTTGCCCATCCCGCGCGCCACCACCGCCGCGTGGCTCGTCATGCCCCCGCGGGCCGTGAGGATGCCCTGGGCCGCCACCATGCCGGCGATGTCCTCGGGACTCGTCTCGATGCGGACCAGCACGACCGGCCCGTCCTTCGCCATGGCCTCGGCGTCTTCCGCGGTGAGGGCGATCCGCCCCGTGGCCGCGCCGGGACCGGCGTTGAGCCCCTTCGTGAGTAGCGCGCCCTCTTTGGCGAGCCTCTCCTTCTCCTTCGGGTTGAAGACCGGCGCCAGCAATTGGGAGAGGGCCCCTGCGTCCAGCCGCTTCAGCGCGGCGCGCTCGTCGATGAGGCCTTCGTCCACCAGGTCCAGCGCGATGCGGATGCCGGCCATGGCCGTGCGCTTGCCGTTACGCGTCTGGAGCAGGTAGAGCCTGCCGCGTTCAATCGTGAACTCGATGTCCTGCATGTCGCGGAAATGGCCTTCCAGCCGCTGCGCCGTGGCTAGAAGCTCCTGGAAGGACGCAGGCATGGCCGATTCGAGGCTGGGCAGGCCCGTGCCCTCGGCCTGAGCCGTCGTGATGGGTTGAGGCGTGCGGATGCCCGCCACCACATCCTCGCCCTGGGCGTTGATGAGGTACTCGCCGTAGAAGCGCTTTTCGCCCGTGGAGGGATCACGCGTGAACGCCACGCCCGTGCCGCAGTCATCGCCCATGTTGCCGAAGACCATGCTTTGCACATTGACGGCCGTGCCCCACTCGTCCGGGATGCGGTTGAGGCGCCGGTAGGTGATGGCCCGTGGCGTGTTCCAGCTCTCGAAGACCGCGCGGATGGCGCCCCAGAGCTGCTCCATCGGGTCCTGGGGGAAGTCCTTGCCGGTCTCGTCCCGGACGATCTCCTTGAAGGCGGCCACGAGCTGTTTCCAGTCGTCAGCGCCGAGCGCCGTGTCTTCATGTTTGCCCAGCCGCTCCTTCACGCGCTCCACCTCGGCCTCGAAGTGCGCGTGCTCCAGGTTGAGCACCACATTCGAGTACATGGTGATGAAGCGGCGGTAGCTGTCCCAGGCGAAGCGCGGATTGCCGCTGGCCTTCTCCAGCGCGAGAACGGTGCGGTCATTGAGCCCTAGGTTGAGCACCGTGTCCATCATCCCCGGCATGGAGATGCGCGCGCCGGAACGCACCGAGAGCAGCAGCGGCTGGCCCGCGTCGTCGCCGAACTTCAGCCCCCGCGCGCCTTCGAGCCATCGGAGGGCCTCTTGCGCTTGCGCCACGACTTCCGCCGGCAACTGCCGGCCTTCCGCGTAGTAGGCGGAGCAGACTTCGGTTGTCAGCGTGAAGCCGGGGGGAACTGGAATCCCGAGAGAAGCCATCTCCGCCAGGTTGCAACCCTTGCCACCCAGCAGGTCCCGCATAGACGCGCCGCCTTCGTTGCGATCCGCGCCGAAAGTGTAGACATGCTTGGCCATGACAGCTCCTGGGAAAGATCCAGGATAGCGTTCGAGGGGCGGAAACGAAAAAGCCCCACGCATGATGCGTGGGGCTTCTGTATTAACGTCGCAGCGACCTACTTTTCCGCCTCTGTGCGAGGGAGTATCATCGGCCCTCCGGAGCTTAACGGCCGTGTTCGGGATGGGAACGGGTGTGGCCTCCGGGGTATAGCCACGACGAAGTCGTGAAATCGGGAGAGAGAGAAGGGATTGGGCTCGAGTCGGAGCCTTGCACTTGTTGCGGATTGAGGAGGTGCCGACGGAGGCACCACCTTCATGGAGTGTATTGATGAAAGATCAAGCCTGTGGACCGATTAGTACCGCTTAGCTGAATCCCTCACGGGACTTGCACATGCGGCCTATCAACGTGGTGGTCTACCACGGGTCTCATAGGGAGATCTCATCTTGAGGCGTGTTTCGCGCTTAGATGCTTTCAGCGCTTCTCACTTCCCGACATAGCTACCCAGCATTGCACTTGGAAGCACAACTG
>DASRXV010000091.1:0-4741 GCA_035687325.1 Holophagaceae bacterium
GCCGCCGCCGATCCCGTGCCGCCCCTAGTGCTCTACGATCCGAAGGCTTCTCATCCATTGCCCATCAACTGCCCCTGCTCCATCACCCCAAAGGAAACGGCGCCCATGCCTCTCACCGACTCCGACCGCGCCAACGCGCAATCTCCCACCTGGACGCAGTTCATCGAGTCCTTCAACTACCTCGCCTACCGCGTGGGCCAGAACGCCCAGGACAAAGGCTGGTGGAAGGGTGACCGCAACGATGGCGAGTTGATCGCGCTCATGCACTCCGAGCTGTCCGAGGCGCTGGAGGCGCTTCGCCACGGCAACGGCCCCAGCGATCACATCCCGATGTTCAATGGCGTGGAGGAAGAGCTGGCCGATGTCATCATCCGCATCATGGACTACGCCCACGCCCGCAAGTTCCGAGTGGCCGAGGCGATCCGGGCCAAGTTCGAGTTCAACCGAACCCGCGAGCACATGCACGGCGGCAAGAAGTTCTGAGGCGATGACCATGGCCGACGACAAAGAACTTCCCAAGGGCTACACCTGCGCGTGCGGCCTGTATCACGCCTTCAGCGCGTATGTCTTCGCTCATTGGAATGACCAGCTCAAGCACGACTGCCCTTGCGGGATGACCTGGACTCTCGTGCAAGGCATCCCTGTCCCTTTCTGAGGTTCGCCATGATGCACACCGACAACCGTGAAGCCCACTTCCGCATCATCGACTGGTCCGCCGCGCCGATGGTGCTCTACCTGCCCCAGGCGGACGCGCTGGTGCCCTTGGCTATGAACGAGGGCGGCGTTCACCTCGTGGAGAGCCTCGGCGTGCCCTGGCTCATCATGGATGCCAAGGGCAAGTGTCACTGGCTCACCAGGGAGGCCTCGGGCGGTCCCAAGTGCGGGATGCCCAAGGCCATCCGGCTGCTCGTCGAGCGCCGCAAGGCGGAGTGCGCCAAAAGCTACCGCTATCACCGCCGCGAGATGCAGTCCCTCGCCCGCCAAATCAAGAGGCTCCCATGAACGCCCTCGACAAGCCGAACGGCCGCCTCATCCTTCTCCGCTGCTTCCAGGAGGAGCTGAAGAAGCGCCCAGGCCCTCCGCCGGACACCTGGGACGACCACCTCATCGTGGGCCGTCTGCTCGCGCCGAGGGTCCACGCCAAGGCCAGCCTCACCAGCTGGACACGGATCGAGCGCGGTTTCGAGTTCCAAGGCCACCACTGGCACCTCACGGCCGAGGTCATCCTCATCGGCCCGAAAGCGTGGCTCATGCGCGATCCGAACATGCAGGAAGTGTCAAAGTGATTCCGGGCAATCCCGCCCAGCGCGTCCAACCCCAGGAGGTTCCCATGCGCTCTTTCCTCGCCACCCTCACCCTTGCCATCCTCGTCGCCTGTGGCGGCGGTTCCAGCTCGTCCTCGGGCACCGGCTCGGGCGGCCCTCCGCCCCCGCCTCCTCCCACCAGCAAGCCCATGCCGCGGATCACGCTCCAGGCGCCCCACACCGGCCCCATGCAGCCCACGGCGCAGGCTCCCATCGGCACCGTGACGCCCACCATGATCGTCACGGATTGGGGCGTCTTCTATTACGAGACCTCCGACTTCCAATTCGCCAAGGGCACCATGCTCGTGGACGGCCAGGGCAATGTGACCGTCCAGGGCGCCACGCTCACGAGCCCGGCGGGCAGCACCCAAGACTTCCTCTTCACCGGCACCTACCTCAACGGCGTGCTCTCGGGCTCATCCAACGCCGGCGCCGTGAACCTCGCCAACACCACCCTCCAGGGCGTCTCCATCGACCTGACGGCCGTGGCGGGCAACTATGTCTCGCACAACATCAGCACGGGCCTCATCACCTACATGGTGCTCAACCCGGATGGCACCTTCACCGCGTCGGACTATGTGGACATGGCCCACTACCCTCAGTTCTTCTCGGGCCAATGGACCGGCAAGCTGACCGGCGGCGGCCCCGTGGGCAACTCCCTCGGCGCCGAAGCCTCCTACCTCGCCTCCGCCCAGCCCAGCTCGTTCCCGGCCACCTTCGGCTACGCGATGTTCCAGGGCACGGACCTGCTCCTCTTCTCCGCCAACACGATCAACGACACCCACTCCATGCAGTTCAGTGGCGTGTTCAACAAGCAGTAGCCATGGCGGACCTCACCCCCATGGAGCTTTACGACGCCGTGAAGGCCGCCGCGCAGGAAGGCGGCCTCAGCGTCTTAGAGGAGAACGAGGGCGGTGTCTGCACCACCTTCGTCTGCCTCCGCTACAACCTCAGCGCTTCCAGAGACCCGCTCTGGGACATGGGCTACAACTTCACCCACAAGCGCCAGCGAACCCTGGAGCCCTTCATCCGGGTGGGCGGCTACACCAGCCTGCACCTCAACACCCGCGAGAAGGCCGAGATCCGCCCCCATGGATCGCGCGGGCCGTCCACCGTCACCCAGCTCGCCTGGGCCGCCCTCCTCTTCAGCCGTGGCACCACCGGACGCGGCATCTGGCTCCGCACCACCCCCTACCCCCAGCCCGAGGTGACCCCATGAAACTCCTCAAGCCCTTCCGCGCGGCGCTGGCGTTCCTGCGCCTCACGCCCAACCCCAGACGCGAGCTGCTCCTCCACAAGTGGGAGGACGAGCAGAAGAGGAGCCTCCGCCTCACCCAGCTTCTAGGCCGCCACAAGACGGCGATACTGGCCAAGCGGGAGCACCTCCTCCGCCTCGGCGAGCATCTCGACTCCCCCGCCTACACCTACTCCATGGGCCCGGACGACCTGGAAGAGGCCCACAAGCTCGGCTTCGACCACCTCCTGGGCATGAGGCTGACCAAGTGAGCGGCCCCAAGCGCTGCCCGACCTGCGGACAGGTGCTTCCCGCCCACCGCCGGGGGTGTCCGGGCCCCCAGACCATCCCCAGGAGTGACCGCGGGCTCGCTGTCGTCGTCTTCCTCTACTTCATGGCCGTCGCCGCCATCATCCACTGGACCCTTCCCAAATGAGCCAGCCCTCCCCTCAGCTGACCCCAGACCAGGGGCTCGCGGCGCTCGCGGCATGGCGGAAGTCCCGGCTCCAGGCCAAGGAACCCATCCCGCTCCTCCTCGACCGCCGCACCGCTGACCGGCTGGGCCTCCCCTACTTCGGGACCGGCGCCAGCTTCGCAGGGGTGCTCTGCATCCACCGCTGCCCATCCTGTGGCCGGGAGGACACCCGAAACCAGCCGGGCCACCTCAACTGCGACGGATGTGGCACCCCCCGCACCAGCTCCGCAGCCAACGACCTCGGCCTCCGCACCCTGGAAGCCAACGGCTTCTTCCGGCCCGATACCCTCATCCCCATCAAGCATGTCTTCGGCTTCGGCACCATCCACCGCGACCACCTCGGCATCATCAGCTCCGAGTAGCGCATTTCCCCTTGCACAACCCCACCACCACCCCGCACCCTCACCACATCCCACACGCCCGGCCCTGAGCCCGGCGATCCCAACAGGAAGGAGGTGAAAAACACATGGCCACCAAAGCGAAAGCGAAGGTCACCAAGGGCTCCAAGAAGGGGGGCGCCAAGGGCAAGGGCGGCGGCAAGGGCGGCAAGGCTCCCCGTGCCGGTTCCCGTTCCGCGTCCAGCAGCTCCGGGTCCTGACCTCTGGACCTGAACACCGAAGCGCCCCTACTCTGATGAGGACGGGGCGCTTCCCTTTTATCTCGCCAAGGGGTTGAAACCAGTCAAGAGCTTGGAGAGCTTGAGATGACCCCGGACGAAACGGCACAGCCAGAGACAGAGCCACAGCCCATTGTGGGCACGCTGCTGACTCTGGATGCAGCTGGGAAGGCCAAGGCAAAGAAGCCGAAGAACCACGGCAAGCGGAAGAGCCGCAAGCGGAAGCCCGAAGGCGCGGGCCCGCACATGTCCAAGAAAGACGCCATCGACTACCGGGTGATGATGAGGGGCCGGATGGCCCTGGAGCTGCGACTCTCCGGCGCGAACTACCACGAGATCGCCGCCACCATGCGGGAGCAAGAGGGTGTCTCCGACAAATACTCAATCTCGATGGCCTACGAGGATGTCCACCGCGAGCTGCGCCGCATCAGGGAGAAGAACGAAGAGATCGCCCGCGATGTGCTCACGCTGGAGATGAGCCGACTGGACCGGATGCTTTCATTCCTGGAGCCCAGCATCTCCCTAGGCGACATCGGAGCCATCGGCACCGCGCTCAGGATCATGGATAGGCGGGATGTGTTCCTCGGGCTCTCGAAGAAGGACGACGCGAAGAAGACGCCCGACGAGGTCGCCCGCGAGATCCGTAAGACGCTCATGGGCATGCAGAAGACAACACCCTTCGGCGAGGCCGCTGGCTTCTACGATCTCACAGGCCCACCGCCGCACCCATCAGGCCCCGAGGACTTTGAAGGCGGCCCGCCGCCGCCCGACCTGTCGCTGCCCAAGGTGGTGAATCCGTGAAGGCGCCAGAGGTTCCGCTTGAGGAGCGGCCGACGCCAAGGTGGACCACGCTCCGGGTTCACACGGTGCAAGCGGCCTACTGGAACAGCCCGCACCGTTTCAATGTGGTGCCTGCCGGTCGCCGTTCCGGCAAGACAGAGCTGGCCAAGCGCAAGCTCATTGCCCGTGCTCTCATGGGCACCGAGTTCGACGACCCGCAATTCTTCGCCGCCGCGCCGACCTACTCCCAGGCCAAGCGCATCTACTGGTCCGACCTGAAGGCGATGATCCCCCGCCAGTTCATCACGGGCATCAGCGAGTCCGAGCTGACG
>DASRXV010000092.1:0-14388 GCA_035687325.1 Holophagaceae bacterium
AGCCGCAGCCACCCGGGGAGCGCGCCGTGGAGACGCGCCAGTGGCGCGTCGGAGCGGTGAGAAGCGCGAGCCGCTGGTGGCAAGGGGTTCGAATCCAGCTGGGCGCACCAATTGAAGCGAGGCGCCGTTCCTGGATTCGAACCAGCCAGCCGCTCCTTTGACGTTGACCCGGTGAGCGCGTCGGAGAGTGAGAAGCGCGAGCAGGCTGGCGGCCCCGAGGAGGCGCTAATGTTCCGACAACTCCACCTCGTCCTCCGTGAAGGGAGGCGTCAGGCCCGTGTAGTCGCCGATGACCTTGGCATCGTAGGGCCCATTCAGCCCTGTGGATCCAGCGCCCGGCACGCCAATGACCCCCAGGCTGAACACGATCTCCTTGGCGGGGTTGATCTCGATCACCTGATCATTGAACTGGTCGCTGATCAGCGTGTTGCCGTTCCGGAGCCGCACAGCGCGGGTTGGAAGAGGCTGGCTCACGCTGCCAGGCCGGAGGTTCGTGTCGTATTCGAAGACGACGGTCCCCTCCGCTGTCACTTCAAGGACACGGTTGTTGTTGGAATCGGTGATGAGCGTATCCCCATCAGGGAGCCGGCTGGCGAAGGCTGCGCCGTTGAGGATGGTGGTGTCGCTGGGGTTTCCGTAGGACCACACGATCTCATGGGCGCGGTTCACCTCGATCACCCTGTTGTTGTTCTCATCGGCGATGAGGATGTGGCCGTTCTCCAGCAGCTCCGCGCTGTTGGGGTTGTTGAGCTGATTGAAGCCCGAACCCGAAGTGCCGGTCGTGCCGTACTGCCAGACGATCTGGCGCCTGAAATCCACTTCGATCACGCGCTGGTTGCCCTGGTCCGTGATCAGGATGTGGTGGTTGGGCAGGAACACGGAGCAGACGGGGGTGTTGAGCTGGTTGAAGCCGGATCCCGTCACGCCTGTCTCACCGTACTGCCAGAGGATCCTGCCTGCCGCGCTCACCAGAATCACGCGGTTGTCGGCGCATCCGCTGGGGCAGGTGGGTTCCGCGCCTGACGGCGCCCCGGTTCCGGAGATCAGCGTCATCGTGCCCACCCGCTCCGCGTCATTGGGCGCCACGATGGAATGGGGCCCGGCCGCGCTGGATCCGTTCCCGAAGGACCAGACGATGTGGTTGGCGCCGTCCAGCTCGATGACGCGGTTGTTGAACTGGTCCGCGACCAGGACATTGCCGGGCCGGTTGAATCCGCGGCCAGGAGGTCCCGCGCTCAGACCAGAACTCCAACAGGAGCATCCTAGAATCAACGCTGCCAAGAGGTTGCGATGATGGAGAAGACGCATGGCGCCCCCCTTCCTCGCAAGGCAGCTCCGGTAGGGGATTCCACGGCTCCCCCTGCGAATCCGGTCAGGGTCGTTCCCAGATCGGGGCTCGCCAGATCCGGTTTGGAAATGGACACCCCTCCGGTTCAGCTCCTGACAGCGCGCCGTGTTTCAGAGCCTCGCTGACGCATTGGTTGGAATCCTCCGACTTTCGGTTCAACCATGCCGGCGCCGTCCCTTGCCGCTATCGGTTCGCGCTTGCTTCCGCTCCGACAGCGCCTGTGCGCTGTCTCCACGGCGCGCTCACCGGGCGGCTGTGGCTCGGAGGTTCCAATCCTTCCTCGAATTCCGACCAACAAAAGGGGCGCTTTTGGGCGCCCCTTTTGTTGGTCGGGGCGAGAGGATTCGAACCTCCGACCCTCTGCTCCCAAATCTAAGAGTCAAACACTTGCGCGTTCTGCACGGTTCCGATTAAAGCCTTTTGAAATATGGGAATTATGTGAATCATTCGGGACTAGTCCCCTTGCGAATCCCTGTATGGTTTGTATGCTATCTGTATGCCGCGCGCTCGACTAAATGCCAGAACCGTGAACGCCGCCAAGCCGGAGGCAAAGGTCTACTCCCTCTTTGACGAGGCAGTGCCGGGTTTTCATGTCCGAATCAAGCCGTCGGGGGTGAAGGGTTTTTTCGTGAAGCTAACTGTGGATGGTCGCCAACGGATGCTTGGGCTTGGTGGCTGGCCTTCGGTGACGGTGGAAGAGGCTCGAAAGCTCGCCCTGGAGGCCAGAGGCAAGGTCTCCAAGGGGACAGACCCCGTGGAAGAGCGCAAACGCAGGCGCTCAGACCTCACCCTGACCGCGTTCCTCGACACATTCCTAGAGCGCCATGTCGAAGCGAAGTTGAAGCCTCGGACGGCGGGACATTACAGCTATCTCGTGTCCACCTATATCGCCCCGGAGCTAGGCCGCGTCCGCTTGGGGGCCCTGCTGGTCTCCGACATTGCAAAACTCCATCACAAGTTGGCCGACACGCCACGGGTGGCGAATCAGTGTGTCCGCCTGTTGGGGAAGGCCCTCGAACGCGCCGCAGCATGGGGGTATGAGGTAAAGGTGGCATCCGTCCGTGCGGTGGAGCTTTTTCCAGAGGTAGAGCGCATCTTCCGCTTAGAGGCTGCCGATGCCGTCAAGCTGGCAGAGGCGATGGACGCCGAAGCTGAGTCCGGAAACCGCCATGCAGTTCTGGCCCTGCGGCTGTTGCTGATAACAGGGATGAGACGGGGCGAGCTTGTGGGGCTCCAGTGGGATCAAGTGAACTTCCGCCATTCGGCCCTCAACCTGCCCGATTCAAAGACAGGCGCGAAGGCCGTTCCTCTATCTAAACCGGCCCTAGCGATTCTGCGATCCCTCCAGCAAGAGCGCCGCCTAGGCCAAAAGAAGGTGCTCGACTGGGGAACGGAAGATGGCGCCGTGACGGCGATGGTTCGAGCTTGGCATCGCATCCGCGTTGCGGCGAGCCTGCCCGACATGCGGATTCATGATCTCCGTCATGCCTTCGCGTCCGCCGCGTTGGATGCTGGCGAGCCGCTAGAGGCCATCGCCAAACTGCTTGGCCAGAGCATCATTGCCACGACCCAACGCTATGCCCATCTTGGCGAGGGGCGCGCTAAGCAAGGGGCGGAGGCAGCAGGGCAGGCAATGGACAAACTCCTAAGAGGGGCCCAATAAACTCGCGGACAGAACATGCCCAGAAACAGCTAGGTTCTGTCCGCAGTAGGGCTCTGGACATGAGGAACATCGACTGCAAACTTGTGGGGTACGAACGCGTAGCAACACAAAAAACCTTCTAGTCCCTATCTCGTGAAGGGGACGCGGACCAGAAGGGGACCAGAAACAAAGCCCATCGGCCTAGGCCGGGGTCTGTCAAAGCCCGCTCCAGTTTCGGACTGGAATGGGCTCAAAACAAGCCGAACCGGAGAAACCCAATGAATACCCGTCCCTCCCCTGAACTCGGCCAGGATCTTGAGCCGGGCTTCTTCACCACGCCACAGGCCGCCCGATTCATTGGCCTGAGCGCACGCTATCTCGAAATCTTGCGTCGTCAGGGCGGTGGCCCCCGCTATGTGCGGATCAGCTCTCGGCGCTGCCTCTATGCGCGTGCCGAGCTGGTGGCATGGATGCAGGCCCGAACTTTTCGGCATCTTGGCGAAGAGGGGGCGTGACTATGACCGCCAAAGGAAAGGGCCCGCTCGTCACGGGCCCTCAGAACTCACGGAATACGACTCCCAAAGATACGGTGAATCCTCAAGCCTGGCAAGGTCCGGACGAGATTCTACTGACTGATGAAGCGATCCGTGAAGCCGTCACAGGGATGCTGGAACTGGCCCGCCATGCTCTGCCAGGTTCCTGGGCTTCGTGCCTGGTTTGCCCTTGGCCTCTGGTGGCCATTGACCTCGACTTCGATGGCGCGGGCGGCATTCTCGTGAACCGCTTCAGCCTGGATTCCGAAACGGGCCGGGCGATTTTCACGGAACTTCAACGCGTTGCACCTGACCGCGTGAGGGTTGGGCAGTGGACGGGGGGTGTTTCATGAACCGCCTGGACTTCAATGCGATTAACGCCGATGCGCTTCCGCGCCTGCTGGACCTGGCCCGCGAAGTGGACGCCAACGCCAAGCTCGAAGGTGAGGAAATCTCACTGAGGAATCCACGCCGCGCCGATGCCAACCCTGGATCATTTCTCATCAACGCCACAAAAGGGCAATGGGCGGACTTCGCCAGTGAAGACACGGGCGGGGATGTTGTGTCCTGGTGGGCTTACCTTAAGGGGTTGGGCCAAGCGGAAGCCGCCCGTGATCTTGCCCGCCGTTTCGCGCCTCACCTTCTTCCCGCAGAGCAGCGCCAGGCCGTGAACCTGCCCGCGCCTGCGGACGCGCCGGAACCCGACTTCGCCCGCTACGCGCCGAACGGCACAACCTTTAAAGCCGCCTGGTGCTACCGCGATGCCCACGGGGCGCGGCTGGGCTACGCCATGCGCTTTGAGGGCCCGAAGGGCAAAGAGCCGCGTCCCCTGCGATGGGACGGCATGAGTTGGAGGATGGAAGCCTTCATCGCGCCGCGCCCGCTCTACAACCTTCGCCTGTTGGCGGACCGTCCCGGCGCGGAGGTCATCGTCTGCGAAGGCGAGAAGGCCGCAGACGCCGCCATGGTCCATTTCCCGGAGTGCATCGCCGTCACGAGCCCCGGCGGGTCTAGTGCGCCTGACAAGGCTTCCTGGGCCCCGCTGCAAGGCCGCAAGGTGACGATCTGGCCTGACCATGACGAGGCGGGCCGCAAGTATGCGGACGCCGTGGCGAAGCTGGCCCGCGAAGCCGGGGCCGCTTCGGTTCGCGTGGTGAAGGTGCCGGAGGACTTTCCGGAGAAGTGGGACCTGGCGGATGCGATCCCCGATGGCGCGGACCTCCGGGCCCTGTTGGATGGGGCGGAAGAAGGTGGATTTTCTGAGCCCCGAACTTTGAAAACCGCAAAAACCGCAAAAACCGCAACCGGCCTTCCGGCCATCCATGTCTCGAACGAAGCGGAGGTGACGGAAGCCGCGCTCAAGGCTCTGGTGCCTCACGCTGATTTCTTCCAGCGTGCCGGGGAATTGGTCCGGGTGATCCATGGCGGTCCAGGGGCTGCAACCCTTGGAATGGTGAACTCGCCTTGGCTGCGGGAAACCTTGAGCCGCCGGGCACAGTTTCTAAGTAAAGAGGATGGGACGCGCCTGGTGCCCGACTGGCTACCGGCGATGATCCTGGATCGCCGGGTATGGCCAGAGGTTCCAGAACTCCGCGCCCTCGTGACCGCGCCCGTGTTTCTGAATGACGGGCGCATCCTCAGTGAACCCGGCATGGATGCAGCCTCCGGGCTCTTCTTCGCGCCCCAGCGAGCAACACCGCCAACAGTGTTGGAGGCTCCCACAAAGGCGGATGCAGAGGCGGCACGGGATGCCCTCTTCGAAGTGGTGGTGGATTTCCCATTCGCCTCCAGCCCAAGCCCGGAGTGCCATCGGGCCGCTTGGCTGGCCTATGTCCTGTCTCTGGTAGGGCGGTTCGCCATTGATGGCCCTGTGCCCTTCGGCCTCTTTGACGCGCCCTCGCAGGGTTCCGGCAAAGGCTTGCTGGTCAAGGTGTCCAGCTTGATCGCGCTGGGGTCCATCGGGCCCGCCAACGCCGCCAGCGGCGATGAAGAGGAACTGCGAAAGGCGGTCTTGCCGATCCTTGAATCCGGGGACCGCCTTGGATGGCTCGATGATGTTTCCAATCCGTTCGGGGGCCGCGTCTGGAATGCGCTCCTCACGGCCTGGCCCGAATACCGGGACCGGGTGCTAGGGAAGAGCGTCCAACGCCGTGTGCCTGCCCTCACGGTTTGGGCCGTCACCGGGAACAATCTCAGTCTTCGCGGAGATTCGGCACGCCGCGCCCTGCATATCCGAATCGAGCCGCCATGCGAGCGCCCTGAAGATCGGGGCGGTTGGCGTTACGCGGACCTGTTGGGTTGGGTGCGAGAGTATCAAGCGCGCCTTCTGGCGGCTGCCCTCACCATCCTTCGCGCTTTCCATGTGGCGGGCCGACCTGCTTCCGGTTTGCCCGCGCTTGGCAGTTATGAAGAGTGGTCGCGTTTGATCCGGGACGCTGTCCACTGGATCACGGGCGAGGATGTTTCGAACACACAGCGCGGCCTAGGCGCGTTGGGTGACGAGGGGCGCATCGCGCTACGGGATTTCTTCGCGGGCATCCGCTCCCACTTCGGGACCACCACTTTTGACGCCGCAAGGCTGGTGGAGCGGTTCAAAGGTGACGAGGCGGCCTGGCAGGCGGCGGAAAGCCTCAAGCGCGGGACCGGCGAGCTGAACGGGAACAGGATGGGCCGAATACTCATGCGGCATCGTGATGCCGTTGTGGATGGGTTCCGGTTGGAGGCCACACCTGGCGGGCGGGTGGCCTTTTACCGTTTGGCGGAGATTGCGGTTTCTGCGGTTTTTTCGGTTTCTGAGCATCGCCAGCCTAAAGAACCTGATGACGACGAGGGCGCGGCCTGACCCCGCTCCAGTTCCTTGATATCCGGTAGGCCCGTGGCGGTCCTCCGGCGGATGATCTACTCTTCGAATCTAAGGGCAATTCGGTCGATAAACTGAGCAAGGATAAGCCCCGACAGGACGAGGCCCATGGGTATGATTCGAAGTCTAATTGTTTATATGTCGCTTGTTCCAAATATCATTAATATCGTTTTGGACCATGTCCTCTGCTCGTCGCCGCACTTCTTCGCTTTGTTGTGCGTTCTGGGCGGGATTCCATTGTCGTAGTCGTTCGTAGCGGATAAATGCTGTGCGGTAGTTCGCCTGGGAGGTCCATGTGTCAGAGAAGGTCGTTGTGTTTGATGCATACCAAAGGGTTAGGCGTGCGGAGTCTACTGCCTGCTTTAGATCGGGAATAACGGCTTGCCTGAAATCCTCTGGAGATTCAATGCGGCCAGCAATGCTGGATGGATCTACCCCTGAAAGCGCAGACAGCCTCTGCACAGCCTCCGGGTCCGACTTGGGTGCCCAATGAGAATGGCCGAACCATCCAATCGCCAGCCCGATCAGAAGGGCCCCCGCAATCGCTCCACAGCCATCTCCGTCACTCATGTTTTCCCCACAATGAATCGAAGACTCAAACGGGCAATCACACCAGCTAGTCTACGCGCTTGGGCCGAGTGCCGAGGGGAATCCGCAAATCTGGCGGAGGAATCATGCGCCCCACTATTTCGCCAGGACAGGGGGGTCTGGTGCCTCTTCCGGTGGAAATGGAACGGATGGCGAGCGGTGAACGAATCAAAACGAAATGGGAGGAGATATGGACGAGAGCCATATAAAAAAGGGGACTAAGGCCAAGGCAAGGCCGGGGTTGGGAGCCAATGACTCCTGCCGTGGTTAAATAAACACGAAAAAACCGGAATCTGGCCCCATTAGAATACTGGTAATTATTGGGATTCCGCTCCCCAGTAAAATACGGGGAAATGCGGACCGATAATCAATCGGACAATACCGGTGAACCGGCAAAGTGCAGAGAAGTGTCGTGAGGGACGCGGCGCAATATGGGCAAATCTATCCGTCGCTGTGTTGGATCTTGTAGGTTGAGTCATGCCCATTGGAAACCTGCCCCAATTGAAGCGGTGCGAGACGGTGGAGGAAGCGGCCAAGATCTTCCGCCCTTACCTGCCAGGGCCGCATGGAATCACTGAGGAAGAGGCGAAGGGCTGGGTTCTGTATGCAGTGGACCACTACAGCATGCGGTCTAGTGCACCGAGAATGACAAACGCGGCGGCGCGGAGGGTATTGAAGAAAGCGGAGAAGCTCGCAAGCGATTTAGCCGTGGTGCTTCGGCATTCGCCAGTGGTGCATCACATGCTGGATGACTGGAGGCTCTATGGGACCAACCCAATCTCTGAGGCCGTGAAGGTAGAAAATATAGCGGCGGCGCTTCATACAGGTGCTTACCGCCGATATGACAAAGACAAACCCCTAGCGGTGGCAATTGATCCGGCTCCTTTGCGAGCACTGGCGCTTGACCTGGGCCACTTGGCTTTTGCGCTGGGGGGTTCGCTTGCACCGGAGGCGAAGGGCTCTCTATTGAAAAACCTCATGGATGCCGCCCTAGGTCCGTTGATCGGGCGTATGGGGAACGGGATGCTCAACTCTGACCCCAAGCGCTCCCTGGTGTGGGCACGCGAGGCGATACAGGGAGCGGTGGACTGGAAGGATGGCGTCCAAGCCCTTGAAGCTCGCATCGCAGAGCACGGCCCGGGGCCAGATGGGGTTGATGCCCAAGAACTAACTCGGCTGAAAATCGTAGGTGGAAGGGACCATCTGCCCTTTCTGCCCGATCCCGAACAAATCAGAACGAGCGGGGAGGTTTGGTGGAGAACGGAGTCGAATAGGCGGGAGCCGGAGGGCACACAACCCGAACCCGATGACTACGAGGTGTATTGATGAGACGGAGTGGAACCGCCAAAATCCGCCTGGTTCCTTGGCCCCATCAGGTTCCGAGTTGCCGTCGCCTCGTATGCTATCCGTATGCCACGAAGAAGGCCCCCAGTGCGGGAGCCTCGTAAATCTTGCCTTTGTTGGTCGGGGCGAGAGGATTCGAACCTCCGACCCTCTGCTCCCAAAGCAGATGCGCTACCAGGCTGCGCCACGCCCCGACTGTCTTTTGAGTCTACCTGCTACTTGCCGCCCAGGGCGACGCTGCGGAGGTTGAGGCCGGCGTGCTGGAGGTCCATGATCTGGCCAGCCAGCTTCACGAGGAGGCCGGTCTCCAGCTCTTCGCGGCCCTTCTTGGTGGCGCCGGCGGGGGGGACGGTGAGGATGCTGGTGGGCTGGAGATCCTTGGACCAGGTCATGCCGAGGTCGAAGCCGACCTTCTTGCCGCCGCTGGCGAGCTCGCCGGAGAAGCTGGTCATGAGGCCGTCCGGCGCGTAGCCCACGCGGACCCAGCCGGGGCCGTCGAAGCCGCGGGAGGCGTTGGTGATGGAGATGGACTGGAGCTTGGTGTCCGCGCCGTAGGCGAAGTCCATGCGGGTCTGGACGCCCTGCTCCTCGTTGCGGAAGTCCATGCGCTTGGGCTGGCGGGTGGCCTTGTCAACCCACACATCCAGGCGGCCGCGCTTCCAGAATCCGAGGGAGTCGTCCAGCTTCTGCTCGCGCTTGCGGGGATCCCAGGCGCGGGTGGGCGCGTCGAAGACGAGGTGGTCGAGCCCGCCCTCCTGCCCCGCCACGCTGGCCTTGAAGGTAGGGGCGTCCACATAGACGGCGCGGATCTCGTCCAGCGTCTGGCGGAACCAGGCCAGGAAGGTGATGGGCGCGTCCGCGGGCGCGGCGTCGATGCGCGTGGTGTAGGCGTTCTGCTCTTTGCTGTAGATGAAGCCGCGGTCGCCGCGGCGAGTGGCCAGCAGGTTGCCGAAGTCGCCCGTGAGCTGGGTGCGGTAGTCGCCGGACGCGAAGTAGGTGGAATCCACCACCACATCCACCTTCCCGCCCTTGCTGTTGGCCTTCACGGCGTCGCTGCTGAGGTCCGCGACCTTGGTGTCCACAGCCGCGCCTGTGAGGGTGATGGCGAGGGTGCCCTTGAGATGGACGGCTTTCACGCCCTGGTAGGGCTTGCCGAACCAGCCGTCGTTGACGGCGTCGAGGGATTGGACGAAGGCCTTCCGGGCGTTTTCCGCGGAGGGTGGCACCGACTGGGTGCCGGGCATGACAGCCAGGGCCGGGAGGCAGAGGAACAAGGGCGTGAGCGTGCGAGTCATGGTTGTCATCCGTGAGGTTCGGGTCGGTTCAGCGATGCGGCTCGGAAGCCTTGGGTTCCGGCTTCCGTTCCCGGAAGCAGTCACGGCAGAGCGCGGTCTTGGGATCGTCGGGCGTGAAGGGGAGGTACTCCGCCTTGCCGCACTGGATGCAGGTGATGAGCGCCATCACGCGAGTCTCGGTGCCTTTCCGCTTGTAGGCCACCTCCCGGCGGTAACAATCCGGGCAAAGAAAGAACTTCTTGCCGGGATCGAGCCGGAAGGGCAGGCCGCAGCGGGCGCAGACCTTGTCGCGCACAGCCGCCGCGGCAGGCTCCGTCACGGGCTGCCGCTTCTTGAGGAGGATCCCTTTGGCCGGTGCGGCCGAGGGCTCCGCCGGGCGTTGGTCGCCCAGTTCATCGGGGGAGGGGAGGGGGCCCTGGCTCATCGCTATGGTTCCGCTGGAATGCGCCTAGGCGCGGAAGAGACAGTTTATCCCAATTGCCCGGAAAGACTCCTCGGTCATCCTGGACCCCATGGATGCCGCCGAACAGCTGCTGGTGCCCCTCCGCGATGGAGACCCCCGCGCGCTGGCGCGGGCCATCTCCTGGGTGGAGAACGGCCACCCCGGCGCCCGGGCGCTCATGGCCGCCCTCTGGCCCTCTCTGGGCCGCGCGGAGGTCATCGGCCTCACGGGCGCGCCGGGCGCGGGCAAGTCCACGCTCACGGACCGTCTCGCGCGGGAACTTCGGCTGGAAGGCCGCCGGGTCGGCATCCTCGCTGTGGATCCCACGAGCCCTTACACGGGCGGCGCCATCCTGGGCGACCGCATCCGAATGGCGCGGGCGTCTGAAGATGAGGGCATCTTTATCCGCAGCATGGCCACCCGCGGCGCGCTGGGCGGCCTCGCGCGGGCCACGCAGGACGCCATCGACCTGCTGGACGCCGCCGGCTTCGACACCGTGATCGTGGAAACCGTGGGCGTGGGCCAGGACGAGGTGGATGTCGTGGCCTGCGTGCAGAGCTGCTGCGTGGTGCTGGTGCCGGGCCTGGGCGACGGCGTGCAGGCCATCAAGGCCGGGATCATGGAAGTGGCCGACCTCTTCGTCATCAACAAGGCCGACCGTGACGGCGCGGACTTGGTGGAGCAGGAGGTGGAGGGCCTGAAGAGCCTGGGCCCCATCGGCCTCGATCCCGACTGGGATCCGCCCGTCGCGCGCACGGTGGCCTCCACCGGCGAAGGCGTGAAGGAACTGCTGGCGGCCATCCGCGCCCACGGCGCCTGGCTGCGAAAAGGTGAAGGTCTCGCGCGCAAGGCCAAGGCCCGCGCCCGCCTGCGCCTCGAAGCTCTGCTCGCCGAGGAAGCCGCCCGCCGCGCCAAGGTCCGCGCGGGCGAGGCGAAGGTGGAGAGGCTCATCGCCGACATCGCTGAACGGAAGCTGGACCCCTATGCCGCGGTGGATGAGCTGTTGCGATAGCCGACCCTCACTTGTGGTACGGCGAGCCCTTCAAGATGGAAAACGCCCGGTAGAGCTGCTCCAGGAACATCACGCGGCTCAGTTCGTGGGGGAAGGTCATGGGGCTGAGGGAGAGCTTGTCGGAGGTCTCCGCCTTGAGGTCCGGGTCGAAGCCGTGGCTGCTGCCCAGGGCGAAGGCCAAGCGTTCGCCCCTATCCACGCGCTCACCCAGCCAGGCTGCGAAGGCCTCGCTGGAATAGGATTTCCCGGCCGGATCCAGGAGCACGGCCCGGCCCGCTGCCTTCAGACGGGGCCGCAGCCGCTCGGCTTCGTCCCGCAGTTGCTTTGCCGTATCTCCTTTGCCTTCTAGGAGTTCGATGACCTCCATCCGGGCATGGACCTTGAGCATGGCAAGGTAATGGGCCTCCAGGGCGCGACAGGGCTCAAGCCGGAGGCGGCCGAAGGCGATGAGATCCACTGGGTACATTAGTTTTGCTCCCACGGTTTTTTCGTTGGTTTCCCGGCCGGATGGTTCCATCATCCTCCTAGCCGTGCCTGTCACGGAGGTGTCATGTCGCGACTGCGCTCCTTCTCCATCCTGGCCCCCGCGGGGCTTCTGCTGCTGGTTCCCGCCACCGGGTGCCAGCCCAAGGACACGACGGCGGACGCGCCTCTGGCGGCGCAGACGCCCCAGGACATCCTCCAGCATCTGCGTTACCTGGCCGCCTCCAAGGACTACAAGCACATCATCCTCATGGCGCCGGTGTCGGCGGATGTGGTGTTCCCCTCCGCCTGGTGGTTCCACAACCAGGCGGCGCATCTCGGCCTCGAACTGACGCCCCAGGAGATGCAGGATCTGGGTGTGACGGACCTGAAGGACAAGCTCGACAACCTGCCGCGCTACCCCGTCCCGGGCTACGACATCCAGGACGCACGCCGGGCCTTCTACGCGGGCATCTACCGCCTCGTGAAGGGTTTCTCGGCCGATGAGTGGAAAAAGATGTATGTGATGCAGGCCCAGGGCAACGCCACGGACCAGCGCGTGACGGATGTGACGCTGGGCTTCGATAGCCAGCCCAAGCTCGTCGTGAGCTGCGTCCGCACGCCGGAAGGCACCTACGGCGTGGCGAACCTCCAGTACAAGGTCGGCCTCAACAAGAAGTAGCGGCGGAATCCGCGGAACCAGCATTGGGCTCCTTCCGGGGCCCTTGCTATGCTGGCGTGCCTGACCCGGAGTCGGGCGCGAGGACGCGATGACCGAGCACATCAACCTCTTTGAGAATGTGAACCGCCAGTTCGACGAGGCGGCCGACATCCTGGCCATGTCGCCGGAAGTGCGGGAAGTCCTCAAGACGCCCTACCGCGAAGTGGCGGTGGCCCTCCCCATCCGCATGGACGACGGCAGCCTCAAGGTCTTCCATGGCTACCGCGTGCAGCACAATGGCGTGCGCGGCCCCCAGAAGGGCGGCATCCGCTTCCATCCCGAGGTGGACCTGGACGATGTGCGCGCGCTGGCCAGCCTCATGACCTGGAAGACCGCCGTCGTGAACATCCCCTTCGGCGGCGCCAAAGGCGGCGTCACCTGCGATCCCTCCAAGATGAGCCTCCACGAGCTGGAGAGCCTCACCCGCCGCTACACGGCCAAGATCAGCATGGTGATCGGCCCCAACCGCGACATCCCCGCGCCGGATGTGAACACGAACGCGCAGACCATGGCCTGGGTGATGGACGAGTACGGCCGCAAGGCCGGCCACGCGCCTGCCTGCGTCACGGGGAAGCCCATCGAGCTGGGCGGCAGCCAGGGCCGCGAGGCCGCCACGGGCAAGGGCGTGGCCATCATCACCCGCGAGGCCGCGGGCGTCCTCGGCATGGAACTCAAGGGCGCGCGCGTCGTGCTCCAGGGCTTCGGCAATGTGGGCTCCTACACGGGCAAGTTCCTGGATGGGATGGGCGCGAAGATCGTGGCTGTGGCGGATCACGCGGGCGGTGTGCGCAACGCGAAGGGGCTCGATGTGGAGGCTCTCGCGGCCCATGTGAAGGCCAACAAGGGCACCGTGGCGGGCTTTGCCGGCGGCGAGGCCTTCGCGAAGGAGGAGGTCTTCGCGCAGGACTGCGACATCCTCATCCCGGCCGCGCTGGGCGGCGTCCTCACCAAGGACACGGCTGCGACGGTGAAGGCCAAGCTCATCGTGGAAGGCGCCAACGCGCCCACCACCACGGTGGCGGACCACATCTTCAAGGACCGCGGCATCACCGTGATCCCCGATATCCTCGCCAACGCCGGCGGCGTGACGGTGTCCTACTTCGAGTGGGTGCAGAATCTCCAGCAGTTCTTCTGGGACGAGGCCGAGGTCTTCGAGAAGGAGGAGAAGATCATGGTGCAGGCCTTCCACGATGTGCATGACAAAGCCGTGAAGCACAGCTGCACTTACCGCACCGCTGCCTTCGTGCTGGCCCTGGAGCGGGTCTACAAGGCCAATGTGATGCGCGGCTGGTGATATCCGCGAAGGGCCGCGAATGGAGCCATTTGCGGCCCTCCGCGGTTTTTCTCCTTCGCGGTCCTTCGCGGGTCTGGGAAACTGGGGTGTTCGGCCGGTGGGGCGTCCCGCACAACCCGGCCTGGAGGGCTCCATGTCGAAGAAGAACATCATCCATGTGGTCGGCACCGGCACCATCGGCGAGCCGCTCATCGGCCTCCTCTCCCACTACCGGGAAGAGTTGGGGCTGGACGAAGTCACCTTCCACAAGCACAGCGTCAGCGACCGCCCGAAGGTGAAGGCCCTCGTGGCCCGCGGGGCCAAGCTGGCCGTGGACGCCGACAAGATGGGCGCCTTCAAGGAGTGGGGCGTCGAGGCCTCTCTCACGCACGAGCAGGCGCTCGAGCAGGCCAGCGTCGTCATCGACTGCTCGCCCAAGGGCCTGGACATGAAGGAGAAGCTCTACTCCAAGTACGAGCACAATACCCTCGGCTTCATCGCCCAGGGCTCGGAGTTCGGCTTCGGCAAGATGTACGCCCGCGGCATCAACGACGAGGTCATCACGCCGGATGACAAATACATCCATGTGGTCAGCTGCAACACCCACAACCTGAGCTGCCTGCTGGAGACCCTCGTGCTATCGGAGGGCAGCGACAACCTCGTCGAAGGCACCTTCGTCTGCATGCGCCGCGCCAACGACATCAGCCAGGTGAAGGACTTCTGCCCTGCGCCCCAGGTGGGCTCGCACAAGGACGGCAAGTTCGGCACCCACCACGCCCGCGACGCCTACCACCTCTTCCAGACCAAGGGCCTCGAGCTGAACCTCTTCAGCTCCGCCGTGAAGCTGAACACCCAGTACATGCACAGC
>DASRXV010000093.1:0-14935 GCA_035687325.1 Holophagaceae bacterium
ACGAACCGCCGGATGCCCCGCCGCCGCGCGAAGCGCATCATCACGCGGAAGGCGTGAAGGTTGGCGTGCAGGTCCGAGAAGATGAGGTCCATGGGGGAAGGGTCCAGTGTGGCATGGCCCGGGTTTCAGGGCGTCATGGCCCTGGCCAGCTCCGCCGGGCTGCGGCCGAAGGAGGAGACGGAAGGCAGCTCGGACCAGCGCCGCATACGCGCGCGATGGCGGTCCATGAAAGCCTCCTGGTCCCGGGCCAGGGGCCGCGCGGGATCGGCATGGACCCGCGCCCAGCATACGGCCGGGGGCTCCGCCAGCCACAGCGCCAGGAACCCCGATGCGGCCACAGCCGCGCGGACCGTGTCTATCTCCCAGGCGCCGCCGCCCATGGCGATGACCGATGGCTGCGCCAGCAGCGGCACAAGGTGGCGGTCTTCCATGTCGCGGAAGGCGGCCTCGCCGTGCCGCGCGAAGATCGCCGCGATGGGAAGGCCCTCCGCCCGCTCCACCACCTTGTCGAGATCGTGGAAGGGCAGGCCCAGCCGTTCCGCCAGCCGGGCGCCAGTGGTGCTCTTGCCCGCGCCGCTGGAGCCCGCGAGCATGACGCCGCGGCTGAAATCGAAGGGCCGCACCCGGAGCCGCGCCTGCTGCACGGCCCAGCCCAACGCGGCCGGATCCGCCGCCCGCGCGGCTTCACCGATCATGGCCAGGCTTTCAGCGCCCGCGCGGAAGCAGGCTTCCGCATCCGCCACCGTCAGGCCGCCGATGGCGATGGGAGCGACACCCTTCGCCCGCAGGGCCGCGCAACCGGCGGCGAGTCCATCGAGCCCGGTAGGCGCTTCATGATCCGGCTTCGTGCCCGTAGCCCGGAAGGGACCGAGGCCCGCGTGGTCCACCTTCGCGCCAAGCGTCCCCCATTCCTCCGGCCCGTGCGTGGACGCTCCCAATCGCAATCCGCCCAGGCCCGGCAGGCCTCTGGCTTCGGCATGGGGCAGATCGCCCTGACCGAGATGGAGGCCCCAAAGCCTGTGGCCCTCCGCCGCCGCCATCACGGCCAAGTCCGCGCGGTCATTCACGCAGATGAGCGGCCAGCCGCCATTGCAATGCGCGGTGGTCAAGGCTTCGCGCAGCTGCTCCCACTGGGCCTTCACATCCAGCGGCTTGCCGCGGAACTGCACGAGCGCCATGCCCGCGCCTCCATAGCGCGCGATCTGCGCGGCCAGGGACAGGTCGGAGTCCGCGTTCGTGATGGGATAGATCGGCGGCAGCGGACGCATCATTTGCTTGCAGTGGGTGCGGCGGGCAGCCTGAAATCCGAATCGGGAAGCGCGGGGTTCAGCTCCACCTGGGTGATCTGGAAGACACGGCCCTGCGCGGCGAATCGCACGCCGATTTCCTGCCGGAAGGGGATGGGTATGCCCTCCACCATGCGGAAATCCGAAAAGCGCGTCACGAAGGTCCGGCGTCCCTGGGACGTGTCGCGGTCTTCTTCACGCTGAAGTTCCAGGAAGGTGCGCGTGTCGATCCAGTGGGCCGTCACCTGGTCCCCGGCGCGCGTGAGCTTCATGCGGTAGGTGTCGCGCCCGGACACTTCCTGGTGCTCCATGAACTCGGCGCGGACGCCCTTCGCGGCCGGGTCCAGGATGTACCCACAAAAACCCTCGGAGGCCTCTGCGTCCGCATCCCGCTGGGCCATCTCGTAGAGACGGCTCTTCTCATCGGTCTCGAAGCCTTTCGCGCCGTCGAAGAGGCGCAGGTAGATGAGGCCGTCCGGAGCCCGCGATTCCACGCGCACCTTGTTCGGCCGCGCCATCTCCACCGTGAGGGGGAAACTTTCGCCGGGGGCCAACTCCAGCATGCCCCGCATGCGGATGGAATGGATGCGGGCGGTTTTCTGGAGACCGCCCTGGGCCTCCAGGTGTTTCGCGAGAATGGCGATCGCGGACTGGGCGGACAGAGAGCAGGTCGCCGCGAGCGCCATCCCGGCCGCGGCGATCCCGCGTGCCTTCACGCGGCTTCCTCCGCGGCGAACTGCAGGCGCACGAGCTTGGCGTAGTGGCCTTCCTGGGCCAGCAATTCGTCGTGGGTGCCGCGCTCGATGAGGCGGCCCTGCTCCATCACCCAGATCTCGTCCGCGTCGCGGATGGTGCTGAGGCGGTGGGCGATGGTGAAGGTGGTGAGGCGGTGGCTCACGCGCTCGATGACGCCCTGGATCTTGTGCTCCGTCTCGCTGTCGATGTTGGCCGTGGCCTCGTCCAGCAGGAGGATTTCGGGGTCCTGGTAGAGCATGCGGGCGAAGGCGAGGAGCTGCCGCTCGCCCGCGCTGAGCTTCTGGCCCCGGTCGCCCACCTGCGTTTCCAGCCCTTGAGGCAGGCGCGAGACGAGGTCGTGGAGCTGGCTCTGGTAGAGCACATCGTCCAGGCGCGTCTCGTCGAGCGCGCGATCCAGCACGATGTTTTCGCGGAGCGATCCGCTGAATACGAAGACATCCTGCAGCACCAGACCGAAAAGCCCGCGCAGATCCTTCAGCGCCAGGTCCCGCGCGTTCACGCCGTCCACGGTGATGCGGCCTCCCGCCACATCGTAGAAGCGCATGATGAGGTTGATGAGCGTGCTCTTTCCCGCGCCGGTGTGGCCCACCACGGCCACGCGCTTGCCCTTGGGGATCACGCCGCTGAGGCCGCTGACAACCATGCGGCCGCCGGGATCGTAGGCGAAGGAAACATCCTCCAGCCGGATCTCCCGCTGGAAGGCGCGGGGCGCGGGCGACGCGGCCTCGGCGATGGCCTCCTCGTTGTCCAGGAGCCGGAACACGCGGTCGCTGCTGGCGAGGGCCGTTTGCATCACATTGTATTTCTCGGCCAGTTCCCGGATGGGCCGGAAGAAGCGGCCCGTGAGCTGGATGAAGGCGAAGAGCAGCGCGAAATCCACCACGCCCAGACGGAGTTTCGCGCCCGCGTACCAGATGATGGCCGCCAGCGTGGCCGAGGTGATGAACTCGACCACGGGGAAGAAGACCGCGTAGGCGAAGATGGTGCGGAGGAAGGCGTCGAGGTAGCTGTCGTTGAGCTCGCGGAACCGCCCGCTGCTGCGGCCCTCCTGCGCGTTGACCTGCACCAGCTGCATGCCGGAGAGCTGCTCCTGGAGGAAGGCGTTGATGGCCGCGTAGCGCCCTTGCGTCTCCCGGTAGGCCTCGCCCGCATGGCGGCGGAAGATCTCCGTGGCCACCAGTAGGGGCGGGACGACGCCGAAGGCCACGAGCGCCATGCCGGCGTTCTTGCTGAACATCCAGATGACGATGGCCAGCAGGGAGAGCGCGTCCCCCACGATGGCGACGATGCCGCTGGCGAACATGTCGTTGAGGTTCTGGACATCGCTCGTCACGCGCGTCATGAGGCGGCCCACCGGGTTGTGGTGGAAGAAGTGCGTGGAGCGGCCCATGAGGTGGGAGAAGAGCTGGCGGCGCAGGTCCAGCATGGCCTTCTGCCCGATCCAGGCCAGCAGCCAGAAACGGCCGAAGGTGACGAGCATGCCCGCCACCAGCGCGCCCACGAACATGAGGATCAGCGGTTCCATGCCGCGGATGGAATCCAGTTTGATGAAGCGGTCGATCATGCGGACCGTCAGCTCCGCGGGCACCACTTCCAGGAAGGCGCCCAGCGCCATGAGCGCGAAGAGCAGGGCCAGCTGGCGGGAATAGGGCTTGAGATAGCCCACGAGCCGCCACAGCAGGGCCTGCCGGAGCGGTTTCTCCGTGTTGTCGGAATGGAAGAAGCCTTCGGCAGCTTGCGACATCGCGGCCATTCTCGCACAGGGTCCGCCGTGGGATGATGGTCATTCACCGGATCACGCATGCGTCTTGCCACACCGCCCGGCTTTCCCACGGAGGTCTTCGTCCAGGAGGCCCCTTCGGCGGAGCTGCTGCCCTCCGGTCCCTGGGTCCTCGTGGGCGACGCCGCCGTGCGCGAGCAGTGGCGCGCGGCCGGGATGCCGGAACCGCCCTGCGCCATATGGGAGGCCGTGGACGAATCCCGCAAGCAGCTGGGGACCATCCTGCCTTGGCTGGAGGACTGGTCGCGCCAGCCCTTGCACCGGGACGGCACCGTCGTGGCGGTAGGCGGCGGCGTGCTCACGGATCTCGCGGGGCTGGGCGCGTCGCTCTACATGCGCGGCATCGCCTGGCAGGCCTGGCCCACGACGCTGCTCTCCATGGCCGACGCGGGCCTGGGCGGCAAGACCGGCGCGGATCTGCCCACGGGCAAGAATCTCGTGGGCGCCTTCCATCCGCCGAAACGGCTCGTGGCCTGCACGGCCTTCCTCAAGACCCTGCCGGAACGCCAGGTGGAGAGCGGGCGCTACGAGCTCTTGAAGGTCGCCATGCTTCTCGGAGACACGGCCTGGACGGAGGAGCTGCTGGGGCCTGATCCAGTGCGGGTCGCGTGGATCGAGCGCGCGCTGGCCTCCAAGGCGGACATCGTCCACCTCGATCCCACGGAACAGAACGAGCGGCGCCTCCTCAACCTCGGCCACACCCTGGGCCATGCGGTGGAATCCGCCAGCGGCTACGGTCTGCTCCACGGCGAGGCCGTGGGCGTCGGCCTGCTGGCCAGCTGCCTCCTCGCCGAGTCCCAAGGGCTGCAGCCCTTCCCTCCCGGGTTGCTGGGCCAGCTGGCCGCGCGCCTCGCGCCGCTGGCGCCGCAGTTGCCGCCCTGGGAGAGCCTGCTGCCCTGGCTGATCCGCGACAAGAAGGGCGCCGGGCTCCAGGCGGCCGCGAAAAGCGGCCTCCAGATCCATTGCATCCTGCCCCGCCCCGGCGAGCCCGCCCTGCAGCACCTTCTCCCGCCGGAAGCCTGGGCCGAACCCTACGCCCGCGCGCGGCATCTCATGCAAGGGGATCCGACTCGTGCCTGAAATTCGCTCCACCATTCTGCTCCTCCTCGCGCCCGCCCTGGCTGCCCAGGCTCCGGCGCTCAAGGCGCCCGCCCCCGGCGGCGTGGACTCCGCCGTCACGCGCATGGATGATCCACGCGCGCTCATGCTCAAGGCCCGCTCCATGCAGCTCCGGGGAGGCGGCGATGACCCCAAGGGCGCGGCCGCCCTCTACCGGAAGGTCGTCACCCTCCTGCCCTCCAGTGCCGAGGCCCGCTTGCGGCTGTCGGAAGCGCTGGAGGAAGCCAAGGACCAGGACGGCGCCATCGTCGCGGCGAAGAAGGCCGCGGCTCTGGATCCCCGGTCCGGCGAAGCGCTGGGCCAGGTGGCGAGCCTCCTCTTCGCCAAGGCCCGCGAGGACAAGGCCGCGCTGCCCGAGGCGAAGAAAGCCCTCCTCGCCGCCACGGACCGCATGCCCGGCGACCCGCAGATGTGGGCCTTCCTCGCGGAAACGGCCGAAGCCTCCTCCGATGACCGCATGGCCATGGACGCCTGGCTGCGCCTGGGCCGCCTGCGCCCCGACTTCGCGCCCGCCTGGGAGCGGGCCTCCATCCACGCCTGGGTCCTGAAGGACTACGCGGGCCGCCGCGAGGCCATCATGGCCCTCTGCAACCGGGAGGGCGCCCGGCCCGGCGATCTGAAGCTGCTGGAGGCTCTCGCCCAGGAGCAGATGAAGAGCGGCTTCCTCGGCCACGCGGAGGACAGCTACCGGCTCCTCGCCGAGCATCTGCCGCAGGAGCCCGCCGTGTGGGAGAGCCTGGCCTTGGTCGAGCTGCGCGTGCCCGAATTCGCCGCCGCGCTGGCCAACCTCCAGAAGGCGGAGAGCCTCAAGCCCAACGCCGGGACTTCCTTCAACATGGCGCTCTGCCTCATGAATCTGGCGCGCTTCGACGAGGCCTCGACTCGCGTCGAGCAGCTGATGAAGACCCTCCCAGCCTCCGACTTGGCGGAGAAGGAGAAGCTCCAGGATCTTTGCCAGACCATCTACAGCCAGACGCTCCTGCTCCGCAACCAGCCCAAAGCGCTGCTGGTCTGGATGAAGAAGACGCCCGCCCGCAGCGGCGCCGCGGGCGACCTCGCCGTCATGCGCGCCCAGGCCCTCATCGAGACCGGCGACTTCAGCGCCGCGATGGATACGCTCAAGGAAGGCGCCAAGCTCTACCCGGAGCGCCCCTTCTTCAAGGAGGCCGCGGTCCTGCCCGCTGCGCGCAGGGAAGCGCAGGCGCGGCTCCGCCAGATGGACCTCCAGACCACGGCGGAGATGTGGGGCAGTTTCGGCCAGTGGCAGACCTGCCTCGACACGCTGCTCAAGGCGGAGGCTCTGGGCGCGCCCGCGAGCGCGGACATGCTGCTGCTGAAGGCCAACGCCTATGACCAGCTGGACCGCCCGGAAGAGAACCTCCGCACGCTGCGGGCTGCGCAGAAGCTGGCGCCCGCCAACGCCACGCTCCAGAACAACCTCGGCTACTTGCTGCTGGACCACGGCGGCGACATGAAGGAGGCCGCGGCCCTCATCGAGGCTGCCGTGAAGCAGGAGCCGGACAATGGCAGCTTCATCGATTCCCTGGGCTGGCTCCGCTTCAAGCAGGGAAACCTCAAGGACGCCGAGGTCCAGCTCCGCCGCGCCGCGGACATGCGGCCCTACAGCGCCGATGTGCGCCAGCACCTGGGCGAGGTGCTCCTCAAGGTCGGCAAGCCCGATGAAGCCATCACCCAATGGGAGCGCGCGCTGGCCTTCGCCTTCCCCGGCCGGGACGCCCTTGAGAAGCGGCTGGATGATGTGCGCGCTCAGCAGGCCAAGGCCAAGGCGGGCGGTATGCAGGACAGCGGCGCTGAGAATGGCGATGGCGGGGACAGCGAGTGATGCTCTTCCCGCCCGCGCTCCATCAGGCGCCCGCACCTGAAACGCCGCTACCCTTCATCTCGCTGAAGGCGCAGTACAAATGGAGCTTCCGCGGCGCCAAGGACAGCGGCAGCGGCACGCTGGCGCTCCGCCTGGAACCCGCGGGCGGCAAGCTGGTGCTGGAAGTCTTCACCTACGGCGACCGCCTGGCCTTGGTGGATGGCGATTGCTCGAGCGGCTACCAGCTCGTGCTGCCGAAAGAGAATGTGAACCGCACCGTGCCCACCCTCGCGGAGCTGCCCCTGCCCTTCTTGCCCCAGGCCGGGAGCGTGGAGGCCCTGGCCCGCGCCCTGGCCAACGGCGAAGGCGAGGGACTCTCCGTGGAGAAGCGCGACCGCCAGGGCCCCATGAAACTCCGTTACACGGGACGCGACAGCGCGGGCAATCCTGTGGAAGTGCAGCTCACAAGGAAGCGCTGGGAACCCGCGAAATAGGCAGTTCCGGCTTCCGGCTACAGGACCTCACCGCGGGATCGTCCCCGTGCGCTCCCAGCGGGTGCGGGTGAAGAAATGGCCCACGGCGTCGCCGATGCCATGCGCCACATCCACCGGGCCGGTGGGCACGGTGCCGTTGTCGTAGTCGTGGTCGCCTTCGCGGAAGCTCCACCACACGAGGAAGGGGCGGCCGCGCAGGTGGTCCATGGGGACGAAGCCCCAGTAGCGGCTGTCCTCGCTGTTGTCGCGGTCGTCGCCCATGGCCATAAGGCAGTCAGGGGGAACCTTGATGGGACCGAGGTTGTCCTTGCAGTCGTTCTGAATGAGGCTCCGCATGCCCTGCCGGTCCATACTCAGCACATCGGGGTCGGTGAAGCGCCAGAAGCCGCTGGGCTGAGTCACAGGACCCCCATCGCGGTTTTCTGGCCAAGGGCCGGAGACAGGGTCACCGGTCTCTTTTCCCGAGCCATCCCCCTTACCCGCATCGACCAGGTGAGGCTTCACGATGTGATATTCCCAAGGCCCCGTCACCTGGCTGCCATTCACATAGAGCCGCTTGTCCTTCATTTCAACGGTGTCGCCTGGCAACGCCACGCAGCGTTTCACCAAATCCTGGTCACGGTCAATAGGCCAGCGGAAAACGATGATGTCTCCGCGCTCCACCTTGCGCATGGGGAATAGCTCCGTCTCCCATGCGAACTGGGGCCGCGCGGAGATGAACTTGTTGACCAGCAGGTGGTCGCCGATCATCAGCGTTTCGCGCATGGAGCCGCTGGGGATGGAGAACTGCTGGCCCACGAAGGTCTTGAAGAAGAGGATCAGCGCCACGGCGAAGCAGATGACTTCGAGGTTGTCCCGGATCGCGCCCTTGGCAGCGCCGGGCGGCAGGTTCTTCACGCCGTCGGCCATCCCTGTCCTCCTCAGCGCGGGATCGTCCCCGTGCGCTCCCAGCGGGTGCGGGTGAAGAAGTGGCCCACGGCGTCGCCGATGCCATGCGCCACATCCACCGGGCCGTTGGGCACGGTCCCGTTGTCGTAATCGTGGTCGCCTTCGCGGAAGCTCCACCACACGAGGAAGGGGCGGCCGCGCAGGTGGTCCATGGGCACGAAGCCCCAGTAGCGGCTGTCCTCGCTGTTGTCGCGGTCATCGCCGCTGGCCATCACATAGCCCGGCGGAACCTTGACGGGCCCCAGGTTGTCCTTGAAGTCGCCCTGGATGAGGCTGGACATGCCCTGCCGGTCCATGGCCAGCACATCGGGATCAGCGAACCGCCAGAAGCCGCTAGGTTGCGTCACCGGCCCGGCGTCGCGCCCCACGGGCCAGGGGCCGGGAATAGGATCGCCCGCCTCCACCATGGAGCCGTCCCCGCGGCCGCTCGCGATGGCATTGGGTTTCACGATGTGGTATTCCCAGGGCCCTGTCACCTGGCTGCCGTTCACATAGAGCCGCTTGTCCTTCATTTCCAGCGTGTCTCCAGGCAGCGCCACGCAGCGCTTCACATAGTCCTGGTCCCGGTCCATGGGGTAGCGGAAGACGATGATGTCGCCGCGCTCCACCTTGCGCATGGGGAACAGCGCGGACTCCCACGCGAACTGGGGCCGCGCGTAGATGAATTTGTTGATGAGCAGGTGGTCGCCGATCATCAGCGTCTCGCGCATGGAGCCGCTAGGGATTGAGAACTGCTGCCCCACGAAGGTCTTGAAGAAGAGGATCAGCGCCACAGCGAAGCAGACGACTTCGAGGTTGTCCCGGATGGCGCCCTTGGCGGCGCCCGGCGGCAGGTTCTTCGCGTCGTCGGCCATGGCGGGTGCCCCTTAATGTTTCGTCTTGGTCTTGGCGGCGCGTTTCTTCGCGGGCGGATCGGCCTGCTGCTCCGCGGGCGGCGCCATGGGCAGATCGGTGAAACCGTACTGCGTGAGCAGGTTCACGGTGAGCCAGCGGCCATCGGGTTGCCGCTCATCCGTCTGCACCTCGCCGAAGGCGGGAAGGTAGAGCGAGCGCGAGACCGCGCCGTTCTCCGTCCGCGCCTCGACCCAGATGCCTTCGGAGCCGCGATCCGCAGGCAGCACCTTGGTGCCGAGGATCCAGGCCCCGCGGCCGAGGACTCGGAACTGCGCGCCTGCCCGGGTCCAGGAGGCCACGCGGTCCGGGAAACCCTCCGGCAGCAGGGGCAGCTCCGATTTGCCATCGGGGCTGAGGAGGCCCAAGCCGCTGTTGTTGAGCACGAACTTGGACTGGAAGGGCGGCTGCACACCCACGGTGAAGGACTTGAACACGACCTTCGCGCCGTCTTCGCGGTCCACCACATTGTCCACGCGCACCTGGAGCCGCTGGGCGGCCTGCTGATCCTGGGGCAGCGCAGGATTGATGTAGACGAGCGTGAGCCCCTCCTCCGCCGCCGCGTAGGGCCGGAGCACAGCGGGCCCGGGCTGCTGGCAGGCCGTGAGCAGCAGGAGGGAAGCCGGGATCAGCGCGCGCTTCACTTGGGGCCCTTCCCGAACTTGGCCATGAGATCACCCAGGGATGCGCCAGGCTTCACGGGCTCAGCCTTGGGGCCGAAGGTGCCGCCGCGGGGGCCAGCCTCAGGACGGGGGCTTTTCCGCTCAGGGCGCGGATCCCTGCTGTCCGGCCGGCCCCCTGCCGCAGGCTTGGCGCTCTGGGTTTCTCCGGCCTGGGCGGGCCGAAGTCCCTGGCCGGGTTTCGGCCCCCGGTGCGGAGGACGCGGGGCGCGGGGCTCCCGAGGCGCCGCATTCGCGGCACGGGGTTGACGCTCGGGGCGCGGCCCGCGGTGCGCCTCGCCCGCGGGCGGGGCCAGCAAGGCCTTGATGGAGAGGCCGATACGCTTGGTGGCGAGATCCACGGCCATCACCTTGACCTTCACCACCTGGCCCACACTGAGCGCCTCGGAGGCGTCCTTGATGTAGCGGTGGCTGATCTCGGAGAGGTGCACGAGGCCGTCCTGATGCACACCGATGTCCACGAAGGCCCCGAAGGCCGCGACATTCGTCACGATGCCCGTGAGCTCCATGCCCACGGAAAGGTCCCCGGGCTTGTTGATGCCTTCCGCGAATTCGACGGCCTCGAAGGCGGAGCGAGGATCGCGGCCGGGCTTCTTCAGCTCGGCGATGATGTCCTTCACCGTCTCCATACCGGACTGTTCGTCCACGAGCACCTTCAGATCCAGCGCGTCCAGCACGGCATCGTTGCCCACCAGCTCCGGCATGGTCTTGCCCGTGAGCTGGCAGATGCGCTGCACGACGGGATAGCTCTCAGGATGCACGGCGCTGGCGTCCAGCGGGTCCTCGCCATCGCGGATGCGGAGGAAGCCCGCCGCCTGCAGGAATGCCTTGTCGCCGAAGCGGGAGACCTCCTTCAGCTGCTCGCGGCGCTTGAAGGCGCCGTGCTCGAAGCGGTGGGAGACGATGTTCTTGGCGAGCTGCTCACCCACGCCGGCCACATAGGCCAGCAGCTTGTAGCTCGCGGTGTTGAGGTCCACACCCACGCGGTTCACGCAGGACTCGACCACATCATCCAGACCCTTCTTGAGCTGGGTCTGGTTCACATCGTGCTGGTACTGGCCCACGCCGATGGATTTGGGGTCCACCTTAACGAGTTCCGCCAGCGGATCCTGGAAGCGGCGGGCGATGCTGATGGCCCCGCGCACCGTCACATCCTGCTCTGGGAACTCCTCGCGGGCGATGTCGGAGGCGCTGTAGACCGACGCGCCGTTCTCGCTCACGGCGATGCAGATGACCTCCTTGCGGCCCGTCTCCTTCAGCCAGCCGCGGATGAAGGCCTCCGCCTCTCGCCCGCCCGTGCCGTTGCCGATGGCCACGGCCTCGATGGGGAACTTGGCGAAGAGCTGCTCCAGGATGGCCGCTGAGCCTTCGAGGTCCCGCTTGGGCTCCAGGGGGTACATGACATCGGTGTGGACGAAGGCGCCGAGCCGGTTCAGCACCGCCAGCTTGCAACCGGTGCGGATGCCGGGGTCCACGCCCAGCGTGCAGCGCTGGCCCGCGGGCGGTGACAGCAGCAGGTGGTCCAGATTGGACTGGAATACCTTGATGGCCTCGATGTCCGCCTTGCGCTTGGCTTCCATGCGGACCTCGACTTCCAGGCTCGGAAAGAGCAGGCGGTCGAAGGCATCCGCGCCCACGGCGGAGATGTGCTTGCGGTAGCCGCTGGCGGCGTCGGCCGGGATGCGCATGACCACTTCGGAGACGAGCTTCTCGCGCTCGACTTCCAGCTTCACCGTGAGGATGTCCTCTTTCTCGCCGCGGCGCAGGGCCAGCAGGCGGTGGCTGGGGATCTTGCGGAGCGGCTCGCTGAAGGCCCAGTAGGGCTTGAAGCGCGCCGCTCCCTTGTCCTCCTTCTTGTCCTCGCGGAGGGCGGAGACGAGCACGCCTTGGTCGTGGAAGGCCTGGCGCAGGCGCGCGCGCAGGTCGGCATCCTCGTTCAGGCGCTCGGCCAGGATGTGGCCCGCGCCCTCTACGCATTCCGACGGGGTGCGGAGGCCCTCCTCTTCAGCCTTCACATAGGGAGCGGCCAGCATCATGGCGTCGGCGCCGGTGGCATCCGCCAGCAGCTCTTCCAGCAGCGGCTCCAACCCGCGCTCCTTGGCGACGGACGCCTTGGTGCGCTTCTTGGGCTTGTAGGGCAGGTAAAGGTCCTCCAGCTCGGTCTTGACCCAGGTGGCCTCGATCTTGGCCTTCAGCTCCGGGCTCAACTTGCCCTGCTCCTCGATGGACTTGAGCACAGTGGCGCGGCGGGCCACCAGATCCTTGAAATAGGCCAGGCGGTCCTCGATGGCGCGGATGGCCACTTCATCCAGGCTGCCGGTCTTCTCCTTCCGGTAGCGGGCGATGAAGGGGACGGTGTTGCCCTCCTCAAGCAGGGCCGCGGTGGCGGCCACGGCGGCGCGGGGCAGTTTCAGCTCCCGGGTCATCAGGTCGATCATCTGGTCCAAGCGGATACCTCTGGGCCCATCGGGCGCGGAAAAGATGATCTTACCAAGCCCTGCCGGGTCGCTCGTAGAATGGTTCTTCCATGCACAGACCCCTCCAGAAGTTCAAGGTCCTGGACCTCTCCCGCATCCTGGCCGGCCCTTTCGCCACGCAGCTGCTGGCGGACCTGGGGGCGGAGGTGCTCAAGATCGAGCCGCCGGAGGGTGATCCCACCCGCGGCTGGGGCCCGCCCTTCGAGGACGGAGATCCCGGCCATCCCTTCGGCGGCGAAAGCGCCTACTTCCGCTGCGCCAACCGGGGCAAGACCAGCACGGTGCTGGACCTCCATTCGGCGGAGGGCCGCGCGCGCCTCGCGGAGCTCATCAAGGGCGCCGATGTGCTGGTGGAGAACTTCCTCCCGGATTCCGCCGAGCGGCTGGGCCTCACTTGGGCCAAGCTCCACGCGGAGCACCCGAAGCTGATCCTCGCCTCCATCCGCGGTTTCGCGCCGGATGTGAAGGCCTCGCGCCGCGCGGGCTACGACTTCATCATCCAGGCCGAGAGCGGCTGGATGAGCATCACCGGCGAGCCGGACGGCCATCCCATGAAGATCGGCGTGGCCCTGGTGGATGTGCTCGCGGCCCTCTACTGCGCCAACGGAATCCAGGCCGCCCTGCTCCACCGCGAACGCACGGGCGAGACGCTCCATGTGCAGGTGCCGCTCATGGAGGCCGCGCTGGCGGGCCTCGTCAATGTGGGAAGCGGCGCGCTCATGACGGGGCGGGCGCCGGAACGCTACGGCAACGCCCATCCGCAGATCGTGCCCTACCAGACCTTCGCTTGCGCGAATGGCGAAGTGGCCATCGGCGTGGGCGGCGACAAGCAGTTCGAGATCCTCGCGCTCTGGCTGGGCCTGCCGCTGGAGGATAACGAAGCCTGGCGCCGCAACCGGGGCCGCGTGGAGGACCGCGAGCGCCTCGTGGCCCTCATCGAGGCGGCGCTCGCGGCGCGTGCCGCTTCGGACATCGTCCGCTTCTGCGACCAGAACGCCATCCCAGCCAGCCGCGTCCGCACCGTGGATGAAGTCCTCTTCCGAAAGGCCGGCGACCTGCACCATCTCATCCAGCCCCTGCTGGAGCCCGAGACGGGCCGCATGGTGCCCACCCTCGCCAGCCCCGTGATGCTCAACGGCGAACGCGCCTGCGCGAAACTGCCGCCGCCCAGGTGGAAGAAGTGAAGGGCCTCCATCCGCTCTCCCACGGCCTCCGGGGCAGGCTCGCGCCCGAGCCCGCGCGGCTCGCGGAGGCGCGCCTGCGGGGGGCCTGGACCTTCGCGGTGGGCCCCTTGCTGGCGCGGCGCACGCGGCTCCTACGCTTCCACCGCGGCCGTCTGGTGGTGGGCTGTTGGGAGCTGACGGCCATCCCCAGCCTGCGCCTGGCGGCGGAGGCGGCCTGGCCCGCGGTGCAGGAGCGCCTTTCCCGCGCCTTCAAACTCCACTTCTCCGCCATCGAGATCGTCCCCTGCGACCCGCCGGAACAGGAGATCGCCGAGGCCGCGGCGCCTGAGGACCCATTCAGAGAGCTACTGATGGTGTGGCGGAACCGCAAAGCCTGACTGGACGCCCCGGTGGCCTTCCCGTAGACTTGGAGCTTCGTCGGGGCGTGGCTCAGCCTGGTAGAGCGCTCGGTTCGGGGCCGAGAGGTCGGAGGTTCGAATCCTCTCGCCCCGACCAAACGAAACGGCGCCCAAGGGCGCCTTTTTATTAAGGCGAGAGGGTCCGGACCCCCGAGCCGCAGCCCTCAAGCTCCGAGGCCTCGGTCTGCCTCGCCCTCCAGGTGTAAGCTAGTAGGTCCGCCTGGGGCGGGGAGCGACCATGACCGACGCCTGCATGATCCTGACCACCTGCGGCAGCGAGGAAACGGCCCTCACCATCGCTTCGGCGCTCGTGGACCAGGGCTTCGCGGCCTGCGTGAACATCCTGCCGGGGTTGAAGAGCTACTACTACTTCAAGGGCGAGACGCACCTGGACGAGGAGGTCCTCCTGGTCATCAAGACCACCAAGGACCGCTACGGACGCGTGGCGGAAGTCATCTCCGACCTGCACACCTACGAGATCCCCGAGATCCTCATGCTGCCGGTCGAGAAGGGCAGCGAGCCCATCCTCGACTGGATCCGCGGCAGCGTGAGCCGCGCGGTCTGACGCGGGCTCTGCCCGCGAGGCTTTCGGCTTTGGGCTTTCGGCTCTAGGCTTGAAAAGCGAGGCCCTGGCAAAAGCCCAGAGCCAAAAGCCAAAGGCCCAAGATATGGAACAGACCCTCAGCCTCGAATTCCTGCGCGTGGCGGAAGAAGCCGCCATCGCCTGCGCCCGCAGCGTTGGGCACGGCCGGCGCAAGCACAGCGACAAGCTGGCGGTGGAGGCCATGCGCAAGGCCATGGAGACTGTCCGCATGGACGGCACCATCGTCATCGGAGAGGGCGAGCGCGATGAGGCGCCCATGCTCTACATCGGCGAGAAGGTGGGCATGGGCCCCGGCAATCCGGCCGTGGACATCGCCGTGGACCCGCTGGAGGGCACCAACCTCTGCGCCACGGGCGCGCCCAACGCCATCGCCGTGCTGGCCGCCAGCGAGAAGGGCGGCCTCCTCCACGCGCCGGACCTCTACATGGAGAAGCTCGTGGTGGGCCCCGCCGCCAAGGGCAAGGTGAGCCTGGACGCGCCGGTCGCCGAGAACCTC
>DASRXV010000094.1:0-11143 GCA_035687325.1 Holophagaceae bacterium
GGGCTTGAGGGTCATGGCGGGTCCGTCCGGGTGGAAGCTTTCATTGTGAAGGCACCGAGCCCCGGGCGCCCAGCGGCTCTATCCTCACCTCATGACTTGGACGCCCAAGCCCCGGCCGGATGTGGACCCCTTCGCGCTGCCCCTGGATGTGCAGCAGGGGCATCTCCTCTCCCGGCTGGACGGGATCATGGATGTCCCCACGCTGGCGGCCCTCACGGGGATGGAGGCCGGGCGGGTGGAGACCCTGCTGGCGGACCTCGTGCGCATGGGCGCCATCGACGCGGCGCCGGAGGCCGTCAGGACGCGCGCCGAGCCTGAAACGGTCGAGACCGGGGCAGACCCGGACAGCGCTGACGCATCCGAGCTCACCGAGGAGGAAGCCCGCGAAGCCACCGCCCGGGCGGCCACGCACCGGGCGCTTTTCGAACAGCGTCTCCACGCGCTGCCGGAGGACGCGCGGGTCGCCTTGGCGCATCGGGCCGACGATCCGGAGCTCAGCGCCTTGTGTTTCGATCCCATGCCGCGGGTCATCGCGGCCCTGCTGGAGAACGGGCGGTTTGCCCAGGTCCATGCGCGGCTGGTGGCGGCTCATCACCGCACGGCGGCGGGCCTGGAGATGCTGGCCGGGAAGACCGCCTTCGCCCAGGACGGGGGCGTGCGGCGCGGGCTGTTGCAGAACCCCCTGCTGCCCGTCAGCCTCTACCGCCGCCTCTGGTCCCCGCGCCGCCTGCTGGAGCAGTACCAGGTGACAGCTTCCCGGGACACGCCAGAGCAGACCCGGGCCCAGGCCCGGGAAGTGCTGCGCGCGAGCTTCAATCAGCGGGGGGCCGACGAGCGGGTGGAGCTGATCCTCACCACGGAAGGGCGTTGCCTCGCCTCGCTGGCGGGCCTCACCCTCGATGGCCACACCACGGCCCTCCTCTGCCGACGCACCTATGTGTCCACCCTGCTCATCCAGAACATCGCCCGCTGGAGCGCCGCGCCACCCCCGCTCATCGCCCACTTGAGGAAGCAGGACGCCGTGCGCCGCAACGCCCAGCTGCGCCAGATGCTGGAGCGCCACCCCAACGCCAGCTGAGGGGTGGGCGGGTTTCAGGCCATCCAGGCCTTCAGCGCGTCATTGAAAGCCCCGGGCTGTTCGAAGGTCACGAGGTGCCCGGCATGGGGGATGATCTCCAGCTTGGCGTTCGGAAGGGCCGCGGCCATGGCCTCGGACTCCTTGGGCGGGATCAGCGCGTCGTCGGCGCCAGTGATGACGAGGGTCTTCATGGTGAGGTTGCCCAGGAAGGGCGTGGAGTCGGGTCGTCCGGCCATGCCCAGCAGAGCCCCGATGACACCCGCCTCGCTCGCGTTCGCCATGAGATGGCGCGTCTGCTGGGCCAGCTTCGCGTCGGTGTTGTGGGGCGAGAGCATCTTGGGCGCGATGGCATCCACGGCCACTTGGGCGCCTTCGGTTTTCACCTTTTCCGCAAGCGCGAGACGCCCCGCGGCGCCTTCCGGCGAATCGGCGCCAGCGCGCGTGGCCACCAATACGAGGCCTCGCACCAGTTCGGGATGGGCGAGGGCGAAGGCCAGCGCGATGTAGCCGCCCATGGAGTGGCCCGCCAGGATCACGGGCCCCACGCCGCGCTCCACCATGAGCGCGTGCAGGTCGTCCGCGTAGGCCTTCATGGACATGGGGCCGCGATGGTCGCCCATCCCGCTCTCGCCGAAGCCCCGCAGATCGGGCGCCACCACGCGGTGCTTGGCGCAGAAGGCGTCCACCTGGCGGGCCCAGGCTCCGCGGCTCAAGGGGTAACCGTGGACGAAGAGCATCGGGTCGCCCTTGCCCTCATCCGTGAACGCCATGGGAATGCCGTTGATGAAGTGCTTCACCGGAGCCTCCTGCCGCGACCTCAGCGTGCGCTGGGTTCCCCGTTCGATCCAGTGTTTGACGCGAGGTAGGCCGCCGGAACCACGCGGCCGCGCCCTACACTGAGCGGATTCACGGGATCGTCCATGCCCTATCCCCACCTGCTCGCGCCCCTCGACCTCGGCTTCACGACGCTGAAGAACCGCGTGCTCATGGGGTCCATGCACACAGGGCTCGAAGAAGAACCAGGCGGGTTCGACAAGATGGCGGCCTTCTACGCGGAGCGCGCGCGGGGCGGGGTGGGGCTCATCGTCACGGGGGGCATCTCGCCCAACATGCGCGGGCGGCTCATGCCCTTCGGCGCTCAGCTCAGCTGGCCCTGGCAGGTGGCGCGGCACCGCAAGATCACGAAGGCCGTCCATGCGGAAGGCGGCAAGATCGCGTTGCAGATCCTCCACGGCGGCCGCTACAGCTACCACCCCTTCGCCGTGGCGCCCTCCGAAGTGAAATCGCCCATCACGCCCTGGAAGCCCCGCGCCTTGAGCGCCCGTGGCGTGCGCGGAACGATCCGGGATTACGCGAGCTGCGCGAGGCTGGCCCAGAAAGCGGGCTACGACGGCGTGGAGATCATGGGCAGCGAGGGCTACCTCATCAACCAGTTCATCGCCGCCCGCACCAACCGGCGGACGGACGAATGGGGCGGCAGCTACGCGAACCGCATGCGCTTCCCGCTGGAGATCGTGAAAGCTGTGCGGGCTGCGACGGGACCGGACTTCATCATCATCTACCGCCTCTCCATGCTGGACCTGGTGCCGGACGGATCGAGCTGGGAGGAGGTCGTGGAGCTGGCCAAGGCCATTGAGGCCGCGGGCGCCACGATCATCAACACGGGCATCGGCTGGCACGAGGCGCGGGTGCCCACCATCGCCACCATGGTGCCCCGCGGCGCCTTCACCTGGGTGACGCGCAAACTGAAGGGCGAGGTTGGAATCCCCCTCATCACCACCAACCGCATCAACATGCCGGAGGTGGCGGAGGCCATCCTCGCCAATGGCGACGCGGACATGGTGAGCATGGCGCGGCCGCTGCTCGCGGATCCCGAGTTCGTGAAGAAGGCTGCGGAGGCACGGCCCGAGGACATCAACACCTGCATCGCCTGCAACCAGGCTTGTCTCGACCATGTGTTCAAGCGCAAGCGGGCGACCTGTCTGGTGAACCCCCGGGGTTGCTTCGAGACGGAGCTGAACTTCACGCCGACACCTTCGCCCAAACAGATCGCCGTGGTGGGCGGCGGAGCGGCAGGCATGAGCTTCGCGGCTCACGCGGCCGAGCGCGGCCATCGCGTGACGCTCTTCGAGGGGGCGAGTGAGCTGGGCGGCCAGTTGAACCTCGCCAAGAAGGTGCCGGGCAAGGAGGAGTTCTACGAAACGCTGCGCTACTTCAAGGTCCGCATGGAGAAGGCAGGCGTGACGGTGCGGCTCGGCGTCAAGGCCACGGGCGCGGACCTCAAGGGTTACGACGAGATCATCCTCTCCAGCGGCGTCCTGCCCCGGGTTCCGGAAATCAAAGGCCTCGACCATCCCATGGTCATCAGCTACCCCGACCTGCTGACGGGACGGAGACAGGCGGGCGCGCGCGTGGCCATCATCGGCGCGGGGGGCATCGGATTCGATGTGGCGGAGTTCCTCGTGCAGGACGGCAAGGCGCCGGATCTGGCGGAATTCCTGGCCGAGTGGGGCGTGGACGCGGCCCATGAGCACCGCGGTGGCCTGTTGCCGAAACCGGAGCCCTTCCATGTGGCGCGGCAGGTGGTCATGTGCCAGCGGAAAAGCGACCGCATGGGCGCGAGCCTCGGCAAGACCACGGGCTGGATCCACCGCGCCGCGTTGAAGGCCTCGAAGGTGAAGATGATCAGCGGCGTGGCCTACGACCGCATCGACGACGCGGGGCTCTGGATTGTGGAAGGTGGAAACGAGCCCTGTTGTCTTGAAGTGGACTCCGTCATCAACTGCTCGGGCCAGCTCTCCAACACGGAGCTTCTGGACGACGCCCGCGCCTTCGGCGTGCCCGTCACGCTTATCGGCGGCGCCGCCCTGGCCATGGAGCTGGACGCCCAACGCGCCATCCGGCAGGGCGCGGAACTGGCCGCGAGGATCTGAGGCCGCGCAGATTCCGCTTCAAACGCGTTGTTCGGGAAGCTCCATCCGGAGCGTGACCCGCGCGAGGAAGGCTTGGCAAAAGTCGTGTCGGTCATCCGTGCGTCACGGTCTCCGGCTCAACACCGGCGTGGGTTTTCGGTGATTCCGGGTGACAATGGCGGATTCGGGGGAAAGGCCAGATGCACCTGGAAAGACGCTTCAAGATCGCCGGCGCGGCCATCGCTCTGCTCGCTCTCGGGGGCGTGGGATTCCGCTACAGCCTCTTTCTGTCCCAGGCCTGGGACAGCGGCCTTTCCACTTGGCGCGCCACGGGGAATTTCCTCAGCTACTTCACCATCCTCGCCAACCTGCTCGTGGCGGTCGCGTTCCTGGCGCCCCTTCCGTTCCTGCGGGGCGCGCGGGCCCGGGGCGGCGTGACGCTCTACGCGGTGCAGGTGGGCCTGGTGTACGAGGTGCTGCTGCGCAGGGTCTGGCACCCCCAAGGGGCCGAGTTTCTCGCGAGCCTCATCCTCCATGACGCGGTCCCGCTCGCGATGCTGGCCTACTGGCTGCTGCTCCGGGAGAAGGGCGCCCTGCGCTGGTCCCAGCCCGTCGCGTGGCTCTGCGTCCCCATCGCCTACTTGGCCTATGTGTTCGCGCGGGGCCGGTTCACGGGCTGGTGGCTCTATCCCTTCATGGATGCGTCGAGGCTGGGATATCCCCATGTCCTCCTCAACGCTTCCGCGCTTCTCGGGCTGTTCCTGATCCTCGGGGTGGCGATGGTGGCCTGGGACAAGTTCGGGGTGCGTGATTCTTCTGAAGACCTGGATCTCGATGAGGACGGAGTCCTGCCGGACATGGCCTGAGTCCAGGCGGAGATGGAGCCGGAGGGCGGGATCTGAGAGACTCCCCCCATGTCCTCACCAGCCAGCACCCTACCCCTCACCCGCGCCCGCTGGGCAGGCATCTTCATCCCATTCATCGCCATCGCGGGCCTGGCGCTGCAACTGGGCATCCTCCTGGGCGGCGCCTGGGCCAAGGGCCGTTCGGGCTGGGGCGCGACGGCGAATTTCTTCAGCTACTTCACGATCCTCAGCAACCTGCTCGTGGCGATCTCGTTCGCGGCGCCAAGCGCCTTCTGGCGCAGCGCCCGGACGCAGGGCGGGGTGACGCTCTACATCGCCGTGGTAGGGCTGGTCTACGAACTGGTGCTGCGCAGGCTCTGGCATCCCGAAGGCGCGCAGTTCATCGCCGACCTGCTCCTGCACGACGCCGTCCCGCTCACGGTGGTGGCGCATTGGATCTTCCTTCGGGAGCGTGGCGCGTTGCAGTGGCGCGATCCCTTCGCGTGGCTCGTCTATCCCGGCGTCTATCTCGCTTACGCGCTGCTGCGTGGCGCTCTCACGGGCTGGTGGGCCTATCCATTCATCGATGCGTCCGCGCTGGGCTACGGCCGCGTCCTGCTGAACGCCGCGGGACTCCTGATGGTGTTCCTGGCGCTTGGCATGGGGATGGTGGGCTGGGACCGGCGGCACGGCTCATGAAGACCATTTCTGCGACAGATGCCGCGAGGCTCTTCCTGCAGGCCCAAGGCTTGCTGGCGGACCCGGCGCGCAAGGCGACGAAGGCGGAGTTGAAGAAGACGCTCGACGGCCTCGGCTTCGTGCAGCTGGACACCATCAATGTGCTGGCGCGGGCCCACGACCTCATCCTGCGGACGCGGATGGAGGACTACGAGCCGTCGCAGCTGCAAGCGTTGGTGGAGAAGGACAGATTCCTCTTCGAGGGCTTCACGCACGATGCGAGCTTCATCCCTTTGCGCTGGTACGCCCATTGGAAGCCGCGCTTCCGGCGCGACCAGGCCCGCATGAAGGCCCACGCCTGGTGGCAATACCATTTCCGCGGAACGGACGGTGAGGGCGTCGTGAAGGCCGTGAAGGCGCGCATCACGGAAGAGGGCCCGCTCATGTCCAAGGACTTCGAGCATCCCGAGAAGCGGGGCCCCTGGTGGGGCTGGAAACCGCAGAAGGCCGCGCTGGACTTCCTTTGGCGCAGCGGCGAGCTGGCCATCCCGCGCCGCGTGAACTTCCACAAGGTCTACGACCTCGCGGAGCGTGTGCATCCCGAAGCACACGGGTTGCCGGAACCGGATCGCGCGGGCCATGTGGCCTGGGCCTGCGAGGAAGCGGCCGCGCGGCTCGTGATCTTCACGCCGAAGGAGCTGGCGGAGTTCTTCGCGTCCATCGAGATCGCTGAGGCCAAGCCTTGGTGCGAGGGGGCCGCGAAGGAAGGCCGCATCGAGCCTGTGACTGTCGAGGATGCCTCGGGAGGCAAGCCGCAACCGGCGTTCGCGTTGCACGATTGGACGGCGCGATTGAAGGAGGCGCCCGACGCGCCGCGGGGTCTGCGCCTCCTCGCGCCCTTCGATCCCGTGGTGCGGGATCGGGCCCGCTGCCTGCGCCGCTTCGGTTTCGATTACCGCTTCGAGGCCTTCGTGCCCGAACCCAAACGCCAATACGGCTACTTCGTGCTGCCCATCCTGCAGGGCGAGCGCTTCATCGGCCGCCTGGACGCGAAGACGCACCGCGACGAGGGCCATCTGGAAGTGCGCGGCCTCTGGTGGGAGAAGGGCGTCAAGCCCACGAAAGCTCGGGGGGCGGCGCTGGACGAAGCGCTCGCTAAGCTCGCCGCTTTTGTGGGCGCGGAGTCGTTCTCTGTCTAGCCTTTGAGCTCCTTCAGCACCGCCAGAACTTCCTCCGCGTGGTCCTTCACGCGCACCTTGGGCCACACATGGCGGACGACGCCGTTGGGATCCACGAGGAAGGTGGAGCGGATGATGCCCAGCACCTCCTTGCCGTACATGATCTTCTTGCCGAAGGCGCCGAGGGGTTTCAGCAGCGCGGTGTCGGGGTCCGAGAGCAGGGGGAAGGTGAGGTTCTGCTTGGCGATGAAGTTCTGGTGGCTCTTCATGGCGTCGCGGCTGATGCCGTAGATCTTCGCGCCCAGCTTCTTCAGCGCCGCGTTGCGATCGCGGAAGTCGCAGGCCTCCGTGGTGCAGCCGGGCGTGCTGTCCTTGGGGTAGGCGTAGAGCACGGTCCAGTGGCCCTTGAAATCGGCGTTCGTGATGGTGGCGCCCTGGTCATCCAGCAGCGAGAAGGCGGGAAGGGGTTTGCCGATGAGGCTCATGGCGCGGGCTCCGGGAAGGACAGGCTCCATGCTAGGCCCAGCATGAGCAGAAGCGCAGCCCAGGCTGAAGCCGTGCCCATGACCAGCTTCGGGAGCTCATCCGCCAGCAGGCGGCCGAAGGAGTCCGTTCGCGGCCCCGAACCCAGGCCCAGCGCGGAGAGCGTCACCTCCGTCCAGAGCGCGCCCAGCCATGCGCTGGGGAAGAGGAGGGCGGCCTCATTCGCGGCCCAAGGCGCCCATCTCAGGAGGCGTTGCGGGCGTGTCGCGCCTTGGATGCGGCCCATGGCCCAGGCAGGGCTGCTGAGCAGGGCCCCGGCCTTCACACGCAAGGGAGCCTCCAGATGGGGCGCCAGCAGCAGGGCGATGAGCAGCGCGAGCAGAGGCCGCTCCAATCCGCCGATGAGGGAGGCCAGCGGAATGAGCCAGAGCAGGGCGGGCAGCGCGCGCAGAGCGGAGAAGAGGCTTTGGGTTCCTGCCCCCATGGTCGCCAGCAGCCAGGCGGAGAGCAGGGCGCCCAGGGCGCAGAGGGTTGCGAAGCCGCCTGTCTGGGCGGCCGTGAGCAGCAGTCTCGCCATCGCGTCGCGGCCCAGCGCATCCGTGCCCAGCCAGTGATGGAGATCGGGTGCCGCCCCACCCCCGAAGAGGTCCAGCGCCAGCTCCGGCAGCAGCAGCGCGGGTAGGAACAGCAGGGGCCAGAGCCGCCTCACGCGGGTGCCTTCTCCAGCGGCCGCGCCGCGATCCAGAGCAGGGCGAACGCGAGGATCCACACTGCGAGTCCCGCGTGGTCCCGGCCCTCCATCCGCGCCATCCAGTCGCTTCCCAGGCCCGGCAGGCCCAGCACCCGCTCGGCCACCAGCGAGGCCGTGAGCCATATCGGCAGCCGCGCCGCGAGCCAGCGGGGGACGAGTCGGCGCAAGGACCGGAAGCGCGATGCGCGCGTGGCCTCCGGACCCCAGGCGTGGGGGAAGGGCATCTCTACGGGCAAGGCCGAAGCCAGCCAGCGCGCCTCGCCGGGCACGGAGGCCGCGAGGAGGACGGCGGTCCACGCGCTCCATCCCGGCGGTCCCGCGTCGGCGGGCCAGATCGCGAGGAGCAGCAACGCCCATACGAGGTCCGGCGGCGCCTCCAGCGCGCTCAGGACCCGTCTCCGCGCCAGGGAAGGACCCGCGAGGAACACGAGCGCGGGCGGCAGCGAGGCCATGGCCACCAAGGCCAGCGCGGCGAGGAGCAGTGCGTGCAGAGGGAAGGGCGGCGGCTGCGCGGGATGCCAGAGATGGCCGGGCAGCGACCAAGCCGAGGCCAGGGCCGCGGTCCAGAGCGCGAGGCCGGGCAGCAGCCTCACTCGCGCCAGCGCCAACCCGCCGCGCCGGGCGTGGCCATGTAGATGCCCAACGCGCAAGGCTGGAGCTCCAGCCGCCGGTCCACCCATAGGACGCTGTGGAGATCGAGGAGCGGCAACGCGGCGGGATGCCTGGCCCACAATGCCTGGAGTTCCTTCCAGGCCGGGCTTTTCGGATCGCCGAGTTTCGCCAGCAGCGGCAGGGCCTCGGGATCCGCCCAGCCCGTGAAGTTGAGATCCCCGCCTTGTTCGAGGTAACCGAGGACGGACCAGGGACCCGGGTCGAACACATTGGTGATGACGCCGAGCGCGAGCCTGCCTTTCGTCAACTGGTCGAGGAAGAGGCCCGCTTCCAGCGGCCGCAATTTCAGTGTGACGCCATCGCGCGCGGCGCGCGCGGCAAGTGCCTGGAGCTGGCGTTCCAGCACGCTGTCGCCCGCGGTATAGGCCAGTTCCAACGAGGCCGGGCAGATCTCCTTGCCCGGCGCGGGATCCAATTCGGGGAAACCGAGCGCCGTCGGCCAGAGTCCCTTGGCGGGTGCGTAGGCGCGGCCCATGAGCGCGGGCGGGAAGGCATCGCCCCGCCACTTCGCGAGGGCGCGCAGCGCGCCTGGAGTGGAACCGGGCCCCGTCCACACGACGAGCTGGGCCAGAGTCGGTTGGACGAGTTCCGTCATGCCGCTGGGCGGCGCCAGGCCCGGTTGCGGTGGCGGCACGCCGATGGTGAGCCAGCCCTTGCGCATCGCGAGGAGGCGCCCGGCCTCATCCGGCAGCAGGCGGAAATGGAGACCGGGGATCCTCGGATGGAGGAAGTGGCCGGGCCGCGCGGTGAAGGTCCACTCGGTCCCGCTCCGGAGAAGCGTGAAGGGGCCGCTGCCCATGTCCCCGTGGCCGGCCTTGGCGATGGGCACGCGCCACAGTTCCGTGAGCAGCCGGGCCGCGGGTCGCGATCCGCGCAAGGCCACGCGCAGGCCTTCGCCGGACGCTTTCAGGTCACCGAGGGCCGCGCGTTTGGTGGCGCTGGCCTGGGGATCGGCTTCGATGGCTTGAAGCGTCCAGGCCACATCCGCGGCCGTGACGGGGCTGGCGTCCGTGAACCGAGCGTCGTCCCGGAGTTTGAGATCGAGGCCGCCGGGGACGACCTTCCAGGACGCCGCGAGACGGGGCACGGGCCGGTTCTCCGCCGACAGACCCACGAGCGCGTCTCCGGTGAGCGCTTGCGCGATGAATTGCTCCTGGCCTTCGCCCCTCACGAAATCGAGGGGGCCGGGATCGGCGAGGAAGGCCTCCTGCACCATCCGAGCGGGCGGGGTTTGGGCCGGGCCTGTGGCCACGACGAGTCCAAGCAGGAGGAGGGTCTTTTTCATGGGTCACATTAAGAAATTGTCAGCATCATGACCCATCCCCTGCCGCGGACCAAGTTAAGACTCGTTAATCTGTGGAATCGGGAGGCGGCGTGGCGGAAGGTTCGGAAAAGCGCGGCGGGTGGCTCTGGAAGCTTTTCCGGCCACATCTGGGCCTGCTCTGGGGCGGGCTCCTGGCCACGGTCCTGTGCAGCGTGGCCGCGTCCTTCGTGCCCTACTGGTCGGGCCGGGCGGTGCACGGGCTGCAACTGAAGGACTGGGCCGGCGTCCACCGCGACCTGCTCTGGATGCTGGCTTTCACGGCGGTGGCGGGCATCGGCCGCTACTTCATGCGCAATGTGCTCATCGGCCTCTCCCGGGCCATCGAGAAAGAGCAGCGCGAGGGACTCTACGCCTTCCTGCTGGGACGGCCCTTCGCCTTCTACGAGCGCAACCGCGTGGGCGACCTCATGACGCGCATGGGCGACGACATCAGCACCGTGCGCATGGCCACGGGCCCCGGCATCATGAGCCTGCTCCAAACCATATCCATCCTGCCCGTCACGCTGGGCCTGATGCTCTCCACCTCCTGGAAGCTCACGCTGGCCGTGATGCTGCCTTTCAGCCTGCTGGCCATCGGCTTCTACGCCCTGAGCCGCGTGAGCCATGCCATCCAGCAGAAGCTCCAGCTGGCCTTCAGCGCCCTCAGCTCATTCAGCCACGAGACCATCAGCGGCCAGAAGGTGGTGCAGGCCTTCAGCCTGGAGGAGCAGCGCGTGGAGAAGTTCCACCAGCTGAGCACCACCCACGCGAAGCTGGCCATGGCGCAGACAGTGCTCTTCGGCGCCTACGGTCCCATCGCCATGTTCATCGGCGGCGCGGCGGCGCTGGTGCTGGTGGCCTACGGCGGCGACCTCGTGGTGCGGGGCCGCATCGACCTCGGCGACCTCGTGGCGTTCACGGGTTATCTCGCGGCGCTGGCCTGGCCCGTCATGAGCCTGGGCTGGGCGGCCAACCTCTTCCAGCGCGCGAAGGCGGGGCAGGCGCGGCTTGACCAGATCCTGGAACCGGTGGATGTGTCGCTGCCCGGGTCGGCGCCCTTCTCGCTGCCGGCGCATCCCGCGGACCTCGTGGCGGAAGGCGTCGAGCACCGCTTCGAATCGGGTCGTGGCGTGGGTCCGCTGGACCTCGCCATTCCCGCGGGCGGCAGCCTCGCCATCGTGGGCGGCATCGGCTCCGGCAAGACCGTCCTGCTCCAGATGCTGGCGGGCCTGCGGGAACCTCA
>DASRXV010000095.1:0-27347 GCA_035687325.1 Holophagaceae bacterium
CCCTGCCCGCTCTGGATGGCGTTGATGAGCTGCTTGGTGGCGCCGTAGATGCCCTTCACCACGGGCACATTGAGCATCACATCATCCAGCCAGGTGAGGAGCTGGCGGCCCACGAAATTGCCCACCAGCGCGCCCACCACGCCCAGCAGGAGCACGGTCGTGAGGGCCGAGAGGATGGCCAGCAGCCAGACAGGCGGTTCGCCGAAGCCCATGTGGTGGCTGAGCCAGGTGAACGGCACCTGGTAGATGCCCACCAGGAAGCCGAAGACCCCCTTGAGGATCCACAGCGTCACCACGAGCGGGAGGACCGTAAGGAGACCCGCGATGATCCAGCGCCTGATCACAGATCCTCCCTGCCCGTGAGACGGCCATCGCCGCTGAGCAAGCGCGGCCCCACGGCCTTCCAGAAGGCCCGGAAGTAAGCGATGGCGCTCCAAATGGCGAGGATCACGGCCACCCACAGCAGCAGCACGCCCAGGCCCCAGAAAAAGCTGTAGGGATACCGGATGGTGATGAAGTGGATGAAGACGGACTTCTTGGTCCAGGCGTAGCCCCAGGCGTCCAGGCGGGGGCCCAGGATCAGCAACGAGATGGACGCCACCTGGAAGCCCAGCTTCCACTTGCCCACGGTGCCCGCGGCGATGGTGACGCCTTCTTCCGACGCGATGCCGCGCAGGCCCGTCACGGCGAATTCGCGGGCCAGGATGATGAACACCATCCAGGCCGGGGCCAAGGGCGCCAGGTCGCCGGGACCGCGCAGTTCCACGAGCGAGATGAGCGCGCCCGCCACCAGCAGCTTGTCCGCCAGCGGATCCAGCAGCTTGCCCAGCGTCGTCACCTGCTTCCAGCGCCGCGCCAGGTAGCCGTCCAGCCAGTCTGTGAGCGAAGCCACCCAGAAGAGAACGACGCCGATGATCTCGTGGGCCGGAAGCCGCGTCAGGAGCACGACGACCAGCACCGGAACCATCAGGATCCGGAGAGAGGTGAGGAGATTCGGGAGGTTCATCAGACTACAGGCTACCGGCTCCCGCCTCCCGGGCGCACTACTCTAGGAGGGTGGACGCGACGACCTTCAGGGAATGGCTGAGAACCGAAGCGCTGGCGGCAGGTTTCGCGCGAGCGGCTTTCGCGTCCTGCGAGCCCTTCGCCGCCGAAAAAGAGAACCTCGAGGCCTGGTTCGCGGACGGTGGCGCGCGCCACCTCCCCTACCTGGACCGCGAGACGATGCTGGATCCCCGGAAGCTCTGGCCTCAGGCGAAGACCGCGCTGGTGGGCTTCTTCCCCTACGCGCGGCCCGAAGCGGTGCCCGGCGCGGCGCCGGATTCGCTGAAGCTGAGCCGCTACCTTTGGGGGCCGGACTACCACATGGTCCTCAAGCCCCGCCTGGCGAAGTTGCTGGCCCGGGCCCAGGAGTCGCGGCCGGGACTGGAGGGCCGCGTCTGTGTGGACACGGCGCCGCTCCTGGAGCGGGAGCTGGCAGCCCGAGCCGGGCTCGGCTGGCAAGGCAAGCACACACTCCTCATCACAGGCAAGGGCGGCTCTTACGGCTTCCTGGGCGTCCTGCTGCTCTCGGCGGACCTTCCACTGGACGCGCCCTTCACCACCGAACACTGCGGCAGCTGCACCCGCTGCATCGAAGCCTGCCCCGGCGGGGCGATCTCCCCATTCCGCATTGATCCCAACCGCTGCCTCACCACCTACACCATCGAGACCGCAGCCCAGCCGCCGGAAGATATCGCCGCGGCCCTCCGCGATTCCCGCTGGGCGGCGGGGTGCGACGCCTGCCAGGAGGTCTGCCCCTGGAATGCCGCGCCGTTGTGGGGCGATCCGGCCCTCTGGGGACGGCCGGACCGGCTCCACGAGCAGCCCGCGGAGAGCCTGCGCCTGGGCGCCGCCCAGTGGCGCGTCCGCACCCGCCGCACAGCCCTGCGCCGCGTCCGCCAGCAGCACTGGCGCCAGACCGTGGAGACCATCCTGGGCCCGGAAGGGGCCGTGCCCTGATTTTCCCTGGAATGGCGGGCCTTTTTTCCCTCTAATGATCCGTTGCCCTTTTTCGCCGGGAGGCCCCTTCGATGCCCATGAAGCACTGGTCGGTGCAGGACGCGTCCACCCTCTATGGCGTCCGGGAATGGGGCAACGGGTACTTCGGCATCAACAGCAAGGGCCATCTCGAAGTGGCGCCCACCCAGGACGAGAACCTGGTGGCCGATGTTTACGAGATCGTCCAGCACCTGCGCAAGAAGGGCATCCGCACGCCGCTGACGCTGCGCTTCCCTCAGATCCTCGCCGACCGCGTGGAAGAGGTGAACGAGGGCTTCCGCAAAGCCATCCGCGAATTCGGCTACGAGGGCTCCTACCAGGGCGTCTATCCCGTCAAGACGAATCAGACCAAGGAAGTGGTCGAGGAGCTGGTGAAGGCGGGCCACAAGTACCGCTACGGGCTGGAGGCCGGCTCCAAGCCCGAGCTCATGATCGCGCTCAACACGGACCTGCATCCTGAGGCGCTCATCCTCTGCAACGGATACAAGGACGAGACCTTCATCCGCATGGCCCTGCTGGCCCGCAAGGCCGGCCGCAATGTCGTCATCACCGTGGAGAAGATGACGGAACTGCCGCTCATCCTCAAAGTCGCCAAGGACCTGAAGGTGGATCCCCAGGTGGGCCTGCGCGCCAAGCTCAACGCCCAGGGCAGCGGCAAGTGGGAGACCTCGGCCGGCGACCACGCCAAGTTCGGCCTCACCACCCGCGAGATCCTGGAGGCCGTCGAAGTCATGGACAAGCGAGGGCTGCTCGCCAGCATCGTGGAGCTGCACTTCCACATCGGCTCCCAGATCACGGACATCCGCAAGGTGAAAGCCGCCATGAAGGAGGCCACGCGCATCTACGCCAAGCTCCGCAAGATGGGCGTTCCGCTGAAGTATCTCAATGTGGGCGGCGGCCTGGGCGTGGACTACGACGGGTCCAAGACCACCTTCAGTTCCTCCATGAACTACTCCATCGAGCAGTACGCGGCGGATGTGGTCTACACGACCAAAGACATCTGCACGCACGAGCAGGTGCCGATGCCCGACCTCGTGAGCGAGAGCGGCCGCGCCATCGTGGCCTACCACCAGGTGGTGGTGGTGGACATCATCGGCCTCATCGACACCACCCACACCAAGTACAAGGTGGAGCTCACGGGCCGCGAGCCCCAGATCCTCAAAGAGCTGGCCTACACCCGCGACAACATGTCGGTGAAGAACTTCTCCGAGATGTACAACGACGCCGTCACCCAGAAGGACGAGCTCATCACGCTCTTCAACCTGGGCTACCTCTCGCTGGAGGACCGCTCCAAGGGCGAGACGCTCTACTGGGAAGTCTGCCGCAAGCTGAGCAAGATGCTCTCCGGGAAATCCCTGAAGTACATCCCGGAGGAGTTCCAGGACTTCAACAAGAGCCTGGCGGACAAGCTCATCGGCAACTTCAGCATCTTCCAGAGCATGCCGGACCACTGGGCCATCGAGCAGCTCTTCCCCGTCATGCCCGTGCACCGGCTCAAGGAGCAGCCCACGCTCAGCGCCACGCTCTGCGACATCACCTGCGACAGCGACGGCAAGATGGAGAAGTTCGTGGACCTGAAGGATGTGCGGGAGGAGATTCCGCTGCACGAGCCCAGGTCCGGCGAACCCTACTACATCGCCTTCTTCCTCACCGGCGCCTACCAGGACATCCTCGGCATGCGGCACAACCTCTTCGGCGCGCCCAACGAGGTCATGGTGCAGGTGGATGAGGACGAGGACTTCAAGATCCAGCATGTGGTCCGCGCCGACACGGTGGACGACATGCTCCGCAGCGTGAACTACGACCCCAGCGTCCTCGTCCAGGGCCCCGCCCGCAAGGGCCGCGGCGCCAAGGCCGACGCCGCCGAGGCACTCCGAGCGCTCATGACCGAGCAACGGCAGAGTTCGACCTATCTAGAGATGTAGGGCAGTCAGATCCATTCCGCCCCTGGCCTGCCGCCCCGCTGCCAGTTCGCGAGATCGGTCCCGGAGGCGGGCGAACCCAGCGCGCGCAGGCGCGCGGCGTTCTGGCCGCGGTGGTACTGGCTGTGGAAGGCGAGATGGAGCATCAGGTCGCCCAGGGCTTGAGTGAATGTCTCACCTGCGATGTTCGTGTAGGTGATGGGCTCCGCCATATCCGCCTCCTTCCGCAGGCTCAGGTACGCCCGCAGGGCCGCGTGGCAGGCCTGGGCGAAGTGGTAGGTGTCTTCGATGCTGGCGTGGTCCTCCGCTTTGGGGAATCCGAGCGAGATGCCCTGCCAGCGGCCCAGCCAAACCTGTTGCGTGGCGTGGAGGTGGACGAGCCGTTCCTTCAGCTCCGGGTCCTTCCGGGCCGCCTCAGAACCGAGAATCACATGCCAATGGGATGCGTCGGCCCACTCCTGGTGCGCGTAGAGTTCTTTGATCACATCAAGCATGAGAACCTCGAGCCCCATGTTGGCAGAATATAGGCAGAGGTGACCGATGCTCCGCGCCATCCCCATGCTACTCGCCAGCGCCCTCTGCGGCCAGACGCCAGCGCCTCCGGCCGCGCCCTCCTCCGGCCTCATGGCCATCGTGCAGCGGCAGATGGATGCCTACAACGCCCACGACGCGAAAGCCTACACCGCTTGCTTCACGCCGGACGCCCAGTTCGTCCGGCATCCTGGCATCACGGCGCTCTCGGGCCAGGATGAGATCTACAAGAGCTTCGCCAAGTTCTTCCGCGAACACAAAGACGCCAGACTCCGCGTCATCTACCGTTCCGAACTGGGCCCCACCACCGTCATCGAGCACCAGGTGACGGAGGGCGCGGACAAGAACGCCCTGCCCGGCCTCGTCATCTACAAGATCCAGAACGGCCTCATCGCGGCCGCCTGGATCGTCCCTGCGGAGTGACCATGGCCATCCAGAGCGTGGGCGTCATCGGGTGCGGCCTCATGGGCGCTGGCATCGCGCAGGTGGTCGCGGAGTCGGGTTGCTTGGTGGTGGTGAAGGAGACGGACGCCGCGTTCCTGGAGAAGGGCTTGGCCCGCATCCATGGCGCCTGGAACCGGGCGCTGGCGAAGGGGAAGCTGGACGCGGCCAAAGTCGAGGCCCTCAAGAAGGCCGTCCGTGGCACCACGGACTACAGGGACCTGAAGAACTGCGACCTCGTCATCGAGGCCGTGCCGGAGATCCCGGAGCTGAAGCTGGCCGCCTTCGCCGCGCTGGAGGAGGTGCTCAAGGCGGATGCCATCCTCTGTTCCAACACTTCCAGCCTCCCCATCGGAACGATGGCCGCGCCGCTATCGCCATCGCGTTTGCCACGCCTCGCGGGCCTGCACTTCTTCAACCCCGTGCCCGCCATGCCGCTCGTGGAGATCGTGAAGGCACTGTCCACTTCCGCGGAAACCGTCGAGGCCCTTCGCGGCTTCGTGACTTCGCTTGGCAAGACACCCGTCGTGGCGCCGGACGCCCCGGGCTTCATCGTGAACCGTCTCCTCGTGCCCTACCTCCTGGACGCCGCCCGCTGCCGCGAGCAGGGCCTCGCCAGCACCGAGGACATCGACGCCGGCATGAAGCTGGGTTGCGGCCATCCCATGGGCCCCCTGCTCCTCTGTGACTATGTGGGCCTCGACACCATGGTCCATGTGGCTGAAGTCATGTTCGAAGCCTTCGGAGAGCCGCGATTCAAGGCACCCAATCTCGTCAAGCAGCTCGTCGCTGCAGGCCGCCTGGGCCGCAAAAGCGGCTCCGGTTTCTACAGATGGGATGTCGACAAGGCAGTCGGCGTCGAACCCATTTGACTCGTCTGAAGGGTTCAAAGGCTTGATTCCTAAAACCCCGCACCTTCAGCGGGGGCATGGATCATGGCGTCTTGGAGAAGCTTGGCTGCGGGCCGCCCATCGTCCGAGACTTCTCCGCTTCCGGTGCTCATCAGCGGCGTGTCATGAAGAGGCAACCGGATCCGTGCCAGGGCGCCGCCACTGGGGACGGGCAGGAGCTCGAAGCTCTGATCCTCGCCGTAGAGCAGTTCGAGCCGGGCCCGGGTGTTGGCGGTTCCGACGCCTTGATGGTGCGGAAGTTCGGAAAGGCCGCAGCCGTCGTCCTCCACCTCAAGGACGAGGCGCCCGCTTTCCGTGCGGGCGCGGATGACGATGAGGCCGCTGCCGGAACGCCGGGCGAAACCGTGTTTGAGCGCGTTCTCCACCTGGGGCTGGAGCATGAAGCTGGGGACCTGGGCGTCCAAGAGCATGTCCGGGCACTCCACACGCACCTGCAGGCGGTCCTGGAAGCGGATCCGCTGGATCTCAAGGTAGTTCTGGAGGATGGCCAGTTCTTGCCGGAGGCTGACTTCCTGTTTCCCGCTGAGATCCAGGGTCTGGCGCAGCAGATCCCCGAGGCGGGACAGCATCAGGTCCGCGGCGGCCGGATCCCTGTCGATGAGAGCGGAGACCGAATGGAGGGCGTTGAACAGGAAGTGGGGTTGCAACTCCATGCGCAGGGCCTCGTTCTGGGCCTGGGCCAGCCGGGCCTCCAACTGGGAGGACTGGAGTTCCCGGGCCTTGAAGCGCCGGTACATGTCCACGGCCGTGAAGGCGCCGATAGCGATCATGAAGTCCATGAAGGCCAGGTGGAAATAGCGCCAGAAGAAGCGGACGAACTGGTGCAGAAGGACCGCTCCCGGAACCAAGGGTCCGCCCTGAAGGGTCTTGCTGATAGTGAAGACCACCGCGAGGCCGGTGATCGTGAAGAACAGACTCAGCCCGATGTGATAAATCCAGCGGGGCCATGTGCTGAAATCTCCAAGGGGATACCGCTTCAGAGAGCGGATCACGACCAGCACCATGGCGCCCCAGATCAGGTGCTGGAGGATGTCCACCGTGACGAGCCGGGTCATGTCGACAGGGCCCTCGGACAGGACGGTCGCATCCAGACCCGCGAAATAGACCCCGATCAGGAGCCAGCCGCCCCAATAGAAGATCCAAGCCTGATGCCGCCTGAGCATGGATAGAGCCTAAGCGGGAAAGGCTGGCCTGCAAGGCGGAAGGGACTATGACTGGGGCGAAACGGAAGTCTGATGGGGTGAATCTTACAACCCCAGCGCCTTTCGCAGCTCTTCCATCCGCCTCCGGCTGACGGGGATGCGCCCGCTCGGCAGCACGAGATCGTCTCCGGCGCTCAGCTCGCGGATGGCCTGGACCCGCACGAGCGCGTTGCGGTGGACGCGGACGAAACCCTGGTCCTTCAACCGCTCCTCCCAGAACGCCAACGTGCCGTCCACCGGCAGACGGCCCTCGGCGACCCAGGCCACGCAATCTCCGAGATCCGCCACCAGGGCGTCCACTTCGTCGGGTTGCAGCAGGCGCGTGCCTGACTTGCGGCGCACGGGAATGCGGCGCCATTCCTTCTGCAGCGGCTCGTCCTTGGGGCGGATGCGCGAGATGGCCTGGGCCACGCCGATGCGGGAGATGGGTTTGAGCAGGTAGTGGACGGCGCCGCCCGCGAAGGCTTCCACCGCGTGCTGCGGGTAGGCCGTCACGAAGACCAGCGCGGGCCGTGGCTCCGGCAGCAGGTGCATCAACTCCGTGCCCTTGATGCCCGGCATCTCGATGTCGAGGAACACCGCATCCGGCTTCTGCGCGGCGATGGCGGCCAGCCCCGCGCGACCGTTCTCCGCGGCCGCCGCGACTTGGATGCCTGGCAGCTCCATGAGCATGTCCACCAAATGCTGTCGGGCCAGCGGCTCGTCTTCCACCACCACCACGCGGATCAAGGCTGCCTCCACCGGAAGCTTGCCACGGTGCGGCCGTCCACGCGGGCGAGCGTGAGGTCGCCAGGTTTCGCGAGCCGGGCCCTGAGCGTTTCCAAGGCCGTTCCGGTTCCTGTCTCCGCACCGATGCCAGTTCCGGGATCGCTCACCTCAACGGCGAGATCCGCGCCTTCCCGCTTCGCGGAAATGCGGACTTCCCCGCCTTGTTCCAGCGGTGCGATGCCGTGCTTCACGGCGTTCTCCACGAGCACCTGCAACGAAAGAGGCGGGACGAGCGCGGATTCCAGCTCTTCCGGAATATCCACGCGCACCGCCAGGCGTTTCCCCAGCCGCGCCTGCTCGATGCCCAAGTAGGCCTCGACGAAGGCCAGTTCCTGCTTGAGCGGGATCACGGACTGGTCTGAGGCCGAGATCACTTGCCGGAACAGCTCCGCCAGCCGCTCGGTCGTCGCTTGGGCCCCACGCGGATCGGACTCGATCTGCGCGTGCAGCGTGTTCAGCGTGTTGAAGATGAAGTGCGGCGCCAGCCTGGCCCGGAGGGCCTGCTCCCGGGCATCCAGCAGGTCGAAGCTCGCGCGTTTGGCGGCGAAAGTCTGTTCGATCACGAAGATCCAGGCGCCGAACACGAGGATGGGCAGCGCCCCCTGCGGCATGGACTCGGGTGTGCGCAAGGCGAACAGGAACGCGAAGGCCAGCAGGATCATCGGCAGGGCGCCACGCCACCCGCCCCCAAAGCCCCGAGACAGCTTCATCTCGATACGGCGCCGTTCGGATTCGAAAGCGAGGGCCGCGAGCCACCAGAGACCCACCGCGCCAACCCAAATGCCGAGAGCCAGAGGTACGCACCACCACTCGCCCCGCCGGATCAGGGGCTGGAGCGGGCCCTGCAGGAGCAGGAAGCTGACCAGGCCCCGGAAGAGCCACCAGAAACGGGTCCCCCGTCCCTGCTTCTGGAGATTGTCCCGTTCACACCGCAAGTCCGATGGGATGGCCATGATCCCTCCTCTCCACTCAGTCTAGGGATCCGTGAGAGTGGAGACCCCAGCTCCCCAGCGGGTGGGCGGGGCGCAGGATCGAACGGTTCACCAGGGGTCTTGAACGGTCTTGCCCGCCTCAGCGTGCTTCAAGGCCTTGAGGCCGATGTCCCGCCGGGCCTGCATGCCGGGCCAGGCGACCTGGACGAGGTCGGTTGCCACTTTCGCCCGGGCTTCCGCCAGAGTTGGCGCGCTGGTGGCGAGGTTGAGGACACGGCCGCCGTTCGTGGTCCAGCGGCCGTCGGCTCGTTTCGTTCCCGCGTGGATGAGCGTGCTCGCGGGACGGCCGATCTCGATGGGCACGCCCTTCTTCGGCGCGTCGGGATAGCCCTCCGCCGCCAGCACCACTGTGATGGCGCAGCCAGGTTTGACCTTCACATTGCGCTGGAGCAGCTCGCCCTTCGCCACGGAGAGGAGCAGCGCGGGCAGATCCTCGTCCAGCAGCTGCATGAGCACTTGCGTCTCTGGATCGCCGAAGCGGCAGTTGTATTCGAGCAGCTGCGGGCCCGCAGCCGTCCACATGACGCCGAGGAAGAGCACGCCCCGCGCGGCCAAGCCGTCCTTCTGGAGACCGCGCACCGTGGGCTCCACCAGGTCGCGGCGCATGCGCTCCATGTCCTCTTCGCGCAGGAAGGGGATGGGGCCGAAGACGCCCATGCCGCCAGTGTTGGGGCCATTGTCGCCTTCGAAGATGCGCTTGTGGTCCTGGCAGGCGGGCAGCGTGAGGTAGCGCGCGTGGCCGGCGTCCACATCCACCAGCACATGGAGGCTCAGCTCCATGCCCAGCAAGGGCGCCTCCAACACGATGGTCTTCGACGCTTCACCGAAAGCCCCGTCCAGGAAACTGCGCAGCGTGTCGAGCGCCTCGGCTTCGCTCGTGGCGAGCACCACGCCCTTCCCCGCCGCGAGGCCATCCGCCTTGAGGACGATGGGCAGGCCCCACTTCCAGTTCTTGATGGCGGCCTCGCCCGCCGCGAGATCCTTCACCGCGACCGATGCGGCGCAGGGGATGTTGTGGCGGTGCATGAAGGCCTTGGCGAAGGCTTTCGACCCCTCCAGCTGGGCGGTCTTCTGCCCGTGGCCGAAGGCGGGAATGCCCATGGCCCGAATCGCATCCGCCACGCCAGACACCAGCGGCGCTTCAGGGCCGATGATGACGAGGTCCGGCTTGCTCAACGCGCACCAGTCCGCCACGGCCTTGGGGTCCTCGGCGTCCAGGACCACGCGCGCGCCAAGTTCCGCCAGCGCGTCGCTCCCCGGCGCCGAGACCAGTTCCACGGGAGTGGACGAGGCCTTCAACTTGAGCGCCAGCGCATGTTCACGGCCACCAGAACCGAGCAACAGGATCTTCATCAGAACCCCCGACCTTCCAGTATCACTCAAGGGCCCGGCTCCATGGACTGCATGGATGTTCCGTTGATCCGGGATGCAGGCGGGCGCGCGGCCGCCCGAACAAGCAGCGGATTGTCATGCATCCATGTTCTGTTTTTCCGCACTCGCGCTCTAACCTCGCATCGCGAGTGCTCCGTATCCAGGCAGTCCGGCTGAACCAGATCTGGTCCCGTTTTTCCTCATCACCATCACCGGCCGACCCGCCCCTCGAAACAGCTCATCCGCCCCATTCCGCTTCCGGCGCGGCGTTGGGTCGGGCTAGCCCTTATCTGCGCCCGCCATCCGCCGCGCCCCCGCGGCGGTTTCCCCCGGGGCCCCGCGACCCCATTCCCAAGGAGGTTCCCATGCGTTCCGTCCTTCGCGTCCTTCCTCTCTTCCTCAGCCTCGCCGCGCCGGCAGCCGATCCGTCCGCGGTGCTGGGCTCCGCCCGCCAAGTCTGGCCGGACAATGCCGGCTTCGCCGTGGTGTGCAACTACGGCATGAGTCGCGAAGCCGTGGCCGCAGCGGCCCAGGCCGCGTCCGAGAACGGCTTCCGGACCCTCACGGTGCTCGACATCCACCGGATGGAGAACATGGGGCAGGCCGTCTCCTACCTGGGCGCGCACAATGCCCGCCTCGTGATCCTGCTTCCCAAGGACCCGGTGGCCGGCGACGGCACTTTCGGCGCCACTGCCCTCGTCCAGGGCTTGAACGGGTACGGCATCCCCGCCTGTTCCACCCGTCGCATCGCCCTCAGTCAGGGCGCCGCGATGGCACAGGGAGAGGACACCAACGGCCTGCTCCTCACCCAGGGCGTGGACTACACCTTCACGCATCCCACGATCCTCAAGCCGGTCCGCACGAGCAGACTCACCCCGCCCGCCGACATCCAGGTCGTCAGCTTCCGCTGAACGGCGAGGCTGCATGGAAAGGCCCCGGATTTCCGGGGCCTTTCTCCATCAGAACTTCAGCGTCTCGCCAGGCTTCATCACGGTGAGCCGTTTGTCGCCTTTGAAGGCGCCGCGGATGTCGTCCTCCTTCGCGAGGCCGGGGAAGGTGCCGAAGTGCATGGGCACGATGGCGGATGGATGGAAGTACTTCTTCACGGCCAGCACAGCGGTGGCGGGGTCTTCCGTATAGGGTCCGCCGCCCATGCCCATGAGGATGACACTGGGATGGTAGAGCTCCTGGATAAGCGACATGTCGCCGAAGATCCAGGTGTCGCCCGTGTGATAGAGGCTGCGGCCGTCCTTGAAGGTGAGCACGAAGCCCACGGGCCGCCCGCCAGGGCTGCTGCTGTGCATGGCAGGCACGATATGGACGGTCACATCGCCCACATGGAAGGTGCCGCCCACATTGCCGCCCATGACCTGCTTGTCCGGCAGGCCCAGCGTGGAGGCCAGTTCATAGGCCGCGATGACCGGCGCGCCGCTGGCCTTGGCGATGGCCGCCGTGTCGCCCAGGTGGTCGCCGTGGCTGTGCGTCACGAGAATGGCGTCGGGTTTATAGCGGACGAGATCCTTGTACTCCGGAGGGGTGGCCGGGTCTTGGGTGAGGAACGGATCCAGCAGCAGCTTGGTGCCCCCGGAGGAGACGACCTCGAAGGCCGCATGGCCCAGCCAGGTGACCGTGATGGGTTGAGCCATGGCAGGCGCCTTCGGCACCGCGGCCGCAAGAGCGGGAACAAGGAGCATCGGAATGAAGCCGTGGGCGCGCATGAATCCTCCGGAAAGGAGGGTCATTGTAGGCTCAGAATTATTTCGCCTCCAGCCAGCTCTTGCCGGTGCGGACATCCGCCGCGAGCTTCACTTTGAGGCGGCCGATGTCGTCGGCGCCTTCCATGGCCTCCTTGAGCAGCTCGGAAGCGCGCTCTACCTCCTCCGGCGGGGCCTCCACGAGCAGTTCGTCGTGGACCTGGAGGAGGAGCCGCGCGCGGAGCTTGTCGCGTTTCATGGCGGCGTGCAGCCGCACCATAGCGCGGCGCATGAGGTCGGCGGCGGTGCCCTGCACCACCGTATTCACGGCTTCGCGCAAGCCGCCCGCGCGGAGGTTCTGGTTGGCGCTCTCCAGCTCTGGGATGCGGCGGATGCGGCCCCAGTGGGTTCGGACGAGGCCTTCGGCCAGCGCCTTCTCCTTCGTCATCTCGATCCAGGCCGCCACCTTGGGCATGCGTTCGAAGTAGCGCTCGATGAAAGCCTTCGCCTCCTTCTGCGAGATGCCCAGCGAGGCCGCCAGCGCGAAGGCGCCCTGGCCGTACAGGAGGCCGAAGTTCACGGCCTTGGAGGCGCTACGCTGGTCCGCCGAGACCTCCTCCAGCGCGATGCCATAGACCTCCGCCGCCGTCCTGCGATGGATGTCCTCGCCCTTTTCGAAGGCCCCCAGCAGCACGGGATCATCCGCCAGCGCCGCCACCACGCGCAACTCGATCTGGCTGTAGTCCGCGTCCAGCAGCAGCCAGCCGGGCTCAGGCACGAAGGCGGCGCGGATGGCCCGGCCCTCCTCCGTGCGGACGGGGATGTTCTGCAGGTTCGGGTCGCTGGAGGCGAGACGGCCTGAACTCACTGCCGCCTGATGCAGTCGTGTGTGCACGCGGCCCGTGACGGGATTGACCATCAGGGGCAGCGCTTCCACATAGGTGCCCAGCAGTTTCGCCATCTGGCGGTGCTTAAGCAGCTCCTTGGCGATCTCGGCGCCGTGGTCCTCCGCCAGCTCCTGGAGCACATCCTCATCCGTGCTGGGGGCCTTGGTCTTGCCTGTGCGCTTGAGGACCGGCAGGCCCAGCTTCTCGTAGAGGATCTTGCCGAGCTGCGTCGGGCTGTTGAGGTTGAAGCCCTCGCCCGCCATTTCGGTCGCGCGCTCCACGGCCGCGTCACGCGTGGCGCGCATCTGCACCGCGAGCTTGTCCAGAACGGCCGTGTCCATGCGGATGCCGTTGAGTTCCAGCTGGGCCAGGACCTCCACTAGCGGCAGATCCACTTCTGCGTAGAGCCGCTGGAGTTGCGGATCCGTGAGCTTGGCCTTCAGCGCGTCGCAGAGCCGCAGGGCGAGATCGGCATCCTCGGCGGCATATTGCACCGCCTGGTCGAAGTCGGCCTCGTCGAAGCGCTTCATGGCCTTGCCTTTGCCTACCACTTCCTCGAAAGCGATTGGCTTGGTGTCCAACCAGCGTGAGCTCAGGTCGTCCAGATTGTGGCGCTGCGTGGAATCCAGCACATAGCTGATGACCATGCTGTCGTCCGACATGCCGTGCACGGGCAGGCCGTGGCGGGCGAGCACCTGGAGGTCGTACTTGAGGTTCTGGCCGACTTTCTTGACGGAAGCGTCCGCGAACAGCGGCGCGAGCACGCGACGGACGGAACTGAAGTCGAGGTTGCGCGCGTCGAGATGGGGCGCCAGCTCCTTCCAGTAGCTTTCCGCGTCCCTGCGCAAATCCAGCATGGATTCCGGCAAGCCTGATTCCGGAAGCAGGCCCGGCAGCGCGCCGTCGGTGTCCTTGGCCGCGGGCTTGAGATGCGCCAGCGGCACATAGAGTCCTTCGTTCGCCTTCCAGGCCAGCGACAGGCCCACCATGTGACCGCGGGTGGCGTCGATGCTCGTGGTCTCCGTGTCGAGGCCGAAGCGGCCCGCGGCGCGGATGGCGGCCACGGCGGCTTCCAGATGCGCCAAGGTCTCCGCGCGCTTATAGGTGCGAGCATCAGCCCCGCCTCCGCCATGGCTCGTGAACTCCTTGGTGAGGGTCTGGAAACCCAGCTCCTTGAAGGTCGCGCGAGCCTTCTCGGCATCGAGTCCCGCGTATTTCAGCTTCGCGGGCGAAGTGGGCAGGTCCAGATCCGTGACGACGGTGACGAGCCGCTTGGTGAGATCCAGCCATTCCTTGGCTTCATCAAGACCCGCCTTCTGGCGGGGCTTCAGCTCATCACCGTGAGCGAGGACGCCGGCCAGGCTGCCGTACTTTTCCAGCAACTGCGCCGCGCCCTTCTCACCGATGCCCGGCACGCCCTTCACATTGTCGGAGGCGTCACCCAGCAGCGAAAGGTAGTCCACCACCTGCTCCGGCCACACGCCCATGCGGGCCTTCACACCCTCACGGTCGTGCCAGATCTCGCCGTCCTTGGTGTTGAGGACCGTGATGCCAGCCACGTCGTCCACCAGCTGGAGCAAATCCTTGTCGGGGCTCACGATGACGGCGCCGAGACCGTCCGCAGCCGCCCGCTTGGCCAGCGTGCCCATCACATCGTCGGCCTCGAAGCCACTCAACTCCACGATGGGGATGTTCATGGCCTCGATAAGCTTGCGGATGAGCGGGATCTGGGGCCGCAGATCCTCCGGCATAGCGTCGCGGTTGGCCTTGTACTCGGGATAGATCTGGTGTCGGAAAGTGGGCTCCGGCGTGTCGAACACGGCGGCGATGTGCGTGGGCTGGTGCTTCTCCAGCAGCTGCAGCGCCAGCCGCGCGAAGGTGTACGCCGCCCCGTTCTTCAGCCGCGGATTGGCGAAGTAGGAGCGGAAAATGAAGGCGAAGGTGTCGAGGAGGTAGAGGCGTTCTTCGGGCATGGGACCAGTTTGGCAGGCCCCGCCTCAGAAATTCAGCACCCTCATCGTCCCCCTGGCGTCCTTCACCGCGAGGCGGATCACGCGCAGGGGTCCCTTGGCCGGAAGCGTCACTTCCATCCATAGCGTCTCACCATCGGCCAGTTGAGCGGGACTCTTGGCGCGTTCCGGGATGAAGCATGGGATCCCCTCATTCAGGGTCACAGTCAAACGGTCCGGCTGAAAACTCCGCTCATCCTCCCGGACCCGGCCCCACTGAATCCCAGGCTCCGGTCCGAAACCGGAGGAGTCAGCCTCGGCGCTTTGCGGCTGCTGAACGGCTTGCGCGATGAGCCCGGAAGGCGAGGCCTCGAGCCGCACTTTCACCGGGTGGGCATCCGTAGGATCTGGCCAGGGATCTGTCGCCCTCCAGCCTTTTGGACGGGGGGGAATGCCCGGAAACACGAATCCTTGAACCGGCAGGACCGCCGCAAGGGCCAGATACCTGCCCCGTATCGGAAGTTCCGGATCCACAGGGGCCGCTTGAACCCAGAAACGGGGAAGCTTCATCCGGTCGTAGTGGAGCTTCCCCCAAAGCAACATCACGATGAGCAACTGGACGGCCATCAGGGTCAGCGAGCGGGTGCGGGCGGTCATGGCCTTGCCTCCGAAATCCGCGCGTTCAGCCTGCGCCTCAGCCGTTCCAACTGCCATCCACCGGCCAGAAAGAGGAAACCGAGCCCCATCAGGCCAAGCGAACGGCCGAGCTTGTCCATCACCGAAGAGAAATAGAAGGCGAACAGCGTGATCGCGAACCCCGCCATGCCCAGGTTGATGCGCTCGCGGCGGGATTCATGGACGCCCCATGCGATGAGGCCTGCGGCTCCCAATGCGCACCAGGCGTACAGAGGGAGCTCGCCACCCGGCATGATTCCGAGCCCCCAGGCCCATAGCGCGGAGAGGAGGTTCCACTTCGCGGCCTGCTTTTTCAGGAGGAAGGCCAGCCCCAGAGGCGCCGTCAGCGCGATTGTCCAACCCAGCAAGGAGAGGGGCACCGGCAAGGCGCTGGACCGGTGGAAATCCCAGCCGTTGGTGTCACTGGCCCAGGTCGCATAGAAGACGGAAGGGATCAGAGCGAGGCCTCCGATCCAGGCGAGGGACTTGCGGAGCGGGCTGTCGTCAGGGCCTCGCCGCGCGGACAGGTAGGTGATCGCGAGCAAGAGGAATCCGAACGATTCAATGCGCTCCGCGCCATCAAGGCTGCGCCACCCGAGGCCCGTAGCTTCGCTCCATTCCCCTCCCAGCCAGAACGGGATCAGGATCGCGGCCATGGCCCCCTGCACCCAATCACGGTCAAGCAGGAGCCAGCCCACGACCGCGCCGGCAGCCCACATCAGAATGCCGCTCGGCCAGTGGGATTGGAGGTTGAACGCCTGGGCCGCGAGGAAGATCGCGGCGCCAAGCACCGCGGTTCCGATGCCATGGAGGGCCGAGGAAAGCCGCGGCGACCGGTCCCTCGTGAACGCGCCCACCGCATGGAAGAAGGCGACCTTTGAAAGGAGCATCGTGAAGCGCGCGGCGGGGCTCATCTCATCCCAATGGGCCGCGACAAAGAGGAGGACGCCCGCCCCGATCATCAGCGCGCCGAAGACGAGAGCGACAATCACAGGCCAACGGAGGCGGGTAGAAGGAGCCTGCGCCAATTCAAAAGCCTGGATGCGGGAGACCGCCTCGTCATCAAGCACTCCGGCCGCGCGCCATGACGCCAGTCTGGCTTCGAGATCATTCATGGGGTCTTCCTTGTTGATGAAAGCACGATACCTCAGAACCAGGCCCATTCGAGCCCACCGGGAAGCTCGAAAGCCGCCCATTCGATGTGCAGCACACGGCGGGGTGCCGGGATCCGTGGCCGCGCGGAGGCATGCAGCAGCAGCGGGTGCATGACGAAGGCGTCGCCGCGCCGGGCGTGGAGTTCCACGGGATCCGTCTCCAGCCCGCGATGGCTGCTGGGCTTCACCAGGAGCGGGCCCGTGTCCGGCCCCGAATCGTCCAGGTGGAGGCGCAGGCTGCGAACCTGCGACATGAGTTCCTCTGGCGCCTGCACCTGCCAGAAGGGGCCCTTGTCCACCCAACCGTCGAAGCCCTGCACCGCCTTCGGCGCCTTTACCCCGAAGGTGGTGTCCCGGTGCCAGCCGATGTCCCAGTCCTGGCCTTCACCTTTCGCCATGAGGAGGGCGCGCACCGGACGGGAAGCCGGCCCCAGCAGGTCTTTGAAGAGATCCGGCAGCTGGGTCCCCGCCAGCCAAGCATTCAGGGCCGCTAGAGGCACCGGCCGGCGGGAAGGCTGCGCGATCCAGGGCAACAGGGACTCGATCGCCCGCAGTTCGTGCTCTGACACCGCCTCAGACCAGAGGCACCAGCCTTGCTCATTCAGCGCATCCAGTTCCATGAGGTAGAGTGTCGCTGCAGACCGCACCGGTCGGGAGATTCCCATGCCGAAACTCCGCGTCCAAAGCTTCGCGATCTCTCTCGACGGCTACGGCGCCGGGCCGGACCAGGATCTCCAGAACCCGCTCGGCGTCCGGGGCCCGGAGTTGATGGAATGGCTCTTCCACTCGCGCCTGTGGCGCGAAATGCACGGGGAGGGCGGCGGTGAGGCGGGCGTGGACAACACCCTCGCCGAGCAGGGGTTCGCCGGCATCGGCGCCTGGATCCTCGGGCGCAACATGTTCGGCCCCGTCCGGGGGCCGTGGCCGGACGACGGCTGGAAGGGCTGGTGGGGCGAGGAGCCGCCCTACCACACGCCCGTCTTCGTGTTGACGCACCATGCGCGGCCGCCCCTGAAAATGGCGGGCGGTACGGAATTCCGGTTCGTCACCGGCGGCATCCATGACGCCCTGGCCCAGGCCTTCGCTGCCGCAGGCGGGCGCGATGTCCGCCTCGGCGGCGGCGTGTCCACCATCCGGCAGTATCTGCAGGCCGGGCTCATCGACGAGCTGCACCTCGCCCTGAGCCCCGTCCTGCTGGGATCCGGAGAGCATCTCTTCAACGGCATCAACTTGCACGCGCAGGGCTACGAGTGCTCGGAGCTCATTCCCGGAGAACGCGCGACCCATATCCGTCTGCGCAAGCGCGCCTGAAGGTCGAGGGGGCTTCAGGAAAGACGGATCGCGCCACTTGACAAAACGAACGATCGTTTTATTTTTAATCATCCCTGGAGATCCCGTGCCCGCCGCCGTCTCATCTTCCAAAGGCGCCCTGACGCGGGACGCGATCCTCCAGGAATCCGTTCAGATGGCTTCGGAGCTGGGGCTGGAGGGCCTCAGCATCGGGCGGCTGGCGGAGGCCACCGGCCTCAGCAAGGCGGGGCTCTTCGCCCATTTCGGGTCCAAGGAGGAGCTGCAGCTGGCGACGCTCAAGGCCGTGCGCGACACCGTGGCGCGGGAGGTCTTCGTCCCCGCGTTCAAGGCGCCACGGGGATTGAAGCGCCTCCTGGCCGTCTGCGACCGCTGGCTCACCTACGCTGAATCGGAGGTCTTCCGGGGCGGCTGTCCCATCGCCGCCGCCAGTTCGGAATTCGACGGGCGGCCGGGCCCGGTGCGCGACTACACGGCCGAGTGCATGCTGGAGCTGCGGCAGACGCTGGCACGGCTCCTCCGGGAAGCGAAGGTGTCCGGCGAGCTTTCCAGGGAGGCCGATCCCGAGCAACTGGCCTTCGAGTTCCACGCGCTGGCGCTGGGAGCCAACGGCGCGTTCCAGCTGCACGAAGACCGTAGCGCCTTCGCCATGAGCCGGAGGGCCATCAAGGACCGGCTCCGCCATTTCACCGCGCCGGGCACGCGCCTCGCTCCGCTCTGAGGCGCCCATGAGCGAGCAACCCGCCCTTCCCTTCAAACTCCGCGCGCTGCAGCTGGGTTTCCGCGCACTGCGCGGCTTGTCGCAGGATCTCACGTTCCGCGGCGCGGAGCGGCTGTTCTGCACGCCCAAGCGCCATCGCATTCCCGAAGCGGAGCGGCCCATCACGCGGACGGGCCACTCCTTCGAACTCGTGTCCGGCGGCCTGAAGGTCCGCGGCTATGCCTGGGGCGAGGGCCCGCGCGTGGTGCTGCTCCATGGATGGGAGGGGCGCGGGAGCCAGCTCCACGCCTTCGTCCGGCCCTTGATGGACGCGGGTTTCTCCGTGCTTGCCCTGGACGCGCCAGGGCACGGCCGCTCCGAAGGGCGCACCAGCGGCCCCCTGGATTTCGCGCGGGCGCTGGAGACGCTCACCCGTGAAGCGGGCCCCATCCACGCAGTGGTGGCCCACTCCCTCGGCTCTGTGGCCACGACCTTCGCCCTGGACGAAGGGCTGCGTCTCTCGCGTCTCGTCCTCATCTCACCGCCCGCGACGCCCAGCCACTTCTACACCGCCCTCCTGGCGATGCTGGGGTTCCCGGAGAACGCCTTCCAACCCGCGCTGGATGCCTTCGCGGCGCGCATCGGCTTCGATTGGGGGCGCGTGGACCTCAAGACGGTGGCCACGCGGATGCGGGTGCCCATGCTCCTCATCCACGACCGCGGAGACCGCGAAACGCCTTGGGAGGAGGGCGCCGCCGTAGCTCAAGCCTGGCCCGGCGCGGAGCTGGTCAGCACGGAAGGCTTAGGGCATCGCCGCATCCTGAAAGACGAGGCCGTCGTGGCGAAAGCCGTGGCCTTCCTCCGCATCAGCGCCCCGGCCGAGGTTCCCGCAGGCCGCCTCCAGGACTTCGGCCCCCGCAGCCTGGAGCAGCACCTGTTCCGGCGGGATCTGCGCTTCGCTTAACGCAGCCCGTAGCTCCGCCGCAGCATCCGCTCCCACAGGGCCGCGGGGATGAGGCGCTTCAGCTTGCCGATCCAGAAACTGTCCATGCCGACGGTCACGCGGCGGGGCGGGCGTTTCTTCGCGATGGCGCGGGCGATCTTCGCGGCGCACTTCTCCGCATCCATGGCCCAACGCTCGCCCATGGCGTCCCGCGCGCGCATGTGCTTGCGGAGGATGCGCTCGTAGCGCGTGCCCGCGGCCCGTTCCGGCAGATCGCCCCAGGCCTTCACCAGCGTGTCGCGGAACGAAGTCTTGATGGCCCCGGGCTCCACGAGGATCACCGGGATCTCATCGCCGATCTCCAAACGGAGGGTTTCCGCCAGCGCCAACGCCGCGTGTTTGCTGGCGTTGTAGGCGCCCGCCAGGGGGATGGAGAGCCGCCCCAGCATGGAGGCGACCTGCACGATGCGGCCCTCACCTTTCGCGGCGTGGGCGCGGATGAGGGGCAGGAAGACGCGGGTCATCTCGTGGAGGCCGATCACATTGGTCTCGAATTGCGCCCGCAGCTCATCCGCGCGCAGCAACTCCAGCGGCCCCACCTGTCCATAGCCCGCGTTGTTGACGAGGCCCGTGAGACGGAGGTCCCGGCAAGCCTCCGCGGCGGCGGTGATGGAAGCCGGGTCCGTCACATCCAGCGCGAGAACGCGGAGATCATCGCCAGCCGGAAGACCGGCCAGCGTCCCAGGTTTGCGGGCCGTGGCCACCACGCCGAAGCCGCGCTTCCGAAGCTCCGCCACCAGCGCGCGGCCAATGCCGGTGGAGCATCCAGTGACGAGAATCCAGGCACGGTCCATCGCTCCACCCTAAACGGGAACAGGCCCCTCGCGGGGCCCGTCCGGAATCACAGCGCGCTCAGGCGGCCTTCTTCGTCGTGGCCTTCTTGGCGGGCTTCTCGGCCTTCGCGCCCTTCACCTCGACGCTGGTGGCGGTCATGGTGTAGGTGATGGTCACCTTGTCGCCCTTCTTGGGGGCCGTGGTGCCAGCGGGCAGGTTGATCTGCCAGAGGTCCTTGCCCTTCTGGATGGTGACGACATCGCCCTGCACATCCATGACGGGGCCCGTGACCTGGTAGGTCTTGGCGCCGGCGGCGGAGAGGGCGGAGGCGCCGAAGAGGGCGCCCGCGAGGAGGAGGGACGAGGCGAACTTGCGCATATATGGCTCCTTGGGGTTGGTTAGCGCCCCAAAGATAGCAGCCCGCCGGGAGGGATCAATACATCTGCTTGTTGATCCCGTTCACGCCCTGCTGGTCCGCCGGGGGCGGCTCCGTATAGATATGCATGGACTGGGACTTGGTGGGCAGATAGCCCATGCCGAAGTAGGTGAAGGCGATGAACCCCCAGGCCACCAGGCTCAGCTTGATGGCGGGCCGCCCCTTCCACTTGGTGTGCTGGAGATGGAGCACCCCCGCGTAGATGAGCCAGGTGATGAGGCCCCAGTTCTCCTTGGGGTCCCAAGACCAGTAGTCGCTCCAGGCGAACTTAGCCCAGGTGCCGCCCGTGATGAGACCCGCGGCCAGGAAGATGAAGCCCGCGCGGATCCACTTGATGGTGAGCTTCTCGAAATCCACTTCCGTGGCGCCCATGGCCCGGGCCCAGAAGGAGCCCGCTTCCATGGCGCGGTTGCCGGGCTTGAGCAGGGCCAGGATGCCGAGCACGAAAGCCACCGTCACGCAGGAGTAGCCGCAGAAGTAGATGGTCACATGGGGCAGGAACCACCCGCTGTTGAGGGCGGGAGGCAGCTGGATGATCTCGATGTCCTGCTTGTGGAGCGCATAGCCCAGCGCGCCCAGGACCAGCAGGTTGGCCAGCAGGCCCAGGAAGCGCACCTTCTTCAGCCATTCCACCACCACCATGAGGCCGCCGAAGATGAAGCCGAAGTAGATGAGGCTTTCGTAGAAGGTCTTGAAGGGCGGGCGCCCAGCCTCGATGCCGCGGCCGATGAGGGTGTAGGCGTTGAGGACCCAGGCGGCCAGGAAGAGCCAGCGGGCGGCCGAGTAGATGCGGTCCTTGCCGTCCTTCAGCTTCGGCGCCCAGAGGCTCGCCAGGTAGGCCAGGAAAGCCAGGGTGTAGAAGACCAGCGTGAGCTTGAAAGGCCATTCGGCCTTGGCGAAGTGGGCGTACATCTCGTGCATCAGGCCACCTTCTCTTCCGCGCGCTTCTTGAGCCAGGGCTTCAGGTAGAACATCCAGAGTGCGCCGCCGATGAGACAGATGAATCCCAGGTAAGTCAGCCACAGGCCCGGTTCATAGACGACCATGATGCCGCTCACCGTGGAATCCTTCGGGTCGTAGTTGCTCTGGTAGAACCAGTGGCCGCGGAAGATGAGCGGATCGTTCACGCTCACCTGCTTGCGGGCCAGCTCATGGCCGTCCTTGTCCTCGATGACGAGGACGCTGCGGAAGTCTTTCGGCTCCGCGTCCTTCGCGTGGTAGGCGAGGCCCACGCGGTTGCCGAAGAAGGTCGTGCCCTGGGCCGCGGAGCCATCAGGCGTCTTCGCGCCGAGCCAATGCGTCTCTGATTCGCCGGAATCCGGATCCGAGATGGTCACCTGGATCGCGGGGTTCGCGTGATCGGCGTCCACGGACTTGCCCTTGGTGTCCGGGTTCGCGATGTAGTCGGATTTCCAGACCGCGTGGGGCAGCATCTCCAGCATGGTGGCGCTGAGGCCTTTCTCGATGGAGAAGAGCTTGCCGGGCGCCCAGTCTTCCGCGCGGGAGACCTTGCCGTCCTCCATGAGCCGGACCTTCTGGTCCGCCAGCGAGTAGACGAGGAAGCGCCGCTGGGATTCCTCGCCCTCCCGCACATAGTGGAGCGTCATGCCCATGCCGGGGGGCAGCGTCTCCGCGTTGGCCTGGTCGGAGAAGGCCGGTGTGCGGGCGGAGAGGAAGAGCGGCGCGATGGCGCCATCGCTGAGGCGGTGGAGCTGCATCTCCAGCCAGGGTCCGCGCAGCTGGGGCGGCACGCGGTTGAGATCCACGGGGCCCTCGGGCCCTTGTTTGAATGGGAAGTCCGGGTGGAGCTTCACCACCTTCAGTTCGAAGGCAGGGAAGGACCAGGTGCTGCCTGGTCGGGCGTCATGCTCCAATTCCTTACCCATGAAGGTCATTTCGAGCTTCTGGGCTGAAGGTCCGTGGGGCCTGAGCTGCGGCGCGAGCGCGGCGTCGAAGTGGTCCTTGAGCAGCACGGAGAAACGGCCGCCGGGCTCGTTGAAGCGGTAGGCCCGAGGATCTTCCGCCAGCAGGTAACCCATCACGGGTTCCGGCGCGCCCAGGCCCAGCATGAGCTTCATGACGGGGTTGGCCCCGGCCTTGGGATCTTCCTGGAAGCCGCCGTTGTCCATGGCATCCGGCAGGGCCTTATCCACCTTCATGCGCAGCCATGTGAGGGGCAGTCGCGTGTCCAGGCCTTCCTTCACTTCGTAAGACTTGGGATTGCGCTCGAAGCCGCCTTTCCCGTCCGGCTCCACGAAGGCGTAGAGCTTGTACTCCGTGTCGTAGTGCTGGATCTCGAACTTCTCCAGCTTCACGCGGAAGTCCGGCAGGCCGTAGGCGTCCTTCCAGTCGTTGGGATCAGGCCCCTTCACGCGCCAGAAGACGGAAGCGGGCTCGCCCTGGCGGATCTCGTTGAAGGCGCGGACGAAGCCGTACTTGCCCATGAGCCCGCCGGCCAGAATGAGCGCGGGAGCGATGTGGACGAGAAGGAAACCGAACTTGGGCAGCGGGTAGGGCCGCCGCTTCCAGGCCACCAGCAGAGTGCAGAGGCTGATGATGAGCAGCAGGCCGTAGAACCAGAGGCTGTGGTAGACGTCATCCGCGTGGACATGGCGCACGAGAAAGAGCGGCAGGCCGCCCCACCACTTCGCGCCATAGAGGCTCGTGTACTCCGTCCACTTGAGTTCCTGCAGCACCAGCGTGCCCAGCACCACGGACATGGCCAGGAGCGCCATCTGGGTGACGGCGAAGGGGACGCTCGTGAACAGCTCGAAGGCCCGGCGGCGCGCGACGAGGAAGAAGCCGCCGAGGAGGACGAGCGAGACCGCCATGAAGACCGTCACCTGGTGCTGGGGCGTGGCGCCCCGCCGCTCCAGCAACGACTGCGCCGCCATCCAGGCCAGGCACCAGGCCACGAGCGCCAAGGCCTGCAACACGAAGTTGCGTTCCATGGGCTCGGAGAGCAGACCGGCGCGTCGGGGCGTTTCGGGGGTCGTGGCGTCGGTCATCTCGTCTCTGAAAGAGCGCGGAGCAGTCGCGGAATTGCAGTGTCCCGCGCCTCGCCACGCGAGGCAACGGAGGAGTCTCGCGGCTGGCCTTTTGCCCGGCGTCAAACCAGGGCCAGGAGGCCCAGCAGGTAGAAGCTCAGCTCCACGCCCACCTGGAACCGCGCACGGCCCGTGGTGAAGCGGTCATGGAAAAGCCAGAGGTAGAGCAGCGGGTAAGCCGCGCAGGCCACGAGGATGAGGGCCGTGATCATGGGATGGACGGCGTGGCGGCTGTGGAAGGTCAGCCAGAGCGTCCCGGCCAGCAGCACGCCCAGCATCACGGCGAGCACCGTCTTGGCGGCGCCCTTCCCCAGGAGGATGGGCAGCGTCTCCTTGCCCACGATCTGGTCGTTCTGCATGTCACGGATGTCGTTCACCACCGTGCGGGCGAAGGCCAACACGCCCACGAGGAAGAGCGCCGCGAAGACCCGCAGGTCCCAGGCGCGGCCGGCGAACCACACCGGCATGGCCACGGCCACCACCGAAAGCGCCACGGCCACCACGGCATCCTTGGAGCCGGGGATGTTGCGCAGGCTGTGGCCGCCGCCCAGGGGCAGCTTGTAGAGCGCGCCCAGCACCGTGGCGCCGAGAAGGACGCCCAGCGGCACGAGGCCGAAGGTCCCGGCCAGGCTCAGCGCCACCACGAGCGAGGCGATGGCCGCCGTCAGCAGGGCGGACCGGTTGCGCTCCAGGAAGTGGGCGCGGCCGGGCCCTTTGGCGCCGAGGCCGTGAGGGTCGAGGTAGGGGCTCAGGAGGAACATGCCCAGCACATAGCAGCCGGTGATGAGGGGGAAGCGCCAGGAAAGGCCCAAGCCCAGCCAGGCGTGGACACCCAGCGTCATCAGCGAGGAACCGATGGCCAGCAGCACAGGCGCGCCGAAGCCCGCGCGGAGGAAGCTCCCCAGTCGGCTGGGACCGTCGCCCAGCTGCTCCAGCACATCCACGACTTCATCGACGAGCCAGGTCGGCGTGGAGGCGCCGGCGAGGACGCCCACCGTCTCCGAGCCCTTGAAGGCCTTGAGGTCCAGCTCCGCGGCCGTCTCCACATACTGGACGGGCTTGCCGTAATGGTGGGCCAGCTCGGCCAGGTGCTTGGTGTTGGAGGAGGCCTTGCCGCCCACGACGATCACATAGTCCACGGCCTGGGCCAGGGACTTGGCCTCGTCCTGCCGCGTCCAGGTGTCCTCGCAGATGGTGTTCTCCACGACCACATCCTTCGCCCGGTCGCGGATGTAGCCGCTGATCTCGTGGAAGTCCTTCACCGTGAAGGTGGTCTGGGAGACGATGAGCACCTTTTCCAGCTGCTCGTCCGTCAGCGCCTTCGCCTCGTCCATGTTGGCCACGATGATGGAGCCGTGATCGGCGAAGCTGCGGTGCGCCACGCTCTCCGCGTGGCCGTGGGAGCCGAGGATGACGGTGAAGTAGCCCTTCGGGCTCCACTTCTTGATCTTGTTGTGGACCTTGGCGACCTCCGGGCAGGTGGCGTTGACGATGGTCAGCTCGCCCTTCTTCGCCCGCTCCTTGAGGCCGCGGAGGTCCTGGATGGGGATGCCGTGAGCGCGGATCACCACCGTGCCGTTCTGCACCTTGTCAGGGGCCTCCGCCACGGCCACGCCCCGCTTGCCGATGAGCTCCAGCGCCTGCGGGTTGTGGATGAGGGGGCCGAGCGTCTGCACCGGGCCCGCGCTCTGGTTGGTGGAGGCCTCCAGCACCGCGTCCATGGCGCGGCGCACCCCCCAGCAGAACCCTGCGGTCTTGGCGACGATGACCTTCATGAACACTCCCCGGGCCGCCTCCGGCCCCGACCTCTAAGAATACTCCCCCGGGAGGCCATCAGCGGAGCCGGATCTCCCGGCCCTCCTCGTGGATCTCGCCTGTGTCACGGAGATTTCTCAGCAGCCGCGAGAGGGTTTCCGGCGCCATGCCCAGCTGGGCCGCCAGCACCTTCTTCGGCACCCGCAGGCGCACGATGCCGTCCCGGCTCTCCCGGGACTGGTCGCCCAGCCAGCGGCGGAGGCGGCCTGTGCCGTCCTCCTGGCTCAGCTGCTGCACCTGGAAGGTGAGGCGGTGGTGCCAGGAGGCCAGGCTCTCCAAGGCGCCCAGACAGAGGTCCGGGTCCTCCTTCAGCATCCGGAGGAAGGAGCCTTTCGGGAAATGGGCCAGCAGCGAGGGTTCCAGGGCCTGGGCCAACGCGGGAAAGGGCCCGCCGGAGAAGACGGCCGCCTCCGCGAAACTCTGGCCGGCGCGCACCACGCTCAGCACAGCCTCGCGGCCATCGGGCCCGGAGCGGCGCAGCTGCACGGCGCCCTCCAGCACCACGAAGAAGCCCGTGCAATCGTCTCCTTCCCGGAAGAACGTCTCACCGGCTTCCGCCTGTTTCAGGCGCAGAAGGGACCCAAGGGCGCCCACCTGCTCGGGCTTCATGCGGTGGAAGAGGGCGGATTTGGACCAGAGGCCCTGGTGTGGCGCGGTCATGGAGCCAGTCTAGGCCCACCAGGAAAGCCGGACGCTTGATGGAAGTCAACGCGGGTTCTTCCGGTTGAGTTCGATCAAGGCCCCCTCCCTCCGCAGCCGCAGCCTGAATGCCAGGAGGAATCCATGAGCATCCTGGAACGGACCGTGGGCGAACTGGTGGCGGAGCGGCCCGGCCGCGCCAAGGTCTTCGAGAAGCTAGGCATCGACTACTGCTGCAAGGGCAATGTGGCGCTCGCCACGGCCTGCGAAGCCAAGGGCGCGGATACAGCCGCCGTGGCGGCGCGACTGGAGGCCGAGGCCCCCACGCCTGGCGAAGGTCCAGACGCGCCCTGGCGCCGCACCGTGGACGCGCTGGTGGAGCACATCGTCGCCACGCACCACACCTACATGCGTGAGGCCCTGCCCCGCCTGGAGCGGATCACGGACAAGGTGGCCAAAGTCCATGGCGACAAGGACGCGCGCCTCGGCGAGCTGGCCGCCGCGTTCAAGGCTTTCGCGAGAGAGACCGAAGAACACCTCAACAAGGAGGAGATGATCCTCTTCCCGTTCTGCAAGCTCCTGGAGACCGGTCAGCGTCCGCCCTTCCCGCCCGCAGTCACGCTGCCCGTGCGCACGATGATGCGGGAGCATGAGGACCACGGCGCGGCCCTGGAGACCTTCCGCCGCCTTACCAGCGGTTTCATCATCCCCGAAGGCGCCTGCAACACCTGGCGCGCCATGCTGGACGGGCTCGAGGAGCTAGAACGGGACCTCCACACCCACATCCACCTGGAGAACACCGTCCTCTTCCCCTGGGCCGAACGCCTCGAAGCCGCCCTGGGCGTGGACCCGGCAGCCTACGCGCATATGAGCTGCAAGCATTGAAGCGAGAAGACCTGGCCCCTTCTCAAGGCCCTCACCCCGGCGACCGATAGGGATATCAGGCTCGCCCGGGACCCGGGCCCTTGTGAACTTTCGTGGTCCCGGTTAGTTTTGCCCATCCGGTTCCCGCAACGCGGAAGGTATTTGCCATGGCCCAGAACGCCCTACTCCCGGTGACGCTGACTTGCAGCACGGACTTGCGTTTC
>DASRXV010000096.1:0-6746 GCA_035687325.1 Holophagaceae bacterium
GCGGAGCTGGAGCGCCGCTTCCGGAACCACGAGTCCGTGATCAAGTACCTGTCCGTCCGCATGGACGGGCTGGAGAAGGCCGCCGCCCGCTCCAAGCAGCGCTTCGACCGCGAGTCCAAGCGCAAGGCCGCCGCCGGTATCAAGGACCGCGCTCCTGAAGAGGTGTCGTGATGAAGCGCTCTAAAGCCGCCAAGGGCAAGCCGAAGAAGAAGAAATCGTTTTCGGGCCGCCGCTCGAAGTTCTGCAAGTTCTGCGTCGAGAAGCTGCCCTACATCGACTACAAGGACACCAAGACGCTCTCGGCCTTCACGCCCGAGCGCGGCAAAGTCCTCCCCCGCCGCACCAGCGGCGTGTGCGCCGTCCACCAGCGCGCGCTCGTCGAAGCCATCAAGCGCTCCCGCAACATCGCGCTGCTGCCTTTCGCCACGGATTAACCAGCTGCTGGCGGACTCTGCAAAAGGGGCCTTCGGGCCTCTTTTGTTTTGTGCCAGAAGCTTCGCTGTCGGACGCTGTAGAGCAGCGTCCGACAGCGAAGCTTCTGAATTGCTGTTTGAAGGTAAAAAATATGCCCCTTTAATACAAGTGTTACATATACATACTAGGTATCTGGGTGTACCAAGAACGGAGCATGACATTCTGTGAACATGCCGAAGTCACATAACAATTGCCTGCCCGCCTAGGCAGGTTTCAAATGGATTCTCGTCCCTGCCCGATCTTTACCAACTCCGCCCGCGTTGCCTGGGACCTGCAGGGTTCAAGGCAAGTTCAGGGCCGAAGCGACAAACGGGTTTCGAAACACCGGAGAGGGGCTTTGGCGTCGCCCCGCTCCATCCGCCGTCCAACATTTTTTCCGGACGGCCTAGCTCAGCTCTTCTTCCAACTCTTGCGGGCGATCCCGCAGGCCTTTCTCTTTTGGGGTAACTCCATGAATCGTGCGTTTTCAAGGCTCGGCTTCACAGCGCTGGCGCTCGTGGCCGGGTCCGCGCTCTACGCGCAGAGCTCAAGCACAACAGGTAGCGTCAGTGGCATCGTCCTCGACGAGGCTGGCGCCCCGCTTGCTGGCGCCTCTGTCACGCTCTCCTCCTCACAAGTGACCCGCACCATCGTCACCGGAGCTGACGGCTCCTTCCGCTTGGGCCTGCTCAACCCTGGGACCTGGACGATCAAGGTTTCCAGTGACGGCTTCCAGATGCAATCCGCCTCGGTGACGGTGTCTCCGAACGACAACCGCGCGATGAGCTTCAAACTTCCGAAAGTTGGCTTGGCCACGGTCGAAGTGTTCGGCCGAACACAGGTCGTGGATACGACATCCACGGCGGTCGGCCAAACCCTCAACATGGAGGAGATCGCTGCTATTCCGAACAGTGATCGAGGCCGTGATTTCAGCGGTGTGGCTTTCTTCTCCCCGGGCGTGGCCCAGGGCGGCTTCCAGGCCAACTCGCCTTCCATGTCCGGCGCCTCGGCGGCCGAGAACAGCTACTATGTGGACGGTCTTGACACCACCAATTACCAGTTCGGCACGCAGGGCGCCTCGCTGAAGACCGACTTCATTGACCAGGTGCAGATCCAGACAGGGGGGTTCGCTCCTGAGTACAGCGCCTTAGGCGGCGTGATCAACGCCATCACCAAGTCTGGGTCCAATGATTTCAAGGGGTCCGCCTGGGCTTCCTGGGATGCCATCGGCATCCACGCGGGCCTGAAGAAGAACGACTTCTTCCAGGAATCTCCAGCGGAAGATAGCACCCGCTATGATATCGGGTTCGAGGTGGGCGGGGCCATCATCAAGGACAAGCTTTTCTACTTCATCGGTGCGGATTCGCAGTACACCCAGGGCGTCTCGACGACCAACCTGGATTCCGGAACCGCCAGTGGCGGTCTTACCAGCGATAAGCCTAAAGACAACCCAATCCAGGTGGTGTCCAAGCTCAACTGGTATCTCAGTCAGGACATGCAGCTAACTTGGTTTGCCAACTACAACTCCGAGAAGTTTACTGCGGGCGCGCAGTATCCTTACCCGGCAGGTAGGGCCAACATCGGCGTGGATTCCACCACGAAGAACATCAGCACCAACCTGAACTATGACTGGACCATCAATCCCTCAGTGGTCTTCTCCGCCAAACTCGGCTATGTATCCCTGGATACGAAAAATAATCCGGCAAGCGGTAATATCACTCAGGTTGATGACTATGCTTGGTATGTTAACGGACCTGGTACCCAGCCCGGATATCCCGGGGCAAACTTGACTTCAACTCAGCCCGCGTTCATTTATGGCGGAACCGGTGGTTACTCTCCTGAGGTCAAGGTCGTTTCCAAACAGGCGAGCATGAGCCTGGGTGTGTTCTGGGGCACCCATAGCATGAAGTTCGGCGTGTCTCATTTGGAGTCCGACTACACCCAGCACGATGCCACCTCTGGCACCTTCCAGGACCAAATCCAGGCGTGGGGTCCAGGCAATTGGCGCCTCGATCGTATCGAGTTCCGGGGTGGGGCCACGGTCAAAGCCAAATTTAATGCTGTTTACGCTCAGGACAACTGGGAGGTGATGCCTGGGTTGCGGCTGATCTATGGGTTCCGTTATGAGTCCCAGGAGCAGGATGACTACAAGGGTGTCGCCTTTGTTAAGTTCAATGATGTCGGCAAGCAGACCCAGCCTCGCTTGGGGTTCACCTGGGATATGAACAACGATGGCAAGACCAAGGTTTCGGGCAGCTATGCCCGCTATTACGAGAAGATCCCCCAGCGTGCCGCCTACCGCACTTGGGCGCCTGAAACCTACCTGGACCACATTTATTATGTTGGTGACGGCAACTTCACATACAACCAGGCCAATGGCGCTTACGCCATCACTGGCCCCCAGTCCGGGTTAAACGATTATTCCACCCCCTTCAGCTACGATCCTGTCGCGAAGGACATCCGCCTCCCCCAGCGTGATGAGGTGACATTGGGTGTGGACCACACCTTTGAGAGCGGCTGGACAGCTGGGGTCCATGCCACCTATCGCCACCTGAAGAACCCCATTGAGGATTCCGTCATCCTCAACACATCCACGAATGCGCCCTACAGTGCCGATGGCCACGCCATCTGGTGGAATCCTGGGCCGAGCGTGACCTGGACCCAGACCTCAGTCAGTCCGGACGCGGGTACTACCTACTCCGTCGGCGCCACAGGCTTCCCCACTTTCACCAACACCTATGAAGGTGTGATCCTCTCACTCGACAAGCGTACCGATAGGGATTACTTCAGCTTCAACTACACTCTAAGCCGCATTTATGGCTGGTATGAAGGGGTGGTGACGGCCTCCAATGGGCAGGAGGATGGCAACATCACCGCCTCGGGTGACTCCTACGCCTATAATGGCTATGGCTTGCAATCTCTGAACCACACCAATGTGGCCAAGCTCCAGTACAGCCATCGCTTCACGGTTATTGGCGGCGATTTGAACCTGGGCTTCAACTGGAGCTATCAGACTGGTACGCCCCTCAGCCGTTACGACAACGGTGCCTACCCCGGTGGCTATGGTGATCCTTTGGGCTATGGGAACAACACGCCCTATCAGCAACAGGTAGGTCAGTTCGGCAATTCGCCCTCCATCACCACCACTGATATGCACCTAGACTACGCCATCAACCTGGGCGGCAAGATGCGCCTCATGCCTTCGGTGGACATCTTCAACCTCCTCAACTCCCGGGCGGCCACGGGCATCAACCAGTTCGCCACCCTGCAGTTCTCCGGTGGCCCGAACACTTCATATGGACCCAACGCTGCAGTCATTGGCGGTGCTCCTACCGTCGAGAACAGCTGGCTTGAAGGCCGCCGCTTCCGCTTCGGTGTGAAGTTCCAGTTCTGATTCAAGTCCCGGCCCTGCCATGGAGGAGAGGGGCCCCGCAAGGGGCCCCTCTTTCACGTTAGGCTGGAAGCATGAGCGAGACCGTGAAGCCCGCGATTCCCGCCCTGCTCCGGGGCAAGAAGGCCCTGAAGGCCGCCTGGAAGCCGTTGCTGCTCCAATGGCTGATTCCTGGCTGGGGCTACTGGTCCATCGGGCAGAAGGGGCGCGCCAAGGCCTTCTTCGCGGTGTGGGTGGTGTTCCTCCTCTTGGGCGCGCTGCAGCTCCAGTTCGGGGCGGTGGATGGCATCCACGGCGGCGTCTATGTGCTCACGCCGGGCTCCTGGCTGCAGAGCCTCAGCGCCCTCGGCACGGCCGGCATGGGGCCCGTCTACAGCGTCTTCGCCTGGGCCTTCGGCGGAACTGGCGCCGAGCCCATCCGCAACCTCACCCAGGAATACGGCGCCACCTATGTGATGATCGCGGGCCTCCTGAACTGGCTCTGCTGCTTCGACCTCTTCGACCGCGTGACCGGCCGCTGGCACTGGCGCCTCCCCAAGGACGAGCGGGTCGAGCTGGGGATGGAAGAGGCGGAGAAGGCGGAATAGAAGCTTTCCCGCGAAGAAGAATGAAAAGATCGCGCAAACCACTTGTTCGCGGCCCTTCGCGGATAAGCCCTTACCCCGCGAAACCGAAGCTCAATTTCCTGATCGCGCTCGCGGCGTGCTGCCTGTAGCTCGCTTCGCCGATGAGGATCTGGGCCATGCGCTGGGGGCTGCCGGGCGTGCCCACGACCACCTTCCAGCCCAGGCGAGGCGCAGCAAAGAAGAGTTGCGAGAGCCGCTTGGCCCAGATCATCTCGGAACCCCACTGTTCCTGCATGACGCGGGTGTAGCCCTCCAGGGCTCGGTCCTCGCCGCGCAGCGCCGCTCGAATAGCTTCCGCCGCCCGCAGGCCGCTGAAGATGGAGGGGCGGATGCCTTCGGCCGTGAAGGGATCCACCACGCAGGCGGCCTCGCCCGCCAGCACGGCGTGCTGCGTGTGCAGCACCTGGTCGCCGTCCCAGCAGTGGATGGGATGGGCCATGAGGTGGCAGGCCTCCAGCGCCACACCGAAGCTCTGCGTGTAGCCCGCGAGCAGCGTCTTCAGATCCTTGTCCTGCTTGCCCCGCAATGCGCCCAAACCAAGCCCCTGGCCGTCGCCTTTGGGGAAGTTCCAGGCGTACCCTTTCGCCACGGTGCCGAAATCGAGGTGCACCACATCCGGCTCGGAGGACAGACCGGGGAACTCCGCCTCCAGCGCGCCTGCGATGTGGCGCTTGCGATCCGTGAAGCCCAGCCATTTCGCCGCGGGCCCCTTCGAGCCGTCCGCCGCGATGAGGTAGCGGGCGCGGATCGGGCCTTCGCCCGTCTCCACGGTCCAGGCGCCGTCCCCGAAGCGCAGGCCCAGCGCGGCCGTGCCGTCCCTCAGATCGGCGCCCCGCGAGATCGCCTGCTTCACGAGGAAGTGATCGAACTCGGAACGCTTCACCATCCACAGCGGCTCCTTCGTCTCGATGGGCGCGTCCACGGCCTCGCCGCACTTCCAGGTGAAGCGCATGCGCGTGACGCGGTTCGAGATGACGGGGCTGAAATCGAAGTCGAACCACTGGGCGATCTGCGGGCTCACGCCGCCGCCACAGGGCTTCACGCGGGGGAGCCGCTCCTTTTCCAGGATGAGGACCCGGTGCCCGGCCTTCGCCAGCGCCCAAGCGGCCGAAGCCCCGGCGGGGCCGCCACCGATGATGAGCGCGTCAAGCGGCGAGCTGTTCATGGCTTTCATGTTCCAGATCGCGGCGCTTGGCTTCAAGCCCCAGCTTGCGGCCGCTGTTGAGGATGACACTGAGGCTGGACGCCATCATGGCCCCGGCCGCGAGGATGGGATGGACGAAACCCGCGACGGCCAGCGGCACCAGAAGCGCGTTGTAGCCGAAGGCCCAACCCAGGTTCTGGCGGATGCGCTTCACCGAGAGCCGCGCGATCTTGAGGAAGAGCGGGATGCGGCGCAGGTCGCGGTGCACGAGCACCACCGCCGCGCTCTCGAGCGCCACGGACGCGCCGCTGCCCAGGGCGATGCCGAGGTCGGACTGCGACAGCGCCACGGCGTCATTCACGCCATCACCCACCATGGCCGTGGGGCCCAGCGCGCGTTGCAGCTCCGCCAGCTTATCCGCCTTCTCGCCAGGCATGGCGCTGGCCACCACGCAGGCGGCGTCGATGCCCGCAGCCTTGGCCACGGCGAGGCAGGCCTCCAGCCGGTCGCCGCTCACGAGCCAGGGCTGCACGCCCTGGCGGCGCAGGGCGCGGATGGCGATGGCGGCTTCGGTCCGCACGGCATCACCCAGCCCCCACAGCGCCACGGCGCGATCGCCGAGGGCGAGCATCACGAGCGAACCTTCCAGGCCATCGCCTCCCCACCAGGCCGAAGGCGCGGTGACGCCGAGTTCCTTCAGCCAGGACGGGCGCCCGATGCGGAGGCGCTTCCCATCTCTCACGCCTTCCGCGCCAAGACCCGGATGGACCGCGCGATCCGCCACCTCCGGCAACACGCGTCCCGCCGCGCGCGCCCGCGCCGCACCTTCGCGATAGAGCAGCTCGGCCAGCGGGTGGGTGCTGATCTCTTCCAGCGCCGCCGCCAGGGCCAGCGCTTCATCTTCAGCCATGCCCTCGTAGCGCGCGCCGCGAAGTTCCAGATGGCCCGTGGTGAGCGTGCCTGTCTTGTCGAAGACGATGGCCTTCAGCATCGGCGCCCGCTCCAGCACTTCGCCGCCCCGCAGGAGGATGCCGCGCTTGGCGCATTCGGAGACGGCCGCCAGCAGCACCATGGGCGTGGCGATGCCCAGCGCGCAGGGGCAGGCCACCACGAGCACGGCCACGCCCGCCAT
>DASRXV010000097.1:0-3820 GCA_035687325.1 Holophagaceae bacterium
ACCGCTACGCGGAGATCTTCGAGGCGGTGGGCTGACATGGCGATCACCAAGGTCTGGATCGAGGACGGCTGCATCGTCTGCAACGCCTGCGAGGCGGAGTGCGCGGATGTCTTCCATGTGACGGCGGAGACCTGCGTCATCCGCGCCGACGCGCGCCAGGACGGCGCCGAGGACGAGAACCGCGCCTCGAAGAACCCGCTCAAAGTCGAGGTGGGAACAAGCCTGGAAGCCTCCATCAAGGCCGCCGCCGCCGGCTGCCCGGTGAGCGTCATCAAGTTCGAGGCCGTGGCTTCCGCGGCGCCCTCGAAGTCCGACGATGTGGATGTCGCCGTGGACAAGGCCCTGGGCGCGGGCCATGAGACCGTGGACGCCGGTGCCGCCACGGGCCCGGCTCCCGAGGATGGCGCCCTCCCCGCCAAGACCGGCTATGTGTGGGATCTCAAGGCCGCGCCGGACCGCGCCATCGTGATGCCCAAGACCGTGCCGCTGCCTTCCTACAAGACCTTCATGGCCGAGCAGGAAGCCGCTAAGGTGGCCGACGAGGCCAAGTGGCAGAAGCAGCTCGCCGATTTCGAGACCGCCAAGGCCAAGGCCGCCGAAGAAGCCAAGCCCGAGCCCAAGGCGCCCGTCCGCGCCGTGCCCGCGAAGAACGAGACCGACATGGTCTTCCCGTCGCCGACCGAGGCTCAGGCCCCCGAGCTGAGGCGGCTCATGGAAGTCCTCGGCGACAAAGTGGAGGAGGCCTTCGAGCAGGCGGGCGAGATGACCTGCCAGGTGAAGAAGGAAGCCATCCTCGAAGCCCTGCGCCTCTGCAAGAGCGACCCGGCGCTGAAGTTCGAGATGCTGGCGGATGAGACAGGCACGCACTACCCGGCCGCCGCGGACTTCGCGTTCTCCGTGGTCTACCACCTGGCCAGCGTCTCGCGCTCGCGCCGCCTCCGCCTGCGCATCCTCGTGCCGGAGGGCTTCGAGCCCGAGAGCGCCGAGCAGGTCTACCCCACGGCGAACTGGCTGGAGCGAGAGATCTTCGACATGCTCGGCATCCGCTTCGCGAACCACACGAACATGGTCCGCATCCTCTGCCCGGACGGCTGGGAGGGCCACGCCCTGCGCAAGGACTACCCGACGCTGGGCCTGGGGCAGCGGGAGATCTCGTTCCGCGAGGACCGCAGCGGGATGCTCATGAAGCTCGCCATGGAAGCCGCCGGCAACCTGGGCATCAACCTCACCGTCCCCAAGCCTGAGTAGGAGCGCGCGGTGTTCAAGAACGAGGAAATGGAAATCAACCTGGGACCGCAGCACCCGTCCACCCACGGCGTGTTGCGGGTGAAGCTGCGGCTGGACGGCGAGACCGTCAAGCACTGCTATCCCGTCATCGGCTATCTCCACCGCGGCGTGGAGAAGATCTGCGAGGACAAGACCTTCTTCCAGGGCCAGGTGTGGACCGACCGCATGGACTATGTGGCCGCCGTCAGCAACAACCTGGGCTGGGCCGAGGCGGTGGAGAAGCTGTTGGGCATCTCGGTGCCGCGCCGCGCGAAGTATGTGCGCACCCTGCTCACCGAGCTGAACCGCATCAGCTCGCACCTGCTCTGGCTGGGCACCCACGCCATGGACATCGGCGCCATGACGGTGTTCCTCTACGCCTTCCGCGAGCGCGAGGAAATCCTCGACATCTTCGAAGCCTTCTGCGGCGCGCGCCTCACCACCACGGCCTTCCGCATCGGCGGCCTGCGGGACGACATCCCGCCGGGCTTCGAGGCGAAGGTCCGCGCCTTCCTGGACCGCTTCCTCCCATGCATCGACGAATACGAGGAGCTCCTCACCGAGAACCGCATCTGGAAGAAGCGCACCATCGGCGTGGCCCCTATCTCCGCCGAGGACTGCATCGCCATGGGCGTGACGGGGCCCGTGCTCCGCGCCGCGGGCGTCCCCTACGACATCCGCAAAGCCGCCCCCTACGCGGCCTACGACGAGATGCAGTTCGACATCCCCACGCGGATGGAGGCCGACACCTTCGCCCGGTACCAGGTGCGCTTGGAGGAGATGAAGCAGAGCCACCGCATCGCGGTCCAATGCATGGACGGCCTGCCCGAGGGCACGGTCATGGCCAAGCTGCCCAAGATCCTCAAGTCCGAAGTGAACGAGGTCTACCACGCCATCGAGGCCCCCAAGGGCGAGCTGGGCTACTACCTCGTCGGCGAGAAGGGCGGAGTGAACCCCTACCGCTTCCATGTGCGCGGCCCCTCCTTCGTGAACCTCCAGGCCCTGCCGATGATGACCGAGGGCAAGCTCCTGGCCGACGTGATCGCGGCCATCGGCACGCTGGACGTGGTGCTCGGCGAGGTGGATCGATGATCCGCCGAGCCGTTGAGCATTCACCCGAAGTGGACAGGTAAGGACGACGCATGATGACGCTCACCCAAACCATCGTCATGGCGCTGATCCAGATCATCGCCATCCTCGCCTTCATCTTCATGCTGGTGCCCATGCTCACCTTCGCCGAGCGCAAGGTGATCGGCTATGTGCAGGTGCGCCTGGGCGCCACGCGCATCGCCGGCGGCCGCACGGGCCTCACGGGCGCCGTGAACAAGTTCATGTGGTGGATGGGCCACTTTCCCGTGATCAGCTTCTTCCGCGGCCTGCCCACCTTCATGGCGGACGGCATCAAGCTCGTCACGAAGGAGGACATCATGCCGGCCAAGGCCGACAAGTTCGTCTTCTGGCTGGCGCCCATCATCTGCATGGTCCCGGCCTTCGCCGTCTTCGCGGCCGTGGCTTTCTACCCCGGAGTACTGGGCACGCTGCCCGCTTGGGTGCCCATCGTGGGCGGCCTGCCGGTGAACGGTTTTATGACGGACATCAATGTGGGCCTGCTCTACATCCTGGGCCTCGCCAGCGTGGGCGTGTATGGCATCGTGCTGGGCGCCTGGGCTTCCAATTCCAAGTACCCGCTCCTGGGCGGCCTCCGCTCCGCGGCCCAGGTCGTCAGCTACGAGGTGCCGCTGACGCTCTCGCTGCTGGCCCCGGTGATCCTCACGGGCAGCCTGAACTTCCGCCAGATGAGCGTGGATCTCGCCACGAAGATGCCCCCGCTCGCGATTCTCCCGCTCTTCATCGGTTTCTTCGCCTACATCACCTGTGGTTTCGCCGAGACGAACCGCGTGCCCTTCGACCTCGCTGAGGCCGAGAGCGAGTTGGTGAGCGGTTTCCACACCGAGTACACGGGCATGAAGTTCGGCTGGTTCTTCCTCTCCGAGTACACGAACATGATCGTCGTCTCGGCCCTGGCCACGGCCTTCTTCCTGGGCGGCCACTACCTGCTGCCCTTCGGCCTGCAGAGCTTCGTCCCCGCTTCCTGGGGATGGATCGCCCAGCCGCACCTGATCTTCTTCATCGGCAAGATCGGCTTCCTCCTCTTCGTCTTCCTGTGGGTGCGCGCCACGCTGCCTCGTTACCGCTATGACCAGCTCATGAGTGTGGGCTGGAAATACTTCATCCCGCTCACGCTGGTGAACCTTTTCATCGCCGGCGCCGTGCGCTTCATGGCCTGACGGGAGCGAACATGAGCCTGCTCACGACCCTGATCCCCTTCGACATCTTCAAGGGCATGAAGCTCACCGGCCGCTATTTCGGCCGCAACTTCTTCAGCGCGAACCGCAAGAAGGTGAAGGCGAACCTCAAGCACATCACGGTGGAATACCCCGAGGTGCCCATCCACCTGGCGCCCCGCTTCCGCGGCCGGCTCCAGATGCTCCGCGACGAGCAGGGCGAGATCAAGTGCATCTGCTGCCTGGCCTGCGAGCGCATCTGCCCCACC
>DASRXV010000098.1:0-22519 GCA_035687325.1 Holophagaceae bacterium
ACCCCCCCGACCCCAAGCGGTCGAGGATCTGGTATTTGCCCAGCATCTGGTCTTTGGAAAGCACGGAGGGAGCCTCTCCTCAGCGTCCCAAGGCGGAGGGTCGAAGTCAACGGGAGCGGTGGCTTTCCTTCATTCCCAGAGGCGGTCGATGAGCGCCTCGTGCTCCTCCCAGGCGGCCACCAGGTGCCGGATGCGCGGGCGGCCTTCGGGGTCCATGCGGTAGGCTGCGGCGAAAATCTCCCGGTCTTCCATGGTGGCGCGGTGGTGCTGGCGCAGATGTTCGCCCCAGCTCGTGCTCACGAAGCTCTCCTGGAAAGAGACTGTGTCCTGGCCCTTGGCCGCCGGTTCCTCGAAGAGCGACCAGCGGATGGCGCCATCGCGTTTCCGGATCCGGCGGACCTCGTGCATGGCCTCGCGGAAGGCTTCGTGCCGCGCCACGGGGATGCGGTATTCCAGCTGGATGAGGATGGGGCCCGCCTCCAAATCGATGCCCGAATCGGGATGAGGCGCGGCGCGGTGTGGCGTCATGTCGGGTTCATGATCCAGGGCCTCGATCCGGAGCCGGTGGACGAGGAGTGTCGCCAGCAGCAGTCCGGCCCCCGAGGCGATGAACGCGGCACGGATGCCGAGCCGCATGGCGACCGCGCCCCAGAAGGTGGCGCCGACGGCTAGCGCGCCGCCCCAGGCCATGGTGTAGCAACCGAAGGCCCTCGCCTTCACCCAGGAGGGCACCGAGAGCTGGATGGCCGTGTTCACGGTGGAGAGCACCGAGAGCCAGCTCATGCCGCAGGCGAAGAGCGCGACAGCCGCCATCCAGGACCGGGTGGAGAAGCCCAGCCCGGCGATTCCCGCCACCGCGATCAGGTGGAAAGCCAGCAGGAGCCGGTTCGTCGCCATGCGGGCGCGGAGGCGCGGCAGGAAAGTTGTCGCCGCCACGGCGCCCGCGCCGATGCAGCCGAGGAGGAATCCGAAACCCTCTGAGCTCGTCTTCAGGTGGTGGATGGCGAGGCTGGGCAGGAGGCTGAAGATGATGCCCGTGAAGAAGACGAACGCCACGGCCCGCCAAAGGATGATCTGGAGCGGGCGGCTGTGGCGCGCGTAGCGCAGCCCCACCTTCACGGCGCCCAGGAAGCGCTCACCGGGAAGATCCCGGGTGGGCACCGCGCGCTTCCACTGCCAGAGCGCGCCCACCACGGCGAGGAAACTGAGCGAGTTGAGGGCGAAGGCCCAGGCGGGCCCTATGATCCCCACGATGAGGCCGCCCACGGCCGGGCCCACGGCGCGGCTCACATTGAACCCGGCGGAATTGAGGGCGACGCCGTTGGCGATCTGCTCCTTTGGCAGCAGCTCGGGCACGATGGCCTGCCAGGCGGGCTGGGTGAGCGCCGAGCCCACGCCCAGCAGCAGGGACATGATGATGAGGACGGTGGGCGTGATGAGGTGGGCGAAGGTGAGGGCCGACAGCCCCGCCGCCACGAAGAGCATGTAGGTCTGGGCCACGAGCAGCAGCTTGCGGCGGTCGGTGATGTCCGCCAGCGCGCCCGCGGACAGCGCCAGGAAAAGGATAGGCAGCGTGGTGCCCGTCTCGATGAGGGAGATGAGCAGCGGCGAGCGCGTCAGCTCCGCCATCTGCCACTTCTCGCCCACATTCTGGATCCAGGTGCCGATGTTGGACGCCAGGTTGGCGGACACGAGGATGGCGAAGGCGCGGTGCTTCAGGGGTTCCCAGGCGCCGGATCGGGAGGCTGTGGCCATGGCAAAAGCCTAAACGAAAGCCCCCGCATCGCGGGGGCTCTGTTGACGGATCGTCGGGATCAACCCAGGAACGCTTTCAGCGTCTTGGAGTAGCGCGGGTGCCTGATCTTCCGGAGGGCCTTGGACTCGATCTGCCGGATCCGCTCGCGGGTGACGGCGAATTCGCTGCCGACTTCCTCCAGCGTGTGCTCGGTGGCCTCGTCGCCCACGCCGAAGCGGAGGCGGAGGACCTTCTCCTCCCGCTCCGTGAGGGTCTTGAGGACGGAACCCACGGTCTCCTTGAGGCGCGACTGCACCACCTGGTCGATGGGGCTCGAGACGGTCTTGTCCTCGATGAAATCGCCGAGGTGGGAATCCTCCTCCTCGCCGATGGGGGTTTCCAGGCTGATGGGCTCCTGGGCGATCTTCATCACCTTGCGCACCTTGGACACGGGCATGTCCATGGCGTGGGCGATCTCCTCCGTCGTGGCTTCGCGGCCCAGCTTCTGCACCAGCTCGCGCTGGGTGCGGATGAGCTTGTTGATGGTCTCGATCATGTGGACGGGGATCCGGATGGTGCGGGCCTGGTCCGCGATGGCGCGGGTGATGGCCTGCCGGATCCACCAGGTGGCGTAGGTCGAGAACTTGAAGCCGCGGCTGTACTCGAACTTGTCCACGGCCTTCATGAGGCCGATGTTGCCCTCCTGGATGAGGTCCAGGAACTGCAGGCCTCGGTTCGTGTAGCGCTTGGCGATGGACACCACGAGGCGGAGATTCGCCTCGATCAGCTCGGCCTTGGCGGAGCGGCTGATGGCTTCGGCCGCCTTCAGCGAGGTGAAGTCCTTGTGGAAGTGCGCGCTGTCTGTCTCGTACTTGAGGAAGAAGGCCGCGAGCGTCTGCTCGATGTGCTCGTGCTCCTGCTTGTACCGCTCCTTCAACTTGGCGAAGGCGGGGTTCTTCAGGCGGTCCTTCAGCTCCCTCAATTTCCGCTCGCCCGCCATGACCTGGGCGTGCTGTGCGGTGATCTTGTCGATGAGGCGCGTGACGGCGAGGCTGTTGAGGCCCAGCTTGCGGACCTGGCGCGCCACGCGGCCGCGGGCGCGGAGGATCTCGCGGTCCAGCTTGCGCTTCTTGGGCAGAGTTTTCTCGCCGGCGTCCACGAGCTTCTTGAGGTCCAGCAGATCCTGGAGCGCCTGGTCGTAGACCAGCAGCTTCTCGAACTGGTGGTGCACATGCTGGGTGGCGCTGGTGCTCTCTGCGTCCTCGTCCTCGTCCACCTCGTCGGAGAGGCCCACGACCTCGCGGATCTTGCCGGGGTTCTCCTTCAGCATCTTGCCGATGTCGATGAGGAGGCCCACCGCGAGGCGGGAACGGGAGAGGGCGCGCATGACGCTGCGCACGCCGATCTCGATGCGCTTGGCGATCTCGACCTCGTCCTCGCGCTTGAGGAGGGGCACGGTGCCCATCTCCTTGAGGTACATGCGGACGGGGTCGTTGTACTTGTCGCTGTCGGAGCTGTCCAGGTCGACATCCGTGTCGTCCTTGGAGACCTTGGCGGGCTGCTCCACATGGATGTATTCCGGTTCGAGCTGCGCCCGGGCGGCCAGAGCCGCTTCAGGCGTCGCGCCGGTGCCGATGCCCAGGCGCCCGAGCAGAGCCATGGCCGCTTCCAGATCCGCCGGGCTGGAGGCCGAGGACGGGAGGAAGCTGTTCAGCTCGTCGAAAAGGAGGTAACCGCGGGACCTGGCGAGGGAGATGAGCGCCTTGGTGTGCTCGTAGTAGGCGTCACGGGAGAGCGTCAGCTGCATTCAGTCCTCAAAGAAAGAAACCGGCAGGAAACTCGGAGATGGGTCCGCCGGACACGCCCGGACACACTGCTGCCAGTGTGCGATTCGGGCCGGAACCATTCAGTATGGAATGTTTGCGCATTCGCGCAAGGGCAAGATCCCGTTAGAGATGCTCGCGCGAGGTACGCAATTGGCGGGCCAACACGCTTTTGCGTTTCAGCAATTCAGACAGGCGGCTTTCCATCCGGCCTTGTAATTCCTTGTCGGCCATCACCCTCGGTTCCTGTAATTGGCGCTGCAAGGTCCGGATCTCCCGGTCCACGAACTGGCCTTCCACCCGGCCCAGCACGGGCTCAGGGTCCAAGGCCGCATCCAACTCATCGCGCCGGGAGACTTGGGCTTCCAGACCCCGGATGAGGGTGAGGACCTCGCCCGGCAATTCGTTCTCGTCGCCCTCGGCATCCAGCACCGCCTGCAGCAGGGGCGCGCCTTCGAGCCCCTCCCACCACGCGGAAGGGGCTTCATGGACCTGGCCCAGATGGCCAGCCCGGCAGAGCAGCAGCAGGGAGCGCACGGCCTCGTCCAGGGTGGCGCGGGCCAACGAGACAGGCAGGACGCGGACGGACGCCTCAGCCTGGGGTTTCCGGGCCCGGTCCAGCTCGCTCAGGGGCACCTGGAGCTGGTGGGCCAAGCTGGCCAGCAGTTCGCGGGTCTCCGGGGCGTTGGGCAGGTAGGGCAGGAAGGCCTGGAGTTCCCGGAAGGCCTCCATGCGCTCGGTCACGCGGCGCACATCCTTGCCATCCATGGCGCGGTCCACCACGAAGCTGGCCCAGTCCGGCGCCTTGCGGAGCAGTTCCTGGAAGGCCGCAGCGCCGATCTTCAGGCACCAGGTGTCAGGGTCCTCGCCTGGGGACAGCTCCAGCAGGCGCACCTCGAAACCCAAGGGCAACGCCAGGCGGAGCGACTTCTCCATGGCCCGGCGCCCTGCCGCGTCGCCGTCGAAGCAGAGCACCACCCGCTTGCTGAAGCGCTGGAGCTGATGGAGGTGCTCTTCCGTGAGCGCTGTGCCCAGGGGCGCGACGACGCCCGCGAGGCCCTGCTGCTGGAGCTGGAGCACATCGAAGTAGCCCTCCACCACCAGCGCGCCGTCCCGCAGAGCGCCCTTGGCGCGGTGCATGCCGAACAGCGTCGAGCCCTTCTTGAAGAGCGCTGTCTCGCGGGTGTTGAGGTATTTCGGCTTCTCATCGCCCAATACGCGTCCGCCAAAAGCCACGAGGCGGCCGCGACTGTCGTGGATGGGGATGGTAAGCCGGTTGCGGAGGAAATCAATCTGCGCGCCCCGCTCGCTGCGGGAGGCGAGGCCGGACTGCTCGATGAGATCCACGCTGATGTCCAGGCGGCGGAGGTGGGTGACGAGCTTGTCCCAGGCGTCCGGCGCCGCGCCGAAGCCGGCCTCTTTCGCGAAGGCCTCCGTGATGCCGCGGTTCTTCAGGTAGGCCAGGGCTGCCTCGTTGCGCGCCAGCTCATTCTGATAGAAGGTCTGGGCCGCCTCCAGCACGGTCCGGAGTCGCTCTTCCTGGTCCACGGCCTCCTTGGGCCGCTCGCGCCGTTCCGGCAGCGTGATGCCCGCCTGCCGCGCCAGCAGGTCCAGCGCTTCGGGAAAGGTGAGGCCTTCGCGCTCCATGACCCAGGTGAAGGCGTCCCCGTGTTTGCCGCAGCCGAAGCAGTGGTAGAAGCCCCGCTGAGGCACCACCTGGAAGCTGGGCGAGCGCTCCGAGTGGAACGGACAGAGCCCGCTCCAGGCCGCGCCACTCTTCTTGAGCTTCACCGCCTGGCCCACGAGCGCCACAAGATCCGTGGCCTCCTTCACCTGCTCAACGGCATCCCGGTCTTTCATATCGCGGATCGGATCTCATCTTCGGTGAGGATGCGGTCGCCTTTCTTCGCGAGGCCCAGGATGCGCTCCACGCGGTCGGGGTTCACATCGAAACCGTTCATCTCGAGCCAGTAGATGACATTGCTATGGCCGGCCATGGGGCCGATGACGATCTCCTGGCGACGGTTCACGAGGGCCGCGGGCACGCCGGAGTAGACGGCATCCGCCAGCGCCTTGTCGCCGCGCCGCAGGGCTTTCACGATGGCGGCGGCATGGACGCCTGTGCCCGTGCGGAAGGCATCACGGCCCAGGAGCGGATAATTCGCGGGGATCTCGAACCCCACCAGTTCCGCGACGCGGTCGGCGAGGGCGGGCAGGTCCGACAGGTCCCCGGTCCAGTGCCCCATGAGCATGAGGTTCACCATGAGCTGGTCCATGGCCACATTGCCGCAGCGCTCGCCGATGCCGAGGATAGAGCCGTGGATGCGGTCCGCGCCCGCCTCGAAGGCCGCGATGGCGTTGGCCACGCCAAGGCCGCGGTCGTTGTGCCCGTGCCAGTCGAGCCGCACATCCGGGTGGTCCTTCAGCAGCGTCTCCTTCGCGAACCGCACGAGGTTGCGCACACCCCGGGGCGTGGCGTGGCCGCAGGTGTCCGAGAGGCAGATGGACTGGGCGCCCTCTTCCAGCGCAGCGCGGTAGATGGCTTCCATGACCTCCGGCTTCGCGCGGGTGGTGTCCTCCGTGACCATCATCACGGGCACCTCCTGGCGGCGGCAGAAGGCCACGGCCTTGCGCACCGTGTCCACCACGAAGGCCAGGTCCCAGCCCTCCACATCCATGCGCACGGGGCTGGAGCCCACGAAGGCCCCGGCTTCGAGCGGAAGGCCCACCCGCTGCTGGATGTCCGCCACCTGCCGGAGGTCCTCCTCCACCGTGCGGACGGCGGCGTTGGGATAGAGGGGCAGGCGCTGGTCGCGGATTTCCGTCAGCAGCGCTTTCACGGCGGACACGGCCTTGGGCCCCGCGCCGGGCATGCCGAGATCAATGGCGTCCACGCCCAGCCGGGCAAGCCGGTGCAGCAGGTCCCGCTTGGCCGCGATGGGCGGGTCCAGCACGGATGGGCTCTGGAGGCCGTCCCGCAGCGTCTCATCGTTGAGCAAAGGGATGCGCCCGCCGTCGTCGCCACCGGCGTTCCAGTCGTGGATGAGCCGGTGCAGGGCGCTCATAGCCCTCAAGATTACACTGGCCCGGGCGTCTTCCGGGCTCGGGCTTGCGGCGCTCCTGGGATACCATGGACGATTGGACATTCGAGGTGAGGGATGGCGACCGCCCGCGTGAAGGAAATCCTGTCCTGGTATTCGTCGGAGAACCCCGGCGTGAAGGCCAATCTGGCGCGGATGATGAACCACGGCCGCCTGGCCGGCACCGGAAAGTTCGTGATCCTGCCCGTGGACCAGGGCTTCGAGCACGGCCCCGCGCGGTCCTTCTCGCCCAACCCTGGCGGTTATGACCCGCGCTACCACATCGAGCTGGCCATCGAGAGCGGCTGCAACGCCTATGCCGCGCCCCTTGGCTTCATCGAGCATGTGGCCAGCGACTACGCCGGCGACATCCCCCTCATCCTGAAATTGAACAACAGCGACATCCTCAGCAAGGGCCATGAGCCCTGCTCGGCCATCACGGGTTCCGTGGAGGACGCGCTGCGCCTGGGCTGCACAGCCATCGGCTACACCATCTATCCGGGCAGCGGCGACCGGAACATCCAGTACGAGAACCTGCGCGAGCTGATCCTGGAGGCCAAGGCCGTGGGTCTGCCCACCGTCCTCTGGGCCTATCCCCGCGGCGCAGGGCTCAGCAAGGAGGGCGAGACCGCCGTGGATGTGGCGGGCTATGCCGCCCAGATCGCGGCCCAGTTGGGCGCGCACATCATCAAGGTGAAGCCGCCCAAGAAACACCTGGAAGTGAAGGAGGCCGCCGCGGCTTTCGAGAAGGCGGGCATCCCCATCGAGACGCTGGCGGACCGCGTGAAGGAAGTGGTGCGCAGCGCCTTCAACGGCCGCCGCATCATCATCTTCAGCGGTGGCGAGGCCAAGGGAACCGAGGATGTGCTCAAGGAAGTCTCGGAGCTGGCCAAAGGCGGCGCCTTCGGCAGCATCATGGGAAGGAACGCGTTCCAGCGCCCGAAGAAGGACGCCATCAAGCTGCTCCACGATGTGATGGACATCTTCGCCAAGGCCTGATGAAGCTCTTAGCCATCTCCGGCAGCCTGCGGGAGCGCTCATTCAACACGGCGATCCTGCGGGCGGCGCAGGGCCTGCTTCCGGAAAGCGCGAGCGTCCCGATCTACGAAGGCATGGCCGCGCTTCCGCACTTCAACCCTGACCTGGATGTGGAGCCCGCGCCCGCCCCGGTGGCGGAGCTGCGCGCCCGGATCGCGGATGCTGACGGCGTGCTCATCTGCAGTCCGGAATACGCCCACGGCGTGCCGGGCTCGCTGAAGAACGCGCTGGACTGGATCGTCTCCTCCGGCGAGTTCACGGACAAACCCGTGCTGCTCATCAACGCCTCACCGTCCTTCATGGGCGGATCCATCGCCCAGGCGAACCTGATGGAGATCCTCCGCGTCATGGGCGCGAAGCTGCCGGATGAGACTGTCTTCTCCGTGCCCTCCGTGAGCCGCAAGATCGGCGCGGATGGCGTGTTGGATGCTGAGACATCCGCGGCCTACAAAGCCGCGCTATCGGCCTTCATCGCGGCCATCTGAGGCCTGCTCGCCCCGGCAGCACTCGTCGATGTTGAGGCCGCAGGCAAGGCACTGCACATGGCCATGGACATAGATTCGGCCCGCCGGTCGCCCGCAATAGGGGCAGCGTTCCTTTGCTTCCGTCGCCATCCAACCATTCTGCCTGACCGCCGGTAGTCGTTGAAGCGCGGGGCTTGTGGCGCGATGATCACGGGCATCCCGAGGTAAGCCATGGCCACGACGGTGGATGAGATCTTCCAACGCATGAGCGCGACCTTCCTGCCCGAGAAGGCGGCGGGCTTAAGCGCGGTCATTGCGTACCACATCACGGGCGAGGGCGGCGGCGACTACTCCTCCGTCATCAAGGACGGCGCCTACAGCCTGGAGACGGCGCTCCGCGCCGACGCCCAGGCCACGCTGACCATGGCGGCGCCGGACTGGATCGCGCTCAACGAGGGCACGCTCGATCCCATGACGGCCTTCGTGAGCGGCAAGCTCAAGATCGCGGGGGACCAAGGCCTCGCCCAGAAGTTCCCTCGCTACTTCAAGCGCCCCTCCGGCAACGGCTCAGGCATCCCGCTGGCCGATCTCGTGCCGCAGCGCCTCGCGCTGCTTGCCCAGCCCTTCCGCCTCGTGATGAAGGACGCGGCCTGGGGCAGCGGCCCGGAGCTGAGGGGCGAGGATTCCGCCCTGCGCGGCCTCGTGGAAGGCCAGATCGAGCCCGGTCCCGCGCTGCTGGGCGGCCAACTCGTCTTCGCGGGCGACATGGCGCTGCTCCGCGGCGCCTGGGCCTCCTGGAGCGCGGCGCCAGTATCCCGGCCGAAGCCCAAGCGGCCTTCGGTCTTCGCGCTCGCGCTGGCTTGGATCAAGAGCAAGTTCTGAGCGGGATCAGGCGAATTCGTATTCCAGGGTGACGGGGGATTCCTCGGCGTGGCCGGAGGCGAAGCCGCCTTTGCCGCGCAGGCCCGCGAGCTCATCAGTCCCTGAACCCGGCACCACGGTCCAAGTCGTCTTGGCCAGCCCGTCTTCGAAGATGCCGTCGTGCTTGAGAAGGAAACTCCCCTTCTTGCTGTCGAGACTTCCGGTGACGCGCTCCAGGCCCGTATAGTGGACGGCCTGGTCGCCGACATAGGCCATCAGCAGGCAAAGGATGCCCTCTCCCTCCCAATCGCCGGAGTAGCGGTTCCGGGCATGGACAGTGGTGAGCTTGGGTTCGCCCGGTGCTTCGTCGTGAGGTGTCTCGTCCCAGGACAGGCCTTTGCAGGCGGCGGTGGCTCGGATGCTCATGGTTGCTCCTTCACGGTCTGATGAAGGTAGCGCTTGGGAGCGGTGCGCGATTGTAAAAGCGCGACAGCGTGTGACTCTGGAGAGATGGAACGGCCTGAGGCAGGGAAAGCGCGCGGGGTGCTGCGTCCAGAGCGGGTGGATGGGATCTTCCATCACGAGCGGCACCTGCCGGCGCCGGATCTGGCGCCATTCGTCGCGCATTTCTGGAGCGTCGCCTGGGATCTCCGTGGCTGTGAGCCGCGGGTCCAGGAGACATTGCCTCACCCCGCCGTCCACATCGTCTTCGAGCCCGGGAACACGCGGGTAGGTGGCGTGGCGCGCGGCAGGTTCTCCAGACGGCTTGAAGGGCAGGGCCATGCCTTCGGCATCAAGTTTCACCCGGCTGGGTTCCATCCCTTCTTTGGCGAGCCGCTATCCGTGCTGACGGACACCTTGAAGACGCTGCCTGAGCTGTTCGGAGATCCGGGGCAGGCGCTTGAAGACGCGGTGCTGGGGGCGGAGGATGACGCCGTCAGGATCGAACTGGCCGAGACCTTCCTGCGCGCATGGCACCCGGAGCCGGACCCGCGCGTGGAGCTCCTCAACCGCATCGCCGCCCGCATCGCCGAGGACCGCGAGATCAGGCTAGTGGAGGACATCTCGGAGCGATTTAGTCTGGGGACCCGGACCCTGCAGCGCCTTTTCGGCCGCTATGTGGGTGTGAGCCCCAAGTGGGTGATCCAGCGATACCGGTTGCATGAAGCCCTCGCACAGGTCGACCAAGGCCACCCGGTGGACTGGGCCTCGTTGGCGCTGGACCTGGGCTACTTCGACCAGGCGCATTTCATCAAGGACTTCAAGGCGCTGGTGGGCCGGACGCCAGCCAGTTACGCGGAGCTCAACCGCCCTTCGTGAAACTCTCATCCGTGGATGTGAGCGCCCAGGATCCACCCTGCTTCTCGAAGACGGCGTGGCGGGGCTTGGCGTCACCGATGCGGACGGCGGGATGGAGCAGCTCGAAGAGCGCGAACTGGGCCGTGGGGTTGGCCAGCTTGATCTGGTAGGTCACCTTGGCCGTGTTGCCGTTCGCCATGACGCCGGTGGCGTTCACGAAGACGGCCTGTGCCGCGGGCACCAGCCAGCCCGTTTCGCTGGCATGTCCGGGCGATCCCGGCTTGGCCGTGAAAGTGTAGATGACCTGGCCATCCTTGCCATCCGCCTTGGTGATATCGAACCAGCCGGTCTTCTGGAGGTTGTCCATGAAAGCCTGGGCCCGCTGCGCCTTCGGGGAATTGACGGGCTCGGTGACGCGCCGAGGTACCTCGACAGGCACGAACACGGGATAGCGCGCGCGGAGGGCGGCCTCGGCATCGGATTTGTTGAGACTCCGCGAGCAGGCGGCGCTGGCCAAGAGCAGCAGGACGGGGGCGAGGCGGCGCATGGAGGCTCCGAAGAATCACCCGATGGTGCCACACTGGGGAGATGGATGTAGCGGCACTGGAAGCCCGCCTGCTCGAGACCGTCCGCGCCCGGAGCGCGAAGGGGCCGGTCTCCGTCTGCTTCTCCGGCGGTGTGGACTCCACCCTCGTCCTGGCGGCCTGCCTGCGCGCGGGTCTGCCCACCCGGGCCCTGCTGGCCGTGAGCCCCTCGCTGCCGCGCGAAGAGCGGGCTGAAGCCCATGCGCTGGCCGCGCAGCTGGGGGTGGAGCTTGAGGAGATGGCCACGGGCGAGACGGATCTTCCCGAGTACCGTGCCAACGCCGGCGACCGCTGCTACTGGTGCAAATCCACTCTCTACGGCGTGGCGGAGAAGGCCGCGGCGGCGCGTGGCTTCGAGGGCGTCCTCATGAACGGCACACAGTTGGAGGATCTGGGCGATGTGCGCCCTGGTCTCCAGGCGGCGAAGGAGCATGAGGTCGTCTCTCCCCTCGTGGACGCAACCTTCGACAAAGCGGCGGTGCGGGCGTTGGCCCATCATTGGGGTCTGCCCAACGCGGACAAGGCCGCTTCGCCCTGCCTCGCGAGCCGTTTTCCCGTGGGCACGGAGGTGACGCCGGAACGCCTCAAGCAGGTGGAAGCTGTCGAGAGTTTCCTTCGCTCGAAGGGCCTCTGGCCTGCCCGGGCCCGGTGGCATGACAGTGTCGTGCGCATCGAGCTGGACGCGCGGCTCGGCCCCCGCTGCTTCGAGGAGCCGCTGCGCACAGAGCTGGAGCGGGCCGCTTGGCGCGCGGGCTTCCGTTTCGTGGCCGTGGACCTGGGCGGCGTGCAGAGTGGCAGCCTGGCCAAGAAGATCGCCACGGAATCCGCCTCATGAATCCCGACATCCGCTGGGATCACGATCGCGAATCGCGCACGGGCATACCCGAGGTCATTTTTGGCCCTGGGAAAACCCTCGACCATCTCAGGAAGCTCTTCTCTGAAGGTGAAGGCTTCCGGCTCGCTACGCGGCTTTCTCCGGACCAGATGGATGCGCTGGATGAGCTTGCCACTGTGGATCGCGTGAGCCGCACGGCGGTCCGCGAGCCGAAGGCTGCGAGGAATCTGCCACCGGTGGGCATCCTCACGGCGGGCACCGGGGACATCCCCGTGGCTTCTGAAGCCCGCGCCACCCTGGAGGCCATGGGCTATCAGGTCCGGACCTTCTTCGATGTGGGCGTGGCGGGGTTGCACCGCCTCCAGGCGATCCTTCCGGATCTGAAGGCCTGCCCGGTCCTCATCACCTGCGCGGGCATGGAAGGCGCGCTGCCCAGCGTGGTCGCCGGGCTCGTGGACGCGCCCCTCGTCGCCGTTCCCACCAGCGTCGGCGCGGGTGTGAGCGAGGGCGGCCGCGTGGCCCTCATGTCCATGCTGGCCTCCTGCAGCCCCGGCATCGCCGTCGTGAACATCGACAACGGCTTCGGCGCCGCGTGCATGGCGATCAAGTTCCTGAACCGCCGGAACCAGGAATGACGTGAATTCGGTACATATGAAATGGGCGCGAACCGTGCTCGATTCACGCCCATTCGTGTCATTGACGGTTAAAATAAAAACAGCTCCGCGCTGTCAGGGTTCTTGCCGAAGAAGGTGACATCCTCGATGTGGCGCACTTTGGGGCCGCGCAGCAAGGCCCATAGCAGGCGCTCGATGCCGATGCCGGCGCCGAAGGTGTCCGGGAAGGTCGGGCGGCCCAGGCTGTCACGGCGGCAGGCCAGGTGCAGGAAGGGGCCGTAGCCGCCGAGGGCTCCGAGATTCATGATTTCGCCGCGAGCATCGAAGCGGGGCGGTTCCGGGATCACGCCGTTGTCCAGGAGCCGGGCCACGATGGTTTCCGGCAGCCATTCGCGCAGAGCGCCGCTGAGGACCTCGAAGGCCGGCTGGTCGGCTCCATCCTCCAACCGCCCCTTCACCACCAGGTCGTAGTTGTAGATCTCCCGGCTGCTGAAGTCCTGCAAACGCCGCCGCGTGCCATCGGGCCGGAGATAGGGATAGATGAGGTCGTAGTTCTCGCGCATGAGCCCCACGATGAAGAAGGCCTGCGCCTCCGTGCGCTGGCCGAACCAGGCCTCGGCTTCCTCCTTGGGCACCGGCGCATCGTCGAGATGGAAGACCGGGAATGGACCCTCCAGAAGGTCCAAGCGCACCCCGAGCGCGGCCAGGCTAGGCCCGGCCCAGTCCCGCACCCGCTCGAAGCCCGAGCGGGCCATGCCCTCGAAGAAGGCGAGGGCCGCCGCGAGGTCTTCGCGCAGGACCGTTTCGACGGTTTCCGGCTGATGGAGGTAGGTGTCCAACTGCACGCCGCGCTCGCGCCGGACCTCCACATCCAGCTGGCTGAAGTCCAGGAGATACTTGCTGCGCTGGCGCTCCGACGGCAGTTCCAGGCGCAGATTGGGCGAGTCCACGAAGACGCCCTTCAGGTGCGGGTTGTGGCAGGCCATGAACTTCGCGTAGATCATGCTGTGCGTCGCCACATAGGAGCTCTCCCGGTACGGGATGCTCGGCAGGTGCTCAACGCCGTGGGCCAGCGGGTCCGTCACCAGGCTCATCTGCACGCGCTCCAGGTTCAACAGGCCTTGGCGCAGCAGGAAGTCCTGCATGCCGGAGACCAGCGCGCTGCGCACCTTCAGCACATGGCAGAGCGTCTCGCTCTCCCACTTCTTCAGGTAGCGTGTCTCGATCTCCTCCCGGAGGCTGAGGCCGCGTCTCGAGAGCTGGTCCTGGTGCCGCGACAGGCGGCGGCCGACTTCGTGGTAAGGCGTGGGGAAGGTGGCGTTGGCGCTCATAAGAGCCTCCTGGGTTGGGGGTGAAAAAGAAAAACCCCGACTCGCCGGGGCGAATCGGGGTGGGAGTGAACGGATGGGGTTCTGTTAGGTCAGAGCCTCGCCGCCCCACGCGCGATCCGCGCTGGGGGAGGCGTTATTGCGGTTGTTCTGCCGCATCAGGGAGGCGCTCGCCATCTGCTCAAGGTTGGAAGGCTGGAGCTGGAGCGTCAAGGGAATTGCCATGGTTTGATCACCCCGGGGCGCTCAACCGGCCAGAGGAGCGCCGGGTCCAAGGTGCTGTGGATTCCCCTCTCCTGGAGCCGCTGTGAATGTCCTGTCCCTGTCCGCCGCAGGTCTGCTGGCCACGGGTCTCGCCCTCACAGCCCGGGCGGACCAGCCGGTCTGCCACATCGTCCGGGTCGTCACGCCGGTGCCGGTCGTCTCGACGCCCGGCTCGCGCCCGATCGTCGTCATCCGCCCCGGGAAGATCGCTCCCGTGAAAACGGCCAAAGTCCAGACCAAGGCGTTGATCCAGACCTGCGCGCATTGAAGATCCGCCGATAGAATGGGGGTTCCGGACGGGAACCCATGACCGCTTTCAACGACCATCTCCGCGCCCAGCTCGACTCCTTGAAGGAACAGGGCCTCTTCAAATCCGAGCGGGTGATGACCAGCCCGCAGAACGCCCGGGTGGAGGCCAACGGCCGCAAGGTCATCAATCTTTGCGCCAACAACTATCTGGGCCTGTCAGACCATCCGGCGCTGATCGCGGCGGCGAAGCAGGCGCTGGATGACCGCGGCTTCGGCCTCTCCTCGGTGCGTTTCATTTGCGGCACCCAGGATCTGCACAAGGAACTGGAGGCGCGGCTCAGCGCCTTCCTGGGCTTCGAGGACACCATCCTCTTCTCCAGCTGCTTCGATGCCAACGGCGGTGTCTTTGAAGGGCTGCTGGGCGAAGAAGACGCCATCATCTCCGACTCCCTCAACCACGCCTCCATCATCGACGGCATCCGGCTCTGCAGGGCGAAGCGGTTCCGCTACGCCAACAGCGACATGGCGGATCTCGAAGCGAAGCTGCTGGAAGCCAAGGCGGCTGGCGCGCGATTCATCCTCGTCGTCACCGATGGCGTCTTCAGCATGGACGGCTACATCGCCAAGCTGCCGGAGATCGTGGCCCTGAAGGAGAAACACGGCGCCCTGCTCCTGATCGATGACAGCCACGCCGTGGGATTCACGGGCAAGGACGGCCGCGGAACCCATGAGCACCACGGCGTCATGGGCCGGGTGGACCTCATGACCGGCACGCTGGGCAAGGCCCTGGGCGGCGCCAGCGGCGGCTATGTGTCGGGATCGAAGGTGATGATCGAGATGCTGCGGCAGAAAGCCCGGCCCTACCTCTTCTCCAACACGCTCATGCCCGCCATCGCGGCCGCCAGCCTCAAGGCCCTGGAGTTGCTGGCGCAGGGCGCCGAGTTGCGGGAGCGCCTGCGGGCCAACGCGAAGCACTTCCGCGCGGAGATGACGAAACTGGGCTTCGAGCTGCTGCCCGGCGAGCACCCCATCATCCCCGTCATGCTCCACGACGCGCCCCTTGCCCAAGCCTTCGCCACGAAGCTCCTGGACGAAGGTGTCTATGTCATCGGCTTCTTCTTCCCCGTCGTCCCCAAAGGCCAGGCCCGCATCCGCACCCAGATGAGCGCCGCGCACACCACCGCCGATCTCGACCAGGCCATTGCCGCCTTCGCCAAAGTGGGCCGCGAGCTGGGCGTGATCAAGTAGGCCCGGCAGCTGCCGAAACACCTTAGCTTCGATTGGTTCTGGAGCCCCCATGAAAGCCCTCATCAAGTCCAAGCCGGAAGAAGGCATCTGGATCACTCACGACGCGCCTACGCCGGAGCTGGGTGTTCACGATGTGATGATCCGCATCCGCAAGTCGGCCATCTGTGGCACGGATGTGCACATCTACAACTGGGACGAGTGGAGCCAGAAGACGATCCCGATGCCCATGGTGGTGGGGCACGAGTATTTCGGCATCGTGGAGAAGGTGGGCGCCGAGGTCGAGGCCTTCAAGCCCGGCGACCGCGTGAGCGGGGAAGGGCACCTCACCTGCGGTTTCTGCCGCAACTGCCGCGCGGGCAAGCTGCACCTCTGCCGCAACACGAAGGGCGTGGGTGTGAACCGGCCGGGCTCCTTCGCGGAGTTCCTCGTGATCCCCGCGGAGAATGTCTACAAGATCCCGGATAATGTGCCGGACGAGTGGGCCGCCATCTTCGACCCCTTCGGCAACGCGGTGCACACGGCGCTGAGCTTCGACCTCGTGGGCGAGGATGTGCTCGTGACGGGCGCGGGGCCCATCGGCATCATGGCCGCGGCGGTGGCGAAACATGTGGGCGCTCGCAATGTCGTCATCACGGATGTGAACGATTACCGCCTGGACCTGGCCCGCAAGATGGGCGTCACGCGCGCCGTGAATGTGGCCACGGAGGATTTGCAGGCCGTCATGAAGGAACTCGGCATGATGGAGGGCTTCGATGTGGGCCTGGAGGTGAGCGGCAACGCGCGGGCCTTCCGCCAGATGCTCGACACCATGAACCACGGCGGCAAGATCGCCATGCTGGGCATCATGCCCGGCGAGGTGGCCATCGACTGGTCGAAGGTGGTGTTCAAGGGCCTCTTCATCAAGGGCGTCTACGGCCGCGAGATGTTCGAGACCTGGTACAAGATGATCGCGCTCATCCAGGGCGGCTTCGACCTCGGTCCCATCATCACGCACCGCTTCGGGATTGATGATTTCCAGAAAGGCTTTGACGCCATGCGCTCGGGCCAGAGCGGCAAGGTGGTGTTGGACTGGGGCGCCAAGTAGCCACTGGCTCAGTCCAGCTACTGCCGGAACGGCTGAGGCTGGGCGATGGGATCGAAGCCCGTGGTGGTCGCGGTTTCACCATCGTGGAAGAGCATGTCCTTCGCGAGGCCTTCGCCGCCGGGCGCGAGGTCCGTGCCCAGGGAAGCCAGGTTGTAGTGGTCCAGCTTCGTGTTGAAGAGCTGGCGCGCGGGGCCACGCTTGGGCGTAATGGTCATGATGGGCTGGCCCACATAGGCGCGGTAGAAGAAGGGATGGCCCCAGGAGGCCAGCGGCACCTGGTCCAGGTATTCCGGAACAAGGTCGTTGAGGCTCGGGGGGTACTCGCCGCGCTTCTCCCTGTAGCGGGCCAGCGCGTTGAGAACCTTGTTCAGTGAGGCGCGGGTGGCCTTCGCCTTCTCCTCCTGGTCGCGGTCGATCATGGCGTTGACGAAGAAGAGATCCTTCTTGGCCTGCTGGGCGGCGTCACTGTTGGGATAGCGGACGATGAGGTCGCTCCACAGCGCGCGGGCTTCCGTGCCCTTCCCGGCCACGCTCAACTGCCGGCCCTCGTCATAGAGACTCTGGGGAAGGCGGGCATCCGGCTCGGTCTGGCAGGCCAGGAGGGTGCCCAGCAGGAACAACGGCAGCAGACGGGAGGACATGGCCCGAGCCTATCAGGCGGGAGGTCGCTCCGGAAGCGATTCAGGCTAGGATTTCAGCGGAGGTTGACCATGGCGGAACGCCCCTGGCTGGTGGGCATCGTCGGGGGATCCGGCAGCGGGAAGACTTCTGTGGCGGTGGAGTTGGTGCGCCGCATCCGGCGCCGCGGCATCCAGGCCCTGTTGCTGGACATGGATGCCTACTACGCGCCCTTGGAGATCGTCAAAGAGCGCTTCGGCTGCCGCAGCATCAACTGGGACCACCCCCACGCCTTCGACCTGGAACTCATGGCCGAGCACCTCCGGGCGCTCCACTCGGCCGAGCCCATCCGTAAGCCGCGCTACGACTTCACCATCTCCGACCGGACAGGCTGGGAAGACCCCATGCAGCCCGGGCAGGTGGTGATCCTCGAGGGCCTGCTCCTCTTCGCCCTCAAAGAGCTGCGAGAGCAGCTGGATGTGAAAGTGTTCGTGGACGCGGACGCCGACATCCGCATGCTGCGCCGCATCCGCCGCGACACGGCCGAGCGCGGGCGCAGCCTGGAAAGTGTCATGGAGCAGTACGAGCAGAGCGTGCGGCCCATGCACCTGGAATTCGTGGAGCCCAGCAAGCGGTGGGCGGATCTCATCGTCCCCACGGGCGTGGAGAACCAGACGGCCCTGGACATGCTCACCCACCACATCGTCCAGAAGGTCCGCGCCCGCGAAGGGGCGCAGGAAGGCGCTCCCGAGGGGGCCGCCGCCGGATGAAGCTGCTGCGCCAGCACCCCGAGCTCTTCGATCCGGCCACGCCCTGGATCCAGGAAGGAGAGAGCATCCGCCAGGATTCGCGCCTTTTCCGGCAGGTGGTGGCCACGCGCCGCAGCCCGCACACGGGCCGGGAGCACGCCTTCTACCGGCTCCAGGGCCCCGACTGGGTGAATGTGATCCCCTTCACGGAAGACGGCGACTTGCTCGTGGTGGAGCAGTTCCGCCATGGCATCGACGCGCCCACCCTGGAGATACCCGGCGGCAGCTGCGATGAGGGCGAGACGCCCCTGGAGTCGGCGCGCCGCGAGCTGCGGGAGGAGACGGGCTTCGAGGCCCGCGAATGGACCGGGCTGGGCCAGTGCGCGCCCAACCCCGCCACCCTTGGCAACCACTGCCATACCTTCCTCGCCTTGGGTTGCCAGGCCGTCTCCGGGCTGGCCCTGGATCCTTCGGAGGAGTTGCGGCTCTGGGCTTGCCCCTGGACTGAATGGGCGGAGCTGCTGCGGAGCGGGCGCATCGAGCATGCCCTTGTGCTCACGGCCTTCTTCAAGCTGGACCGCTGGACGGGCTGGCCTGCGCTCCGCCACGAGCTCGAAGCGCGGTAGGCTGGAGTCTCCCGGGAATAGGAGATGACATGGTCAGCGAGTGCAGCTTCGACGCGGTTTCCAAGGTGGACATGGCGGAAGTGAAGAACGCCGTGGACCAGGCCATGAAGGAGATCGGCCAGCGCTACGACTTCAAGGGCAGCATCGCGAAGATCGAACTACAGGGCGCCGACAAGCTGACCCTCCACGCTGATGATGAGACCAAGCTCAAGGCCGTGGTGGATGTGCTCCAGTCCAAGCTCCACAAGCGCGGCGTCAGCATCCTCGCCATGGAATTCGGCAAGCTGGAGGCGGCGAACAAAGGCACCGTGCGCCAGGAAGTGAAGATCAACCAGGGCATCCCCATCGAGAAGGCCAAGAAGCTCGTGGCCCTGCTCAAGGACCATAAGCTCAAGGCCCAGGGCTCCATCCAAGGCGACCAGCTGCGGGTGAGCGGCAAGGACAAGGACCAGCTCCAGGAGGCCATCGCCCTCTTCCGCAAGGAGCAGGAGAAGTTGGCCATCGACCTCCAGTTCACCAACTACCGCGGCTGAGCCGGAGGCCCGAAGCCTGATGCGCCCGCTCGACCTGGCCCGCTATTTCCTCGCCATCCAGCCGAAACTTTCCGGTGTGGAGGCGGAGCTGCAGCGGCTGCTCCAGAGCGATGTGGCAGTGGTGGAGAAGCTCGCGGCCCATATCCGTGAAGGCCAGGGCAAGCGGCTGCGGCCCGCGCTGGTGCTGCTTTCCAGCCGCTTCAACGGGGCGGAAGGGGACCTGGATGTGCGCTTCGGCGCCATCTTCGAGCTCATCCACACGGCCACGCTCGTGCATGACGATGTGATCGACCATGCGCAGCTCCGGCGCGGGCGCCCCACGCTGAACCGGCTCTGGGGCAACACGCTCACCGTGCTCTTCGGCGACCTGCTCTACATCCACGCCATGTCCAGCGCCATCCAGGGCCGCTCCTGGCGTCTCATGGAGATCCTCTCCGAAGTCACGACGCGGATGATCGAGGGCGAGCTCATCCAGAACGATGTGCTCTTCAAGCTGGACACCAGCCGCAAGGACTACTTCGACATCCAGGAGCGGAAGACGGCGCTGCTCTTCGGCGGCTGCACGGAGGCCGGCGCGGTGCTGGGCGGCCGGACGGAGGCGGATTGCGAATCCATGCGCCGCTACGGGCTGGAGATCGGCCGGGCCTTCCAGCTGGTGGACGACCTGCTCGACTACACGGCCACCAGCGAGCAACTGGGCAAGCCGGCCTTCAGCGACCTGCGCGAGGGCAAACTCACCCTGCCCATGCTGACGCTGCTGGAGAAAGCGCCGGAGGAAAGCCGCGACATCGTCCGCCGCATCTGGGACCGGGGCGAGGAAGTGCCCATCCCCGCCGAGGACGAATCCGCGCTGCGGCGCCTGCTGGAGGCGCACGGCGCGCTGGCGGAGACCCGCGATCTCGCGCGGAAGGCCTCCGAGAGCGCCACCGCTCTGCTCGACGGCCTGGACGGCGAGAAGAAGACCAAGGCCCTCCTCCACGAGATCCCCGTGGCCCTGCTAGGCCGCAGCAAGTAGGGCTTCGCCTAGAGGTCCGTCTCGCCCTGGGAGCGGGGATCGAAGGCGATGCCGACCCGCTTGAGCCCCTGGATGAGCGTGTCCTTGTCCGGCGCCTTCAGGTAGGCCTCCAGCGGGTCCACGGTGCCGGCTTTCACCAGATCCACGATGGAATCCACCATGAGCTTCTGGCCGTAGGCCCGTCCCGTCTGCATCTGCGACATGATCTGCGGCGCCTTCGCCTCGCGGATCAGGTTGGCGATGGCCGGGCCCACGAAAAGGCTTTCCAGCGCCGCCACGCGGCCGCCGCCCTTTTTCTTCAATAGCACCTGGCTCACCACGCATTTGAGCGCGTCCGAGAGCATCACGCGGATCTGCTGCTGCCGGTCCGCGGGGAACTGGTCCACGATGCGGTCGATCGTGCCGATGGCGCTGCTGGTGTGCAAGGTGCCGAAGACGAGGTGGCCGGTGATGGCCGTCTCCAGAGCGATGGAGATGGTCTCCAGGTCGCGCATCTCGCCCACCAGCACGATGTCCGGGTCTTCACGCAGGGCCGCGCGGAGGGCGTTCTTGAACCCGTTGGTGTGCGTGCCCACCTCGCGCTGGTTCACCAGGCAGCGCTTCTTGGGGTGCACGAACTCGATGGGGTCCTCGATGGTGATGATGTGGTCCTTGCGCTGGCGGTTGGCCAAGTCCACGATCGCCGCGAGGGTCGTGGACTTGCCGCTGCCTGTCGGCCCCGTCACCAGCACCAGGCCCTTGCTCAGAAGGGCCAAACGGCGCACCGGCTCGGGGATGCCGAGCTGGTCCGGGTCGGGGATCTCGTTGGGGATGACGCGGACGACCATGCCGGGACCCTGGCGGTCCATGAAGAAGTTCACGCGGAAGCGGCAACCACCGGCTTCGAACGGGTAGGCGAAGTCCGCGTCGCGGACCTCTTCAAAGTGGCGCCAGGTGTCCGGCGTGGCGAGACCCCGCATGAGGTCTTCCATCTGGGACGGCCCGAGGATCCCGAAATCGGACAGTTCCTCCATGTCGCCGTGAACCCGGGCGATGGGGGGATGGTTCGAGGTGCAATGAAGATCAGAACCCTTCATCGCGAGCAGCGTCTTGAAAAGGCGCTCGGACAGGGGGCCGCCAGGCGGCATCTCGGTTTTCCGTGGATCTGAGCTGGGCGGAGAAAGGGGGTCGGCGGAGGCGGAGACAGCGGGCGCCATGGGCGGGGCCGGCTTGGGAGGCGCCGCCGGGGCCATGGTGGCGGAGAGGGAGGCCCCGCCGGGGGTGCGTTCGGCCTTCAGCGCGACAGGCTTGCCGTCCACGGAATAGCCCCATTCCAGTGTGGGGGTGTCGGCCCAGGACGCTTTCTGCCGGGGGTCCATGACCTCGCTGGCCAGGGCATCCACCATCACGGCCGTCATGGGGGTGGGGGCCAGGTTGAGGCGCTGCCCGTCGGGCATCTCCAGCACCGGCGGCTCGCCGGGGATCAGGAGCAGGCGCGCCGCGCCGCGGGCGAAAAGGTGGAGGAGGAAGCGGTCGAGTTGAGGCATGGGCGTCTTTAGGAAAGTCTCAGCATACAGCTTGACGGCGCCGAGGCCTCGATCCTTGAGCTTCGGATCAAGGGGCCCCGCCGCTAGACTGGAGGGTGCTGTGGGCCCGCGCCTGGCGCCCCGTGGAGACCGCATGAACATCCATGAATACCAAGCCAAGGAACTGCTCAGGCAGTACAAGGTCGCCACGCCGGACGGCCGTGTCGCCATGGACCCCGAGGACGCCCGGCAGATCACCAAGGAGTTCGGCGGCCAGTCCGTCGTGAAGGCCCAGATCCACGCCGGCGGACGCGGCAAGGGGGGCGGCGTCAAGTTCGCCAAGAACCCCGATGACGCCGCCGAGCTCTTCAAGAAGATGCTGGGCATGACGCTCGTGACGCACCAGACCGGTCCCGAGGGCCGCAAGGTCCACACGGTCTTCATCAGCGATCCCGTGGACATCGAGCGGGAGCTGTACCTCTCCTTCCTTGTGGACCGCGCCACCTCGCGCGTGACCATCCTGGCCTCCACCGAGGGCGGTGTGGAGATCGAGGAAGTGGCCGAGAAAACCCCCGAGAAGATCGTGAAGGTCGTCATCGACCCCGCCATCGGCCTCGCGGGGTTCCAGGCTCGCCAGGCGGCGTTCGCGCTGGGGCTCTCCGGCGACGCCTTCAAGAAGGCTGTCACTTTCCTGCAGAACCTCTTCCGGCTCTTCGTGGAGAAGGACTGCGCCATGGTGGAGATCAACCCCCTCGTCGTCACCAAGCAGGGCGATGTGATCGCGCTGGACGCCAAGATCGGCTTCGACGACAACGCGCTCTTCCGTCACCCGGATGTGCTGGCCTACCGCGATCTCAACGAGGAGGCGCCCGAGGAAGTCGAGGCCTCCAAGTTCAACCTCAACTTCATCAAGCTGGACGGCAACATCGGCTGCATGGTGAACGGCGCGGGCCTGGCCATGGGCACC
>DASRXV010000099.1:0-31585 GCA_035687325.1 Holophagaceae bacterium
CTGGCTCTCGCCCGCGAAGGCGTCCTTCAGGTTCTGGTGGGTCTTCGTGCCCTTCAGCTTGCTCATCGTGCCCTCCGATCGGATTGGGTGGGAAGCGTCAGAGGCATCTTAAGCACCCCCGGTGCCAAGTCCATAAGCAAATTGCGTGTGAAGAGTTAGTGCTCTGGGGTCTGGGCGGCATCCTCGGCGGATCGTGAGGCGGGTGGCGGGATGTCGAGACGAGGCAGCGCCGTCGCGTGCCGTCATTAGCTATCCAATCTACGAGCAGGATGAGAAGACGCCTGAATCCATCGCATAGCCTAAAGTCAGGTACTGGAGAGTCCATACATATGGTTTTCGCGGTTATACGAGTCGCAGGGCAGGATCTGATGATTGATCGGTTTTTAGGCCGTGATGGACTAGAAATTGGCGGGGTGTACCGAAAGGGAGAAACAAGGCGCAATGGTCAAGTGCACACCAAGTCCGGATTTGCATTCTCTTTCCCTGAGACCAGTTCCTGGGCTCAATCTCTTCCGATTGTGTTTGCACACCTTCATGCCGAGGCAGATCTATACAGAGAGTTTCGACAACTCAGAGCCGAAGTCGAGCTCGACATTGGAATAACAGTAGGCGAGGAAGGATCATTTGCGCCGACTTTAATGTTCCCCAATGACTTTCTATCCGAGCTTGCGCTTCTTGGAATGGACTTGAATATATCCGCCTACCCAGCAAGCCTAGAAGATTAATCAACAGGGATGAGGGAAATCGAGACAGCTATCCTTCCTCTACACCTGTCAACCTACAGCCGCTTCTCCATCACATAGTCGTCCATCACGAAGCCGTTGCCGATGTCGAAGACGGCTTCTTCGCGCACGGTGAAGCCGCTCTTCTTGTAGACGGCGATGGAGTCGGTGTTGCCCTTGTTCACGGTGAGCATGAGCGTCCCGCAGCCGTGGGCGCGGGCCTCGGCCTCCACATGGCGCATCATGAGGCCGCCCAGGCCGCGGCCTTTGAAGGCCTCCAGCAAGTAAAGCTGTTCCAGCTTCATCTCGCCGGGCGTGGCTGTGAGCGCGTAGCTGCAGTAGCCGATGGTCTCGCCCTCCAGCTTCAGCAGCCGCAACCAGCGGTCGGAGGCGCCGAGGTAGGCCCGCGACTTCTCCGGCGTGTAACGGCCCTTGAGCATGTATTCCACCTGGGCGAGGCCGATGAGGGGCCCGTAGTGGGCGCGCCAGATCGCTTCCGCGAGCCGCGCCAGGGGCTCGAAGTCGGCTTCGGTGAGGGAGACGAGGACGGCATCGGTCATCCGAGGATGCTACCGGAACCTACAGCGCCCGGAAGAGCGTCAGCACCCGCACATCCTTCGCGCCGCCCAGATTCAAGGCCTGGGCGCAGCGCAGGAGCGTGGTGCCGGTGGTCCAGACATCATCCACGAGAAGGATGCTGCGGCCTTTGATGGACGCGGCATCCTTCAAGACGACGGCCTTCTTCGGAAGGCGGCGGCGCTGGGATTCGGGACGGCCGGTCTGGCTGGGGGCGCGCCAGGCTTTGCGCAACGGCGCGATGCGAGGCTTGTGCAAGCGCGTGGCGAGGAGCCGCGCGAAAGCATCCGCCAGATCGAAACCGCGACGCAGGCGGCGCCAGGGTGTCGTGGGCACGGGAGCGACGAGGTCGGCTTCCTCCGCCCATTCCGGCAACGGCGCGATGCGCGCGTGATCCAGCAGCGCCTGCATCCACCCGCGCTCGCCCGCCTTGATGCCGGGCAGGAGCAGTTCGCCAAAAGGAGGGCGGCCCGTGTGGTAATCCCACAGCGCCGTGCCCAGGCCCCAGGCCACCGGTTCAGGACAGTCGCGGTCCTCGCCATGCTGCAAGGCGCAGCGGGGACAGCGGTCGTCTGGCAACGATGCAAGGCCCTCCCAGCAGCGGGCGCAGAGACTCGCCTCCGCGCCGGTGCCCACAGGGCCGAGGCAGCCTCGGCATAACGAAAACTCCCCGGCCAGGCCGGGGAGTCTCCTCATCAGGTCCATCCTAGTGATGGAAGAAGACCTTGTAGTCCCAGTAGAGCGTGGGCAACAAGGTCACGAGGGCCACCACCAGGATGGCGGCGTGGGGCTTCGTGCGGCCCGCGGTGCCGTTGTCGCTCGCGAGGCGGCTGCGGCGCCAGCCGTAGGTGGCGTAGATGAGGAGGCCGACCTCCAGCCAGGTGATGAGCCGCAGCCAGGTGTCCTGGGGCAGGTAGCTCATGACCCACAAGCAGGAAGCCGCACCGAGGATGGACACCACCCAGGGCATGGGCGTGCGGAAGGGCCGTACGGTGTCAGGGCTTGTCACGCGCAGGATGGGGATGCCGATGCACACCAGCGTGAAAGCCAACAGGGTGCCGATACTCACCAGCTCGCCCACGAGGGAGAGAGGCATGAGGCCGCCGCAGGCCATGACGAAGACGCCGGTCAGGGCGGTGGCCACATGGGGGGTCCCGAATTTGGGATGGGCCGCGCCGAACCAGGGCAGCAGGCCGTCTTTGCTCATGGCGTAGAAGACGCGGGTCTGGCCCAGCATCATCACCAGGATCACGGAGCTGAGGCCGGCGAGGGCGCCCAGCTTCACGACCGCCGTGAGCGTGTGCCCGGCGGCCGGGTTCCAGTGGAGCAGCTCCACGATCTTGTCGAAGCCCGTGGCCACCGGAGCGGAGGTGTGGAGCTGGTTGAAGGGCACCACACCCGCGAGGGTGAAGGAAGTTAGGATGTAGAGGATGGTGCAGATGACGAGGCTGCCCAGGATGCCGCGGGGAAGATCCTTCGCCGGGTTCTTGCACTCCTGCGCCGTCGTGGAGACGGCGTCGAAGCCGATGTAGGCGAAGAACACCACGCCCGCGGCGCGGAAGACGCCCGGCCAGCCGTAGGTGGTCATCGTCTGGCCCATCACCTGCGAAGGTCCCCGTTCAGGCACCAGCATGCCCAGACCGTGGGCCGTGTGGTTCACGAACAGGTTCGCCTTCGAGACGAGGCCGATGCCCATGACGATGAAGAGCAGGACGATCGTCACCTTGATGATCACGATGATGTTGTTGGCCGTGGCGCTCTCCTTGATGCCCCGGTAGAGGATGCCCGCCGCGAGCAGCGCGATGAGCGTGGCGGGGAGGTTCCACACGCCGTGGACCATGGACCCGTCGCTCAGCTTGACCAGCTCCCACGGACCCTTGGTGAGGCGCATGAGCCCGTCGGTGAAGTGGACGCCCAGGCTGCCCTGGAGGAGCGAGACGAAGTAGCCGGACCAGCCGTTGGACACGGTGATGGCGCCGAAGGCGTATTCCAGCACCAGGTCCCAGCCGATGATCCAGGCGATGAACTCGCCCATGGTGGCGTAGGAGTAGGCGTAGGCGCTGCCGGCCACGGGCACCATGGCCGCCATCTCGGAGTAGCAGAGACCCGCCAGGGCGCAGAGGATGCCGCCGATGATGAAGCTGTAGACGATGCCGGGGCCGGCGAAATCCGCCGCTGCCAGGCCCGTGAGCGTGAAGATGCCGGTGCCGATGATGGCGCCGATGCCCAGGGTGGTCAGGTTGAAGGCGCCGAGGCTGCGCTTCAGCGTGGCGCCGCCATGGGCGCCCTCACCGGCATTTGGGTCGTTGGCATCGGCGATGAGGCGCGCCAGATCCTTTTTCGCGAACAGTCCCGCCATGGGTGCTCCTGTCTGGAAATCCAGGTAATCCCGAGACTGTATCAGGAAACGAGGCTTTCCCGGGCACCCGGTTCCAAGGCAATCTGGGCCCCATGTCCGCCGACACCGCCCCCGACCGCGCTCTCGCCACCCGCTGCGACTGGGTGGACCAGCTGCGGGGCTGGGCCATCCTCGTGATGATCGAGGTGCACTGCACCAATGTCTGGCTGGACCTGAAGCTGCGGCCGGACTGGCTCAACTACCTGAACGGGCTCGTGGCCCCGAGCTTCCTCACGGCGGCCGGTTTCAGCCTCGTGGTCTCCACCTTCCGCAAAGACGGGACCATCAAGCCATTCCAGGACACGGCGAAGCGCTACCTCTTCATCCTGGCCTGCGCCTACGCCCTCCACGCGCCGGGACTTTCGCTGGCGGACTGGACGGTGCTGGCTACGGCCCAGAAGTGGCGTGAGCTGTTCAAGATCGATGTGCTCCAGTGCATCATCTTCTCCCTGCTGGTATTGCAGGGGCTGGCGCGCCTCATCCGGCGGCCCGGGATCTTCACCTTCGTGGCCCTCGGGCTGGCCCTCTACATCCCGCTGGTGTCGCCCTTCCTCTGGGGGCACGGCATGGCGGACGGGCTATGGCTGCCCATCCGCGGCTTCTTCAACGGCAACCCGGACCGCGGGGTGCAGGCGCTGTTCCCGCTCTTCCCCTGGCTTTCGTTCGTGGCCTTCGGCGCCTTCCTGGGTGGGGCCTACCGCTTCACGCGGCAGGAGCCGGATGGCGAGGGCCGCGCCCGCTGGACGGAACCGCGCTTCATCGCGGCGCTGGCCATCGCGGGGCTGGCTCTGCTCATCGCGGGGCACGAAACCAAGGAGTCCCTCCTCTGGGGCGGCCGTTGGGTGCAGACGAACGGTGTCTGGTTCGACCAGACCCGCTACGGTTCCTTCACCTGGAACGAGCTGCAGGTGATGGGCAACACGACGCTGCCCAGCGTGGCGGAGCGCCTGGGCTGGATCTGCCTGGCAGGTTCCGCCATGGGCGCCATCGAGCTCTACCGCCCGCGCTGGAAGGGGCAGAACGCCTTCGCGAGCGCCAGCCAGGAATCGCTGCTCATCTACATGTTCCATCTCAACCTCATCTTCGGCGTGCTGCTCTCGCAGCCGGTGATGGACCTCATGGGCTGGCAGTGGAACAGCCAGGGCTGGGCCTTCACGCTCTTCATGGCGGCGGTGGTGATGGCCATCTCCTTGGGTGTCGCGCTCCGGTGGCAGTCCGTGCGGAAGACGCCCATGCGCATGCGCGACTTCCAGCGCTGGGGCGTGAGCGCCCTCGCGCTCTGGTTCCTCGTGGGCAACTGGTGGACTTTCCGCCACTACCTGCGGAGCCCCGAGCTGGCGCGGGAGCCCTATGTGTTCTTGAACGCGGCCCGCGAGCGGAAGGGGCTCCCGCCCACGCCGGACGGCCTCACGCGCGATCCGGAAGAATATTTCGAGGAGGCCGCCCAGCGCGGCATCGCCCTCAACGAGACCGCCAAGGCCAAGATCCGCGAGCAGATCCTCCAGCGCGCCGCGTGGGACGCGCGCCGCTGATAAGCTGGATCACGTGACCGACCCTGGCAGTAGCGGCTCCTTGTCCTTCTGGGTGGGCGCGGCCCTCATCCTGCTGGCGCTCTACCGGGCGCTGATGGCTTCGATGCTGGCGGCCTACAATGCTCTGCCCTCGCTCCAGCGCCGCCTGCTGCTGGGGGAGGAGGCCTTCCGCCACGCGCGGCTGGCCCAGCTCCTCGCGCAGCCCCGCCTGCTGGGCATGGCGCTGCGTTTCTGGAATGTACTGCTGCTGGCCCTGCTCTTCCTCGCGGCCTGGCCCGTGGCGGACGCGCTGCCCGGGCGGCTCTGGATCCTGGGCGCGGTGACGATGCTCTATCTCTACCTCTTCGATCTCGCGCTGCCGGCTCTGCTCGTGGCGGCCAATCCGGCCGTTTGGCTGGACCGGCTCTTCCCCTGGTTCGATTTGCCCCAACGCGTCCTCGCCCCCCTCATCACGCCCGTCGCGCTCGCCGTGGCCCAGCGGCACGAGGCCCAGGAGGACAGCGAGGAGGATGAGGACCCCACCGAGGAGGCCGTCACCGCCCTGCTCCAGGAGGGCGAGGCCGAAGGCATCCTCGAAGCCGATGACCGCGAGCTCATCCGCAATGTGGTGTCGTTGGGCGACACGGTGGTGCGCGAGCTCATGACGCCCCGCACGGCCATGGCCGTCCTCCCCGTCGCGGCATCGCTGGACGGGGCCTGGGCGGCCTTCCAGCACAGCGGCCGGAGCCGGATGCCGGTTTTCGAGGGCCGTCTCGACGAAGTGGTGGGCGTGCTGCGCCTCAAGGATCTGCTCGGCCTGCCCGACGATTCCAACGCCACGGTGCGCCAGCTGATGAAGCCGCCGCTCTTCGTGCCGGAAAGCAAGCCCGCCGGGGAAGTGCTGCGGGAGATGCAGCGGGCCCGCATCGGCCTGGCCGTGGTGGTGGACGAGTTCGGCTCCGTGGCGGGCCTCGTCACCCTGGGCGACCTGCTGGACGAGGTCTTCGGCGAGATCCTCGAAGAGCCCGGGTTGCCGGAGATCGAGCCCGTGGGCAACGGCATGTGGCTCGTCTCGGGCCAGGCGCATGTGGAAGATGTGGCCAGCGTCCTGGATGTGGACTGGCAACGCGACGGCTTCGACACCGTGGGCGGCCTCGTCATGGCCCGCCTGGGCCGCGTGCCCAAGGTCCGCGACACCCTCACCGAGGACGGCTCCCGCATCACCGTGCTGCGCATGGAAGGCCCGAAAGTCGTGCAGGTGAGGGTGGAGCGGGTGGAATAGAAGCATTCACCGCGGCGGTGCGGTGAAATGCTTTTCTCTTCCGCCTGATACCTTGGACGGTCCGGAGTTTCCATGATCCGCCGCGTCTTCGCGTGGGCCTCGCTGCTGGCGGTGCCCGCCACTTTCCTCATCGTCCGCCATGTGCGGAAGGTGAAACTCGTGCCGCAGCCGCGGGGCATGGTGCTGGGGATGTACGCGGGCGTGCCGGACTACGACTACGCCGCCGAGCTGGACCGCATCGCGGCCAGCGGCGCCACCTGCGTGAGCCTCCAGGCCATCTACCGCATGGATACCGGCCACGCGGACGAGATCCGGATCCATCCGACCTCCAGCCCCACGGACGAGGCCCTGCTGCGCGCCTTCCGCGAGGCCCGGGCCCGGAACCTGCGGGTCATGTTCTTCCCCACCATCAACATCAAGGACGAGGCGGACAACGCCAAGTGGTGGCGGGGCAACATCCTGCCGGACCACTGGGACATCTGGTGGAAGAACTACACGGCCTTCAATGTCCGTCTCGCGGCGCTGGCCCAGGAAGGCGGCGTGGAGTGGTACAGCGTGGGCACGGAGATGGCCACGACGCATCCGTTCCGTAACTCCTGGTGCGCGCTCATCCAGCGGGTGCGCCAGGTCTACAGGGGCAAAGTCACCTACAGCGTGAACTTCGATTCCCACGACAGCTTCACTTTCGGCGACTGCCTCGATGTGATCGGCATGAACACCTACGACCCCATCGCCAAGTACGACGAATACCCCAGCCATCAGCAGATCGTGGACGAGTGGTGGTGGATCGTGGAAAAGGCTCGCGTGTTCCAAGCCCGCTTCCACCGGCCCGTGTTGATCACGGAGGTGGGCTATCCGTCCGTCGCTCACGCTCATGTGGGGCCCTGGGACTTCCGCACGGACAAGCCCGCGGATCCCGCGCTCCAGGATGAGCTGCTGAAGGGCGCCTTCGCCGTGCTGCGGAACTGGAGCGACGGCGCGGCGTCCTTCTACTACCTCTACGGCGAGCACCTGAAGCCCGGCGTCATCCCCGGCGGCCCCGGCGACCGCACCTACGCGCCCTGGAACAAGCCCGCCGAGGCCACGCTGCGGAAGTACTTCGCCGAACCCATCTGGGAAGGCCAGGGCGTGCCCAAGCAGGCGGACATCCGCGATGCCATCATCCAGACGCTAGAGGCCCAGGACCGCAAGCTGCGCGGCTACGAGGACTACGAGCTGCCGCCCTGGAGCGTGAAGTGGCGAGAGGACCATCCCCAGGACGCGGCTGACGCCGCGGCCGTGGTGGCGAAGGAGCCCGCGCCAGCGAAGAAGATCAGGAAGGGCGACGAGCGCTGAACGCCTGCGCGGTTGGAACAATCCGGCGCTGACAGGCAACCATTCCCAAGGCATCCTTCCGGGATGGATGAGGCCGGTGCGGGAAAGCTCACGGTGCTGCTCGTGGACGACGATGCCGTCGTCCAGCGGTTCCAGTCCGCGGCGTTGCAGGAGGCGGGGCCCTTCCGGATCCTCACCGCGAATGACGGCCAGGAGGCCCTGGAGCTATTGCGGACCACGCCCGTGGATGCCGTGGTGACGGACCTCCAGATGCCCCGCATGGACGGCTTCCGGCTGGTGGCGGAGCTCTCCGCCCGCTACCCGGGCCTGCCAGTCTTCGTGCTCACAGCCCTGCCCGACCTGGCCCGGCTCGATCCCACCATCACCGGCGAGTCGCTGCGCATCCACGCGAAGCCGCCAGACTACGCCTTGCTGGCGGCCGATGTGCGCGGCCTCCGCACGCACCCGCGGGGCTCCGTCCGGGGCCTGCCGCTGCCAGGCCTGCTCCAGCTGCTCCAGTGGGAGGGCCGGACTGCCACCGTCACCGTCCGCTCCGGAACGCGCGTCGGGCACCTTTATGTGGAGAAGGGGCGCCTCATCCAGGCGGAGACGGGCGAGGGGCAGGGGCTCGAAGCCGCCATCTCCATGTGCGCCTGGCCGGTGCCTTCCGTGGAGTTCGTGGACACCTGCAGGGTTCCGGGGGCCTTTTCGCTCAGCGCGGAAGCCTTGCAGATGGAACTGGCGCTGCGCCTCGACCAGGACCACGCTTAGGCCATCCACCCCAGGAGGCTCCATGGCCGTCCCCGATGAACCCCAGGAAAGCCGCCTCCACCGTCTCGAGCATCTGGCCTTGGCCCTGCTGAACGAAGCCACGGCCGGCAGCAGTCCCGGCTTGCTGGACCCGGACATCGACATGTTGCTGGACCGCGTGGAGACCCTTGTGGAGCGCATCCGCTCCTCGCGGGGCGGGCCCTGATATGCTCCCGGCAAGGAACCTGCCGTGCACGAACCGCCCGCCCCGAAAGTCATCCTGGCCGTGGACGACGACCGCCTCACGCTGACGGTGGTGCGCCGCGCGCTGGAGGGCCCCGAGCGCAAGGTGGTGACGGCCTCCAACGGGTTTGAAGCCGTGGAGCTGCTGCGGGACCAGGCCGTGGACCTGCTGGTGACGGATCTGGAGATGCCCCTCATGGGCGGCTTCCAGCTCCTGGCCCATGTGACCTCCCGCTACCCGGCGGTGCCGGTGCTCGTGCTGAGCGGCGTTCTGGACGACGAGAAGCGCGGCAAGGTCCGCGAGCTGGGCGCCATGCGCGTCCTGGCCAAGCCGCCGGAGGCCGAACCGCTCCGCGCCGCCGTGGAGGCCCTGCTCCACCGCGCTCCGGACGGGCTCTTCAGAGGCATGAACATCCTCACGCTCATGACGCTCGTGTTCTGGGAGCGCAAGACCTGCACGCTCACCATCCTCGGCCAGAACGGGTCCAGCGGCATGCTCTACATCCAGGATGGCCAGCTCATCCACGCCACCTGCGGCGCCAAGGAGGATGCTGAGGCGGCGGGCGAGATCCTCGGCTGGGAGCGGGCGGATGTGACCATGATGGAGGCCTGCAAGATCGAGCGGACCTTCCACCAGCCCATGGAAGCCTTCCTCTTGGAATCCAAAGCCCGGCTCCAGTTGCACCTGAACTGAGAGCGTAATTCCTCAATATGCTCTGGTAAGCTCTGGCCCATGCCTCCCATGGAAGACCAGCCGCCCGCGACGCAGCAGGCCCCCATGAAGACCGTCCTCGCGGTGGATGATGAGCGGCTGGTGCTCCAGGTGTGGAAGCGCGCGCTCCTCGGCATCCCCGGCGTGAGCGTGCTCACGGCCCAGGACGGCGAGGAGGCCAAGGCCATCCTCGCGCAGGAGCCCGTGGATCTCGTCATCACGGACCTGCTCATGCCCCGCATGAGCGGCTACGAGCTTTTGATCCACCTCTACGAGCGGTTGCCTTCGATGCCCGTCATCGTCATCAGCGGGGAGATGGACCTGGACCGCTACCCGATGATGGAGGAGCTCGGCGCCTTGCGGATCCTGCCCAAGCCCGTGCCGCCCGACCGGCTCCAGCGCCATGTCCGCGCGCTCCTCGACACGCCCAAGGGCGGCTCCGTGCACGGCCTGGGACTGGAGAGCTTCCTTTCCCTCCTCCAGATGGAGATGCGCACCTGCACGGTGACGGTGCGGTCCTGGCGGCGGGTGGGCTCGCTGTACATCCGCGCGGGCCGGCTCGTGCAGGCCAGCGCCCGGCGGCAGGACGGCCTCATGGCAGCCTTCGAGATCCTCAAGTGGGACCACCCGGACCTCAGCTTCATCGACACCTGCCACATCGAGAACGCCCCGCTGGACCTGCCTCTGAACGAGCTGCTGCTGGACGCCGCCTTCATCCGCGATTTGACGGACCGGAAGGATTCCTAGCGGACCCGCGGTCGGGGCTTGCGCGGGAAAACGCGGGCGGGCAGAGTTGACCCTTCTCAACGGGCGGCATCGCCCCTCATACGACCCCTTTAACTTTTGTCAGGAGAGCCCATGCTCTTGAAGCCCCGCCTTCTGACCCCCGGCCCCACCCCACTCCTGCCGGAGGGTCTCGCCGCCCAATCCCTCGCGACCGTGCATCACCGCACGCCCGAGTTCCGCGCCCTCTTTCGAAGCGCCCGTGCGGGGCTCCGCCGCTTCTACCGCCTCGACGAAGGCGAGGAAGTCGCGATCCTCTCCTGCAGCGGCACGGGCGGCCTCGAAGCCGCCCTCACCAACGCCTGCGCGCCAGGGGACACCGTCCTCGTGGCCCATGCCGGCAAGTTCGGCGAACGCTGGCTGAAGCTCGCGAAGGCCTACGGCCTCGCCGTCGTGGAGGTGAAGGCGCCCTACGGCGCGGCCTTCGACCTCGATGAGTTCCGCGCCGCTGCACAGGCCGCGCCGAAGGTCAAAGCCTTCTGCGTGCAGGAGCATGAAAGCTCCACGGGCGTGCGCCACCCCGTGAAGGAGATGGCGGCCATCCTGCGCGAAATGCAGCCGGAGGCGCTCGTGCTCGTGGACGCCATCACCGGCGTGGGCGTGCACGATGTGAAACTGTCCGACGGGTTCGATGTCCTGGTCTGCGGATCCCAGAAGGCCCTCGCCATCCAACCCGGCCTCGCCTTCCTCGGCCTTTCCAAGCGCTACCTCGCGCAGCTGGACGCCCCGCATCTGCCTCGCTTCTACTTCGACCTCCGCAACGAGCTGAAGGCGCACGAGGGCGATGGCACGGCCTGGACACCCGCCATCGGGCTCGTCGCCGCGCTGGATGCGGCCTGCCGCTGGCTGGACGGCCAGGGCGGCGTGGAAGCGCTCATCGCCAACGCGGCGTTGCAGGCCAGGGCTTTCCGCGCCGCGCTCGACGCCTGGGCTCTGCCGAATTTCGCGAAGGCGCCGGGCCACGCGCTCACGGGCGTGAGCGTCGAAGGCTCCACCCGCATCCTCAAATCCCTCCGCGACAAGGCCGGGCTGAGCCTCGCCAACGGCCAAGGTGAGATGGAGGACCACATGATCCGCGTGGCCCATCTCGGCTATGTGGATGGCCTCGACACGCTCATGGTCATCCAGGCTCTCGAAATGGCCTTCCACGCGCACGGCATGAAGGTGGCGCGTCCCGGCGGCGAAGCCGCCCAAGCCGTCCTCGCCGAAACCCTTCGCTAAACCCGACATCAACCCCGGCGGATTCGCGTTCATTCGCGCCATTCGCGGTTAAACATTTGGGAGTATTCATGCGCGTGCTCGCCTGCGACGGCATCCACGAGGAGGGTCTCGCCGCCTTCCGTTCCGCTGGATGGACCGTCGATATTTCTGAACCCATCAAGGATTCCGCCTCGCTTGCCGCCGCGCTCAAGGGCGTGGAGGTCCTCCTCGTGCGCAGCGCCACCAAGGTGGATGCCGACGCGCTGAAAGGCGCAGACAAGCTCAGGCTCATCGGCCGCGCGGGCGCGGGCGTGGACACCATCGATGTGGACGCGGCCACGGAACGCGGCATCGCCGTCATGAACGCGCCGGACGGCAACACGCTGGCCGCCGCAGAACAGGCGCTGGCCCTGCTCTTCGCGCTGGCCCGCCACATCCCGTCGGCCGACGCGGGCATGAAGGCGGGCGAGTGGCCCAAAGGCGGCCTCACGGGTTTCGAGCTGGAGGGGAAGCGGCTCGGCATCATCGGCCTGGGCCGCATCGGCGCCACCGTGGCCCGCAAGGCGAAGGGGCTCGGCATGGAAGTGGCGGCCTTCGACCCCTTCCTCCCCCCCGCCATGGCCGCGCGCATGACGGTCCCCATGATGGATCTCGACGCGCTGCTGGCCTGGTGCGATGTGGTCACACTCCACATCCCGCGCACAAAGGAGACGACGAATCTGTTGGACGAAGCGGCCATGCGGAAGCTCCGCAAAGGTTCCTGCGTCATCAACGCCGCCCGGGGCGGGCTCGTGGATGAGAAGGCGTTGCTCAAATTGCTGGACGAGGGCCACCTCGCGGGCGCGGCGCTGGACACCTTCGTCACGGAGCCGCTGCCCGTGGACTCCGCGCTGCGCAGGCACCCGCGCCTCGTCCTTACGCCCCATCTAGGCGCGTCCACGAAAGAAGCCCAGCGCGCGGTAAGCGCCATCCTGGCGCGGCAGATCCTGGACTTCATCCAGACCGGCGCCATCGCGGGCTGTGTGAACCTGCCGCCGCTGTCGGCCGAAGCCGCCCAGGAGATGGGCCCCTGGATGCCGCTGATGACCGCGCTCGGCAAACTCTGTACGCGCCTCATCCCGGCGGCGGACAAACTCCATCTCACCTACGCCGGCCGCGTGGAAAAGCTGGACGCGCGGCCCCTCACCCGCCTGCTGGTGGCGGCGTTGCTGGGCCCCGCCTCCGGCCGCGTGACGCCCGTGAACGCGCTGCAGGAGGCGGCGGCGCGGGGGCTCCTGGTGAGCGAGACCGTAGGCGGCGATGGCGACGGCTTCGACCGCCTGCTCCGCGTGAGGGTCGAAGGTGGCGGCGCGGCGCGGGAGATCGAGGCCACGCTCCACCGCGGCCCCCGCGTGGTGCGGCTGGATGGCGTGGAGCTGGACTTCGATCCCCGCGCGCACCTGCTCCTCATGCGCAACGAGGACCGCCCCGGCGTCATCGGGCTCGTGGGTTCGCACCTCGGCGCGGGCGGCATCAACATCGTCAACTTCGCCCTGGGCGCCACGGGCGATGGCCAGGCCCTCGCGGCCATCACCGTGGACCGCGAGGTGCCCGCCAAGCAGACGGTCGCCCTGAAAGCCATCCCCGGCATCCTCGACCTGGAGGTGGTGTGATGCGCATCCTCCTCTGCCGCCACGGCGAGACGCCCTGGAACGCCGAGGGCCGCTACCAGGGCCAGATCGACATTCCCCTCTCACCCATAGGCGAAGCCCAGGCCACGGCTCTCGGTGCCCGGCTGAGGGAGCTGCCCATCACGCGCGCCATCGCGTCCCCACTCTCCCGCGCGCGCCGCACCGCGGAACTGGCTCTGGGCTCCCGCGCGGGCATGCTCACGACTGATGCCGGGTTCCTCGAAATCGCCCACGGCGCCTGGGAGGGCAAGCTCGCCTCCGAGATCGCGGCGGAGGATGGCCCGCGGCTGAAGGCGTGGCGGGAGGCGCCCGATACCGTCCAGATGCCCGGCGGCGAATCGCTCCAGCAGGTCCTCGACCGCTCCTGGCCCGCCTTCGTGAGCGCCTGTGCGGGGCTAGGGCCTGAGGAGATCCTGCTCCTCGCCGCCCACGACGCCGTGAACCGCGTCCTCCTGGCCCGCATCCTGGGCCTGTCTCTGGCCCGCATCTGGTCCTTCCGCCAGGCTCCCGCGACCCTGAACCTGCTGGAAGGCCCCGATCCCACCCGCCTGGAGGTGGTCCGGCTCAATGACGCCGCCCATATGACGGGGCTGTTTGGAGAAGCACTCCATCAAGCCCTATAAGTTGTCACTAGTTCAAAAATCGAATCTATTTAAAAACTAATTTAAATGTTAATTTAATTTATATTATTAAATATTTTTAAAATTTGTCATAAATTAGTTACTAACTATTGAATAAATAAATATATAAGCATTGATTTAAAACAATTAGAAGTATTGGCACAACTCTCGAATCTTCCTGACAGCCCTTTCACAGGAGGAATTCATGGGTAAGCAGACACTTCTCTCCCTCACCCGCAGCCTGGCCTTCGCCATGGCCTTTCCGGTGGCCGCGGCTGGCACCGCCCATCCGGCCCGCGCGCCCAAGGCGGCCACCAAGGCCCCCGCGCACGCCATCAACTTGAACACCGCCTCGGCCACAGAGCTGATGCAGCTGCCGCATATCGGGCAGAAGACCGCGGAGCGCATCGTCCTCTTCCGCAAGGAACACGGCGCCTTCCAGCGGGCTGAGGAGCTCATGAATGTGAAGGGAGTGGGCGAGAAATCCTTCGCCCAGCTCAAGCCCTTCCTCACCGTCGCCTCCGCCCCGGTGAAGAAGTGAGGGCCGCCATGCGATCCAGCCTTCCCCAACGCGGCATGTCGCTGATCGAACTGGTCACCGTCACGGGGATCGCCGGAGCGCTGGCCATGGGGGCTCTCGGAACCGCCCGGTTCCGGGGCCCCGCCCTCACGGTGGCGGGGCAGGAGCTCCAAGGCTCGCTGGATCAGGCCTTCGCCCTGGCCCGCGCTTCCGGCCAGCCCGTGGAGGTATCGGCATCCAGCACCAAAGGCATCGGCCACCTTTCCGTGAGCCTCCCTCGCAGCCTCCACTGGGGCCTTCCCGAAGGCATTCCGCTGCCGCCCCACATGGACCCCACCACGCGTGCAGCCGCCATGGGTGAGGCCCACATCGCCATCACCGTCACGCCCCGGCACACGGCCACGGCCACGGTCTGGTTCCTCAACGACGGCGAGGACGCGCTCTGCCTGCGCGTGAACGACCATGGGCGCACGAACCTGCTCCGCTGGCACGCCAGCCGCCACCGCTGGACGAGGGCCTGATGCGCATCCTCGACCTCTCCCCCGACCAGCGCCCCCGCGAGCGGCTCCTCGCGGGCCATGGCGAATCGCTTTCGGACGCCGAGCTGCTGGCCCTGCTCTGGGGTTCGGGCCGCCAGGGCCGCAGCGCTGTGGAACTGGCCCAGGATCTGCTCGGGCACACCGGCGGCCTCGCGGGGCTCTGGAGCTTCGGCCTGTCCGATCTCACGGGGCAGTCCGGCATCGGTCCCGCCCGCGCCAGCCAGCTCTGGGCCGCGCAGGAGCTCTGCCGCCGCAGCCAGCGCCGCGCGGAACGCACACGCATCACGAGCCCCCGCAGCGCGGGCGACTATCTCCTGCCCCGCTGCCACGGCTGGAGCGAGGAACGCTTCGGCCTCCTGGCCCTCAACGCGAAAGGCGAGCTGCTGGCGGAACGCATCCTCAGCCAGGGCACCGCCACGGCCACGCTCATCAGCCCCCGGGAATTCTTTCGCGAGGCGCTGCGCTACGGTGCCAGCAGCGCGCTGGCCTTCCACAACCACCCGTCAGGCGATCCGACCCCTTCCAGTGAAGACCGCCTGCTCACCAAACGCCTGCGGGCCGCGGGCGAAAGCCTGGGCGTGCCCTTGGCGGACCACCTCATCCTCGGCACCGACCGCTATCACAGCTTCCGCGCGGCCGAAGGCTGGGACCGCGTGGGATAGGAGATACCCTGTTCCGCGAACCCGAAAAGCTCAAAGTCTTCCAGCTCGCCGACAAGGTCGCTGGAGGCGTCCCTCGTTCTGCTGGGACCTCCACCTATTAGGGTCGAGAAGCCGGGCTCAGCGGATCGGGCCTTGCGTTTCTACGAGGCCTAACCCAGTAGCTGCCCGCAGGCGTAGGTTTCACAACCGCCGTGGTCAGGAGCCTTAAGCCATGAGTCACACAGCCATGCCTGATCAAGGCATCTCGACCACAATTCGTCTCGGTCTATTTGCCGCCGTAGCCGTCCCGGCCCTGTACTTTGGTGCCCAACTCGCCGCCGCACCGTTCTATCCGGGCTATAGCTTTCTCACGAACTCAGCCAGCATGCTGGGCTCCGACCGGTCCACGCTTCCGGCGGTTCTCAACACGGGTGCCTTGCTTACAGGGATCGCGGCGCTCATGGCTGCCTATGGGTTATTCCGCAGTCTGTCTGCGGTGGGCGCGAGATCGATTTGGAGTTGGCTCGTAGCTCTATCGGTTGTCTCCACGGGAGCTGCATCCCTTTGGGCCTCCGCTTTCCATCTTCCCGATCCCAGGCACAACCCGGGTGCGCTCGGAGCGGGCATGTTCGCCGGCCCAGTCTTGTTCCTGCTGGCGCTATGGCCCGTCCAGCAAGCCAAAGGCCTGAAGATTTATCTCGTTCTTAACCTTCTGATATTCGCGCTATTGATCCCTGTCATGGCTGGTTTCGCCGGGATCAATTTGGCTCATTACGGAGGTCTCCTCCAACGCTTCGCCGCCGCGGTCCTGTACATCCCCATCGGCGTCGTGGGCCACTCCTTGTTGCGCCGAACAAAGCAATCCAACCCCTCGTTCGACCGGAACCAGCCCGCAGGCGGCCTGGACGGTTGACCATCTCTTAGCCCTCGGATCGCCGGGAGTGAGGGGAGTTTCCTGGTGCCGGTGGCGTGGTGCTCGAATACGCACGGGCCCGAGCCAGCTGCGCTACAGATGTTAGACCCATGCATTCTGGGGCACCTCGCCACCTCTTCCATGGCTTCCACCCCCAGTGAGAAATAGCGTGTTGGACCTCCCCAAGCTGCTAGCATCTCCCCCGTTCTTCCGTTTGGATTCTTTCTGAACTCAGCTTGGTATTTTTCGACCCCTCTGGGTTTCTGAAAAACAGGATCTGACTAGGTTTATCTGTGGATGCGCCTCACCCGCGGAGGGCATGACGCAATGGACAACGAAGCTGAAAAGCGCGAAGTCCAAGCTCACATGAGCAGCTCGCCGGACGCCTTTCTCGCCGGAGGCGGAGAGATGGGCGCGCTGATGCGCGCGACCGACTGGTCAAAGACCAGGCTCGGTCCCATCGAACACTGGCCGCGGAGCCTGAAGACCATGCTGGGTGTCGTGCTCGGCAGCCGCTTCCCCATGTTGCTCTGGTGGGGACCTGAGCTGCTGCACCTCTACAACGATGCCTACCGTCCCATCCTGAGAGACAAGCATCCTGACTCCCTTGCGGCTCCCGCGGCCGAAATCTGGGCTGAGGTATGGGATGTGGCCGGCCCCATGGCCCGGAGCGTCCAGGATGGAGGTCCGGCAACCTGGACCGAGGATCTCCAGCTCTTCATCAAGAACGGAACCATGGCGGAGGAGACCTACTTCACCTTCTCCTACAGCCCGGTCCCCGGGGACGACGGCGGTGTCGGGGGCCTCCTCAACACCGTGCAGGAGACCACTGCGAAGGTGCAGAGCGAGCGCCAGATCCGGATGTTGCGGGACCTCGCGGCCCGCGCCGCCGGTTCCAAATCCGAGGAGGAGGCCTGTCGCGTCGCGGCCGAGGTCTTGTCCGCCAACGAGCTGGACCTCCCCTTCGTCCTGCTCTACCTCTTCGATGCGAAGTCCGGTCAGGCGCACCTCGTGGCCGAAGGCGGATGGAAGGACTACGATGGCCCCGCCAAACCCCTTCGCGTGCAGATCGAAGAAGTCGAGAACACGGGCTGGCCTTTCAGCGAGGCCCTTCAGGAACCCCACGAGATCCTGGTGGAGGATCTCGCCGCGCGCTTCGGACCGGTGCCGATGGGCCGCTGGAACGCCCGTCCGGAGCAGGCGATCCTCCTGCCTCTGTCCCGCGCGGGCCAGGTTTCGGCCTTCTTGGCCGCTGGCCTCAGTCCCCACCGCAGCTTCGACGAGCGGTACCGGAGGTTCTTCCTGGCCACGGCGGACCAGGTGGCCAAGGTTCTCGCGGACGCCAGCGCCTTTGAGGCCGAGAAGAAGCGGGCCGAAGCCCTGGAGGAGATCGACCGGGCGAAGACGGCTTTCTTCAGCAATGTGTCCCACGAATTCCGCACGCCGCTGACCCTCCTGCTCGGCCTCGTCGAGGAGGCCCTCGGCCGCCCTGGGGCTGCTCTAGAGGGCGAGGGCCTCCAGGCTGCACACCGAAGCGCGCTGCGGCTCCTGAAGCTCGTCAACAGCCTTCTCGATTTCGCCCGCATCGAGGCCGGCCGCCTCCAGATGTCCTTCGCGCCCGTGGATGTCTCGGCGCTCACCGTGGACCTGGCGAGCTCCTTCCGCTCGCTTGTGGAACGGGCCGGGCTCGCCTTCACCCTGGACTGCCCGCCACTGCCGGAGCAGGTCTACCTGGATCCACAACAGTGGGAGAAGATCGTCCTCAACCTTCTTTCCAACGCCTTCAAGTTCACGCTCCGGGGGGAGATCTCGGTGGGCCTCCGCGCCGAGGAGGGGCAAGTGCGGCTCTCCGTGCGTGACACCGGCAGCGGGATTCCCGTCGGCGAACTATCGCGCATCTTCGAACGCTTCCACCGCGTGGAGGGGACGAAGGGGCGCAGCTTCGAAGGGACGGGCATCGGCCTTTCACTGGTGCAGGAACTCGTGAAGCTCCACGGTGGGACCTTGCAGGTCTCCAGCGTGGAAGGTCAGGGGAGCTGCTTCGAAGTATCGCTGCCCACAAGTCGCGCGCACCTGCCCGTGGCGCGGACCTTGGACCAGGCGGAGGCTCCCGCAGCGGGCGGCGCGATGCCCTACCTGCTCGACGCCTCCCAGTGGATCGGTTCCGGGCAGGAGGTGTGGGAGTCCGTTCCTCCGCCTCAGGAGGTATCACCGGAACGGAAGCTGCGCGCTGGGCGGGCCCGGGTCCTTGTGGTTGACGACAATGCGGACATGCGGGACTACCTCGCGCGGTTGCTCGTCCCGCGCTGGCAGGTGGAGACGGCGGAGGACGGGCTCGCCGCCCTCACGAAAGCCCGCGAGGAGCCGCCGGACCTCGTCCTGAGCGATGTCATGATGCCGGGGTTGGATGGCTTCGGGTTGCTGCGGGCCCTCCGTGAGCATCCGCCTACCAGCCAAGTCCCGATCATTCTCCTTTCCGCGCGGGCGGGGGAGGAGGCTGTGCTGGAAGGCCTGGAGACGGGAGCCGACGACTATCTCGTGAAACCCTTCGCCGCCCGCGAGCTGCTCGCGCGCGTCCAGGCGCACTTGGAACTATCTCGTCTCCGCAGGGAGTGGGCGAAGGAACTGGAGCGCGTCAACGAGGAGCTGGAGACCTTCAGCTACTCTGTCTCCCATGATCTCCGTGGGCCGCTCCGGGCCATCGGCGGATTCAGCAAGGCCCTTCAGGACGGCTATGCGGACAGGCTCGATGAGCAGGGCCGTCACTACCTGGAGCGTGTCCAGTCGGCGACGCGGCGGATGAGCCAGCTCATCGAGGCGCTGCTGGGGCTCGCACGGCTCACACGCTCGCCGCTGAACCGAGAGCGGGTGGATATCACGAGCCTCGCCCGGGAGATCCTGGTGGAGCTTGGGGCGCGGGACCCGGAACGGGCTGCGGGCTGCCAGGTCGAGGAGGGGCTGGAAGCGGACGCGGATCCCCGCCTGATCGCGGCGCTCCTGGAGAACCTCCTGGGCAATGCCTGGAAATACTCGTCGAAGGAGGCGTCGGCGCGGATCGAGGTCGGCCGGGAACCGCGCGACGGAGAGGCGGTCTTCTTCGTCCGGGACAACGGCGTGGGTTTCGACATGGCGCACGCGAAGGGGCTTTTCACGCCCTTCCAACGGCTTCACTCGGACGCCCAGTTCGAGGGCACGGGGATCGGGCTCGTCACGGTGCAACGGATCGTGGCTCGTCACGGCGGCCGGGTCTGGGCCGAAGCCTCGCCCGGGCGAGGCGCGACCTTCTTCTTCACGCTGGAGGAACAGCCATGAACAAGGAGCAAGTGATCCTGCTCGTCGAAGACAGCGACTACGACGCCGAACTCACGCTGATGTCCTTCAAAGAGGCGCGGATCTCGAACCCCGTCGTCCGCGTGGCGGACGGCGTAGAGGCCCTCGACTACCTCTTCGCCCGGGGGGCCCACGCGGATCGCGACCCGGGCGATTTGCCCGCGGTCGTGCTGCTGGACCTCAACCTTCCCAGGGTGGGCGGGCTCGAGGTCCTCTCCGCGATCCGCGCGGAGGAACGCACCAAATACTTGCCCGTCGTGGTCCTCACCTCTTCTGATGAAGACAAGGACCGGGTAGCGGCCTACAGCCAGTGCGCCAACAGCTACGTCTGCAAACCCGTCGACTACAATGGTTTCGCCGCAGCCGCCCAGGACCTCGGCCTCTACTGGCTGGTGTTGAACGAACCCTCGACCTAGATGAGTGGATCCTGTCGTTATTAGGGTCCCATCCACCTGCGCGCCGCCCCATTTCAGCGGGAGAGACATCCGCTCTGGTTTGATCCCCAGGGCCTGGGAGCCACGCCGTGTGGGCGTTTGCTCAGAGGAACTGGGGATTGGGGCCGCTCTTGCAGACTGACTGGCGGTGGACAGAGTCTGGTGCGGAACCCTCTCTGATCTCATTTCCCTGAAACAGGGAAATCTACAGGGAATTGGGCGCCTTTGGAGCCCTTGGACGGGGAGCGAAACGCCAAATTCTCCAGACTGGGCAGGCCCTCGATGATGCTTCTGTTTCAGCCTCGGCTAAATGGTGAAGGGAATGCCAGGCCCTGGATCAGGGAATCGCTCCGCGGTGAACAGGGAGCTGCGTCAGCCATCCTGCATTTCCACCCGATTCCTCCCCGGCCTCTTAGCGCGGTACAAGGCACTGTCAGCGGTCTGGAAGAGAACTTCCTCGCCAGTAACGAGGGAAGTCATGGACGCGACGCCGAAGCTCGCGGTCAAACAGACGGGGCTTCCCCCACTTTCCAGGATCTCGCCCGAGAGGCGCACCCTGATCCGCTCCAAACATGCGCGGGCTTCACTGAGCCCGCTGCGAGGGAAGAGGATGCAGAACTCATCGCCACCGTAACGCCCTGCCAAGTCCTCTCCTCGCAGCCCCTCCATCAGAAGGCGACCCATCAGCGAGAGGGCCTGGTCGCCAGTCTGGTGGCCAAAGCGGTCATTCACGGACTTGAAATCGTCCAGGTCTGCCATGGCCAGACAGAGGGAATCCCCGTGCCGCTTTGCAGACTTGAGGGCGACCCCCAGGCGCTCCATGAAGTGGCCACGACTGTAGAGCCCCGTCAGGCTATCTCGCGTGGCTTCTTTCCTGAGGCGCTCCTCCACCTCCTTCATGCGAGTGATATCGAAAATGGAGACAACAGCACCATGTGGCTTTTCTTCCCAAGGGTGTTGGAGAGGTTGAGCGTTGACGGAGATCCACACCCGCCTCCCCTCGGTCGACTGGATGCCTTGAACCACCTGCATCTGGGGTTTGCCTGTGAGCAGGGCGCGGATGCTGGGATGGGCGTCATCAGGGAAGGGGCTACCGTCTTCGTGGATGGCGGTGAAGCGGGAGTCCACGGATCGTCGACCTGTCATCTGATCCTGGCGGAGGTCCAGGATGCGCTCAGCGCTTGGGTTGCAGGCGAGGATGTGCCCTCCGGTATCCAGGAACACCACTCCTTCCATAAGAGATTCGAGGATGGTGCGGTAGTGGAGTTCCTCGTTCCGGCGCGTATGGATTTGCTCCTCTAGACGGCGCAATGCCATGGCTTGCCGACGCAGGAGCCGCAGCGCGCCCCGCTCCCAAGGCCCCGGCAAGCGCGGTTCTTCTCCGAAAATCCACAGACTTCCGCAAGACTCGCCGTCCCCAGAGGGGATGGTGATGGCGGCGAGGAAGCAGAAACCCGGGACCCGAAGAGCCGGGTGGTTAACCCATCTCGGATCTTTACGCGTGTCCGGAACCAGGAGGTATTCCTCATTCTCATCCCCAGGTTCCTCGACCCATTCCAAAGCGTTAGTGCAGCCGTGACTAAAGGAAGCATGGGCGCCCGAGGGCTGGCTGAGCCTAAGTAACGCCGCTGGGGCCCCCCAGGCTTCCGCAGCCATCCGTACCAGATCGGCCCATTCGGGCCCCACCTCATTCTCACTCCAGAAAGGATCCATGCTCCGGCGCTGAGGAACTGTGCGAGGACGCTTCGAGGATGAAGGCACTGGGACTCCTGCCAATCCTTATCTCTTATAGGGTTTCTGCGGAATTCTAACAAGTTTCAATATTTTCATACCAATCAATAATCTCGATTCCTGGGGAATTCCTACATGTCATTAGCACGACACGATACCTACTTCGATGCCTTAAGCCTCGCTCACCCTTGGTGAACTCGCGGCCGTGGCGAGGTTCAGTCCGTCGCACTTCAAGTCGCTCTTCAAACAGGCGGTTGGCATGCCGGTCCATCGCTTTGTCCTCGAACGGCGCATAAAGTGCGCACGGGCGCGCCTGATCGAGGGAGGGAAGATCATGACGGAGACCGCGCTGGAAGCGGGCTTCGCTCAGGCGCTACAGAAGGTCCAAACGCCAGTCACTAGATCTTCACGCCACCATCAACCTTGCGTCCCAGCCAAGATCGCCGTTTCCCCGGAAGACCGCCTCCTAAGGACCGGAAATACGCCTTGTTGGTCCAATGAGATATCAGAAAAAAAAGAGGCGACCGAGATCCTACCCGGAGTCAAGTGCCCCACTTCCAATCTTGATAGAATTTAACAATTCTTAACATGTCTTCAGATGCGGGTCTTGGGAATCTTGTCGCAAGACCCCGCTCTTTTCACAGCAACGCCACCTTCCGGAAACTGAGAAGTTCCGCATTTGGCTGCGCCCCCTCATCCCTCTTTTCCACACCGAGGTGCCGAAATGGCTCTCCGCCTGGGCTCTGCCCTGCTTTCCGCCCTTTCCCTCTCCCTGGCCGCCGCCGTGCCCGGCCAGTTCTCCCCGGAGGCCATCTCGGCCCTCCGCTCCCAGGAACCCCAGCGGGCCGAGGCCGCCCGCGCCTCGCTCATGAACCTGCGGAGCAATCTCGGGCTGGATGCCGATGCCGCCTTCGAAGCCCGCACCACCCGCACGGACGGGTTCGGCCAGACCCACACCCACTTCGCCCAGACCCACCAGGGCGTGAAGGTCTTCGGCGGCGGGATGATCACCCACATGGACGCGCGCGGCCGCATGCTCCCGTCCACAGACGCCGCCTTCCGCGGCATCCACCTCAACACCACGCCTTCCATCGCCCCCGATGAAGCCCTCGCCACCGCGCACCGGGCGCTCGCCCCCAAGGGCGATTACGCGAACGCTCCCAACGCCGAGCTCGTGATCTTCCCCATCACCACCCAGGTGAAGACCGGCAAGGGCGAAGGCGCCCTGTCCTACAGCAACGAGGTCGTGCGCTACGCCCTGGCCTACCATGTGCACACCGAGCTGGAGAACGGCACCGGCGAGACCGCCCACACCGACTACATGATCGACGCCCACACCGGCGCAACCATCAAGACCTGGAACAGCCTTGAGACCGGCAGGCCCCACGGCGGCGGCGGCGGCAGCACCACCGGCATCGCGGGCACCGCAGCCGTGGGCACCGGAAACTCCGAGTACAGCGGCGTCGTCAGCCTCAACACGACCCTCGCCACCGCGGGCGGCTACGCCCTGCAGGACATGACGCGTGGCACGGGCGGCACCTTCGGCCACAACGCCGTCACGGACATGGCCCACAGCACCTCCGGCAACGGCACCATCTACCAGGGGAACACGACGGACAGTTGGGGTGATGGCCAGAACTATGTCTCTGGCAGTTCCACCACCGCCACCAACGGCCAGACCGCCGGTGTGGACGCCGCCTTCGGCATCCAGGCCACCTGGGACATGTACAAGAATGTCCTGGGCCGTAACGGCATCGACAACACCGGCAAGGCTTCCTACCTGCGCGTGCACTACAGCACCGGCTACGACAACGCGTTCTGGTCCGACACCTGCTTCTGCATGACCTTCGGCGATGGCAGCACCTTCAAGGAGCTCACCAGCGTCGATGTGGCCGGCCACGAGATGAGCCACGGTGTCACTGCCACCTCCGTCCCCGGCGGCCTGACCTACTCTGGCGAGTCCGGCGGCCTGAACGAGGGCAACTCCGACATCATGGGCACCTTCGTGGAGTTCTACGACCTGGGCGGCGGCCAGGCGGCCGGCTCCACCACCATCCCGAACTACACGGCCATCACTGGCACCATCAACACCCCCGGCGGCACAGTTCCCGCCGCTAACTACCTCATCGGCGAGCAGCTGGAGACTTCCTCCTTCGCGCATCCCTTGCGCTGGATGTACAAGCCCAGCCTGGACGGCACCTCGGCCGACGCCTGGTATTCGGGCGTGGGCAGCCTGAATGTCCACTACAGCTCCGGCGTGGCCAACCACTTCATGTTCCTCCTGGCCCACGGCAGCCAGATCGACGCCTTCTCCGGCAACATTCAATCCCCCATGGTCAACGGCGTCACCTCCATCACCGGCATCGGCAATGACCACGCCGCCCGGATCTGGTACCGCGCCCTGACCACCTATTTCACCTCCGGCGAGACCTACGCCCAGGCCCGCACCGCGACGCTGAGCGCCGCTTCGGACCTCTACGGGGCCACCTCCACCGAGTACGCCACGGTCGCGAAAGCCTGGACGGCCGTGAATGTGAACTGATCCTAGTCTCACCTGAATGCAGAAGGGGCCGCCGCGAGGCGGCCCCTTCTGCGGAGCTTGGACATTTTGTTTCAGCTTCAGTGATTGAGGACTACAGCGGCTGGCTGTTCAAGGCTCTTCTTGTGTCACTGGCGCTCTCACCAAGCCAAGCCCAACTCCATCTAAGGACCATCTGGACCGACAAGTTGAGGGCCTTGGCGGCTCGCTCTGGGGACTGTCTCTGCTTTGGCAGACTCGCTGGCGGTGGGAGTGGGATTCGAACCCACGGAAGGTTGCCCTTCGCCGGTTTTCAAGACCGGTGCCTTAAACCGCTCGGCCATCCCACCTTCGCCTCCATGATCCTCAAGGAGCGGCCTGCGCCGCAAGTTCCCTTGAGTGGTGCGGGCGGCCACGGTAATCTGGTCCCTTCGGAGAGTTGCCGGAGTGGCCGAACGGGCTCGCCTGCTAAGCGAGTGTATTGGGTAAACCAGTACCGGGGGTTCGAATCCCCCACTCTCCGCCAGATGGAGCCGCCGCAAGGCGGCTTTTTTGTCATGGGGAGGGTGGGGGATTCGAAGCCGCCGCAAGGCGGCGAGGCCGAAGACTCATTCAGTCCATGGCACAGTGAAGTCCCATGCTCTCCCGCCTTCTCGCCCTGCTGCTCGCCTGCGCGTCGTTGCGGGCTCAGGATGGCCCTTATGTGCAGTGGCAAGGCGGCCACGCGCGGATCTTCAGCATCGAGGACGGGAAGCTCCTGACCCGCACCGCCCGCGCGCCCTTCGATCTGCCCTTGCCGGGAGCGCCGCCGATCCGGCTCACCGGGAAGGCTATCCCGCCGGATGCGGCGGTGTTCCCGCAGCCGAAGAAGATCTTGGCCGTCAGCGACATCCACGGGCACCTCGATGATCTGCTCACGCTGCTGAAGGCCCATGGCGTTGTTGATGGCCGGCGGCAGTGGGCCTTCGGCAGGGGCCATCTCGTCATCGCCGGTGATGTCATGGACCGCGGGGACCAGGTGACGCAGGCCTTCTGGTTCATCCGGAGCCTGGAGATCCAGGCGAAGCGCGCGGGCGGACGCGTCCACATGCTCCTGGGCAACCACGAGAACATGGTCGCCGCCGGCGACCTGCGCTACACCCGTCCCATCTATGTGAACGCGCCGGAGGGCATGCCCAGCCTCGTGGAGCGCTACGGACCCGATGGCGAATTCGGCCGCTGGCTCCGTGCCAAGCCAGCCCTGCTCAAGCTTGGCCCGTTCCTCTTCCTTCATGGAGGCGTCTCGCCGGAGCTGATGGCCCGCAAGCACACGCTGGCCTCGGTCAACGCCGCTCTCCGCGCCCACTTTGGCGAGCGAGGCGATCAGAGGCCCGACGACGCCTCCTTCCTGCTGGGCGGCCAGGGGCCGCTCTGGTTCCGGGGCCTCATTCCTGGAGAAGCAGGTGAGGTGATAGACGCCCAGGTAGATGAGCTCCTGGCTTACTTCCTTGTCCGGGCCATCGTCGTGGGCCACACCACCGAGGGCAGCGTCGAATCGGTGCACGGCGACCGGGTCTACGCCATTGACGCGGGCCTGAAGGAGGGCCGGGGCGAGGTCTGGATCCGGGAGCGCGGCAAAACCTATCGCGGCCTCAAGGACGGCCAGCGCGTTCCGCTGGACTGAGGCTGCCTCAAGGCGGGTTTTTCACCTGCGCCCTCACGCCCCCCTGGCGATGCCCAGGCCCCTGCCCCACAATCGGCAGATGGGAGACTCAGGGCCCCAGGCTGTGCCCGCCGCGCCCGCCTCGACAGGGGCGGTGGTGCCCGGCGCGGCCTGTCTCACGCTGGGCGGGGCCTTCGAGCGGGTGAAGACGGCCTTCCTCCGCCACCACCCGGACGGCGACCTGGACATGCTGGAGCGCGCCTACCGCGTGGGCCGGGCCATGCATGAGCGGCAGCTGCGGCGCAGCGGCGAACCTTACTTCTTCCATCCGCTGGCGGTGGCGCTGAGCCTCGCGGAGTGGCGGCTGGACGCCGTGAGCATCACCTGCGGCATGCTCCACGACACGGTGGAGGACACGCTGCTGACGCTCGGAGAGGTCCGCGCCCAGTTCGGAGACGAGGTCGCGGAGATCGTGGACGGCCTCACGAAGATGGCGAAGCTGGCCTTCACGGACCGGCACCTGCTCAACGCGGAGAATGTCCGCAAGCTCCTCGTCGCCATGGGCAAGGATGTGCGGGTGCTGGTGGTGAAGCTCGCCGACCGCCTCCACAACATGAAGACGCTCGGGGCCATGCCGGAGGAGAAGCGCCGCCTCATCGCGCGGGAAACGCTGGAGCTCTACGCCCCGCTGGCGAACCGCCTGGGCATGGGCGCCGTGCGCCTGGAGCTGGAAGACCTCTCCTTCTCCTATCTGGAGCCGGAGCGCTTCGCGGACCTGAAGGCCGCCGTGGAGCGCAAGCGCGCCAAGCTCGAGGACACCATCGAGGACATCCGCCTCCTCTTCGAGGTGACGCTCGCGCAGCAGGGCGTGAAGGCCTCCGTCACCTGCCGCGTGAAGCACTACTTCGGCATCTGGCGGAAGATGGACGCGCAGGAGCGGGCGCTGGAGGATGTCCACGACTGGCTCGCCTACCGCGTCATTTGCGCCGACCGCCCCGGCTGCTACACGACGCTCGGCATCGTGCACGGCCTCTTCAAGCCCATCCCGGGGCGGTTCAAGGACTACATCAGCCTGCCGAAGGAGAACGGCTACCAGAGCATCCACACCTCCGTGCTCATGCCCTCCGGCGACGCCTTCGAGATCCAGATCCGCACCGAGGCCATGCACGCCACGGCGGAGGCCGGCATCGCGTCGCACTGGACCTACAAGGACGGCCGCATCGCCAACCGCGACGAGATCAACCAAGCCTCCTTCCTCCGCCGCATGGTGGAGCTGCACCAGGATTCCCGCGACAGCCGCGACCTCGTGGCGAACCTCAAGGGCGAGCTGAGCTTCCGCAACATCCAGGTGTTCACGCCCAAGGGCGACCTGCGCACCCTGCCGGAGAACGCCACGCCCATCGACTTCGCTTATGCCATCCACACGGAAGTGGGCCACCGCTGCGTGGGCGCGAAGGTGAACGGCCGCATGGTGCCGCTGCGCCAGCCGCTCTCCAACGGCGACCGCGTGGAGATCCTCACGCGCCCGGACCACAAGCCCAGCCGCGACTGGCTGGGCTTCGTGAAGTCGGCCTCGGCCAAGGCGAAGATCCAGGCTTACATCCGCGAGGAGGAGCGCGCCCGCGCCATCCAGCTGGGCCGCGCGAGCCTGGAGAAGGAAGCCAAGGCCGCGGGCATCCGGCTGGAGGACGCCGACATCCACGCCCAGCTCACGGAGCGGCTCAAGACGCTGCGGCATCCCAACTGGGACAGCTACCTCGCCGCCGTGGGCTTCGGCCGCGTGAGCCCCCAGCGCCTGCTGGAGCCCTTCCTCCCCGAGCCCGCCAAGCGCAAGGCCAAGCCAGGCAAGCTCGCCATCGACGACGCCATCGTCGTGGACGACACCAGCGGCATCCTCTACAGCATCGCGTACTGCTGCAAGCCCATCCGCGGCGATGTGATCACGGGCTACATCACGCGCAACCGCGGCGTGGCCATCCACCGCGCCGACTGCCCGCAGCTGGCCAGCACCACGCTCCACGCCGAGCGCCGCGTGAGCGTTACATGGGGCAAGGGCGGCGGAGTCTTCGACACGGAGATCACGCTCACCACCGAGGACCGCGCCGGCATGGTGGCGGCCATCAGCGAGGCCGTGCAGAAGTCCGGCATCAACATGCAGCGCTTCCAGGCCGCCAGCGAGCAGGGCACGGGCCTCTTCCACATCGCCCTGCGCGTGCGCGACCGCTCCCACCTCATCGAGCTCATGAACGGCCTCCGCAAGGTCCGCGGCGTCTTCACCGTGGAGCGTGTGAAGGGATCGATCTTCGGGAAGGTGCAGTGACGGCCTGGACGCCGCCGGAGGATGGGCCGCGCGTTCCCTGGCCCCGCATCGAAGGCAGTCTCCGCGCCGCCGCGCGGTCGAACCATCCCTTCAAGATCAGCCAGCGCGTCCCCGAGGACAGCCGCCGCGCCGCCGTGGCCGTGGTGCTTTGGGGCGACGCCGAGGGTGCATTGAAGCTCGTGCTCGTGCAGCGCGGTTTCGGCGCCCCCCAGCATCCCGGCGAGCTCGCCTTCCCCGGCGGCATGGCGGAGCCCTTCGACCGCGATCTCCCGACCACAGCAAGAAGGGAACTGCGCGAAGAACTGGGCATCACGGGCGCCTGGGAGATCGGCTGCTTCCCCGATGGCGTGGCCAAGGCCCGCGTGCGCTTCACGCCCGTCCTCTTCCGCTGGGAGACCCCGGAGCCGCATTTCAAAGTGGACGCCGAGCTGGAACGCGCTCTGATGCTCCCCCTCGCGCCCTTGCTGGATGCGCCCTGGAGCATCCAGACCATCGACCGCCAAGGCCTCGCCCTGGAAGTCCCCCGCCTCGAGCTGGACCTGGGCGAGACACTGCCCACGCCCCTCTGGGGTGCCACCGCCTTCGTCCTCAAAGCCTGGCTGGATACGCTTGCTCGCGGGTGAGAACGGCGAGCTCCTCAGGCGTGTCGATGTCATCACCTGCCCACCCCGCGCCAGGAAGTTCGCGGACAGGCATCGCGCCCATGAGCGCGCGCAGGCTCTTCGCGTCCGAGTGGGCAAGCGTGGGCAGGAGCGCGGAGGCGATGAAACCGCCAAGCGGCTGACGGTGGCCATCTCGGACGGTGACCGCCCACGCCTCGTCTACGGCCTCGGCTTCTGCAAGCCAAGATGAGAAGGTCTTGTCCGTCCATCGCACCTGGTCGCAGGCCAGCACCCACCATCGCCATGCCGGGGGCGGGCCGGAGGCTGCCCAGGCCTGCAGCGCCACGGCGGGGCCTTCGCGCGGATCATCGAAACGCGGCAGATCCGGATAGTCGGGAAGCGGCTCGCCGATGATCTGGACGGGGCCGTCCGGAACGGCAGACCGGAACACCGCCACGAGGTGCCCGCCCCAGCTGCCGCCCAGCGGATGTGGACGATCATGCTTGGGGCCTCCCAGGCGTTCGCCGCGACCGCCGGTGAGCAACACGAGGCCGCAGCGGGGGATCATTCCGTCTCGCGGATCCAGGACCAGGCCGCGACCGTGGAGGGCATGCCGATGGTGCCTGCCGCCAGCGCCACGACCTGCTCCATCTCCTCCCGCGTGATGCCCGCGGCGAGGGCTTTCCGCGCGCTGGCATGGACGGGCCCCTCCTTCTGCGCGCCGATGGCCACGGCCAGCTTGAGCAACCGCTGCGTCTTCGCATCCAACGGACCCTCCTGGCCGGCCTCCGCGAGGGCGTCCCAGGCCTCGCCCAGCTTGGGAAAGCGCGCGATGAAGTCGCGGTAGGTCTGCGGGGGTTTGGGAAGCTGGCTCATAGGGGCACCGTCTCCACATTGTCGCAGGCCGCGGACCTTGCCATCCTGGACAGATGGAAGTCATCGAAGGCCGCGCCGAAGTCACCTACCCCACGCGGGTTCCCCTCAAGGTCATCGGCCGCATGGGCGAGCTCCAGGCCGACATGGTGGCCGCGCTCATTCTCGAGCACCTGGGTCCCCAGGCCGAGGGCGACCAGCAGCACCACGCCAACTGCAAAGGCGCCTACCTGAGCCTCACCTTCTGGGTGGTGCTGGAAAACGACCGGCAGGAAAAGCCCCTGCGTGAAGCCTTCCAGAAGTTGCCGGGCTATGTGATGCAGCTGTAACCGCGAATGACGCGAATTCCCGCGAACGGGTTTTCATTCACGTTCATTGGCGGAATTCGCGGCTAAAAAAGTCACGGCCGCAGCGTGCCCATCATGCGCGGGTACGGAATCGTCTCGCGCACATGGGGGAGCTTGCAGATCCAGGCGACCGCCCGTTCGAGGCCCATGCCGAAGCCGGCGTGGGGGACGCTGCCGTATTTGCGGACATCCAGGTACCACTCATAATCGGCGCGGCTGAGGCCCTCGTGCTCGATCTGCTTGAGCAGGTAGTCGAGGCTGGAGGCGCGCTCGCCGCCGCCGATGACTTCGCCGTAGCCTTCGGGGGCCAACAGATCCGCGCCCAGGGCGAGCGTGGGATCGGCGGGATCGGGCTCCATGTAGAAGGCCTTGAACGCCTTCGGGAAGCGATGCACCCAGAGGGGGCGGTCCATGGAATTCATGAGGATGGTCTCGTCGTCGTTGCCGAAGTCCTCGCCCCAGTTGATGTCGGACCCCAGCTCCTTCAGCGTGGCGACAGCCTCCGTGTAGCTCATGCGGGCAAAGCCTTCCTTGAGGGCGATCTCCAACGGCGCCGTGTCGCGCTCCAGGATCTTCAGCTCCTCCTGGCGCCCTTCCAGCACACGCTGGATGAGGAACTTGGTCATGCGTTCGCCGAGCGCCATCACATCATCCAGCTTGGCGAAGGCCATCTCGGGCTCCACCATCCAGAACTCTGTGAGGTGGCGGCGCGTCTTGCTCTTCTCGGCGCGGAAAGTGGGGCCGAAGCAGTAGACCTTGCCGAAGGCGGCGATGCCCGGCTCCTGGTAGAGCTGTCCGCTCTGGCTCAGGTAGGCGGCGCCTTCGTGGAAGTAGTCCGTCTCGAAGAGGCTGCTCGTGCCCTCGCAGGCGGACGGCGTGAGGATGGGCGCGTCCAGCAGTGTGAATCCGTCGCCGTCGAAGAAATCGCGGATGCCTTTCACGAGCGTGTGGCGGATGCGGAGGATGGCCCACTGCCGCTTCGAGCGCAGCCAGAGGTGGCGGTGCTCCATGAGGAACTCGATGCCGTGCTCCTTCGGCGTGATGGGGAAGTCCTCGCTGCCGCCGATGAGCGAGAGGCGCTTCACCAGCAGCTCCGGCTCGCCGGTCTTGGGGTGGGTCTGGACGACGCCTTCGACCGCGATGGCCGCTTCCTGGGTGAGCTTGCCCGCGGCCTCGTAGCTCTCGGCATCGGCGTCGCTGGCGCCCACCACGCACTGCACGAAGCCGGAGCCGTCCCGCAGCTCGATGAAGCGCGTCTTGCTCGTGCGGGCGTTGCGCACCCATCCCCGGAGGGCGACGGTTTCGCCCACATGGTCTTTCAGGAAGCGGATCTCGGTCAGGGGGGCGGCCATGGATGCCTCGGCGCGAAACCCCCATTGTGCCGTGAAGTCCGC
>DASRXV010000100.1:0-13457 GCA_035687325.1 Holophagaceae bacterium
GAGGATGCCGCGCTTGGCGCATTCGGAGACGGCCGCCAGCAGCACCATGGGCGTGGCGATGCCCAGCGCGCAGGGGCAGGCCACCACGAGCACGGCCACGCCCGCCATGAGCGCCTGGGCCGCCGTCTCGTGATGGGCGTAGGCCAGAAAGCCGCCCAGCAGAGCCGCCGCGATGACGATGGGGATGAAGCCGGCGGCGATGCGGTCCGCCAGCTGCTGCAAGGGCGCCTTGGCGGCCAGCGTCTTCCGGACCCGCGTCACGACCTGCGAAAGCAGCGTGTCGCTGCCCACCTTTTCGGCTTCGATCTCGAGCGTCCCCTGCGTGAGGAGGCTGCCCGCCAGCACGGCCGAATCGGGGGCCGCCTCCACGGGCCGCGGCTCGCCCGTGAGCGTGGAGGTGTCCACCCAGCCCGCGCCGGAAAGGACGCGGCCATCCACCGGGACGCGCTCGCCCAGCTTCACCCGCAGACGGTCGCCGGCGCGCACGGTGCCGAGATCCACTTGGCGCCATTCGCCATCCACGAACTTCTCCGCGCCCTTGGCGCCCAAGCGCAGCAGGCCCGAGATGGCGCGGCTGGCCTTGCGCTTGGCGCCGCCTTCCAAAGATCGCCCGATGACGAGGAGCGCCACCAGCATGGAGGCCGTGTCGAAGTAGACATGGTGCGCGTGCAGCACGATGGCCGTGTAGAGGCTCACCACGAAGGCCATCATGGCGCCGAAGCCCACGAGCGTGTCCACATTGGGGCTGCCCAGGCGCAGCCTCCGCCAGCCGTTCACGAGGATGGGCCAGCCGCAGTAGAAGAGCACGGGCAGCGCCGAAAGGCCCGTGATGAGCGTGAAGGCGTTGCGCACGGCACCGGGCATGGGATTCGAGTCGTAGATGCGCTGGGCGAAGACGAGATCCGCGAACCAGCTGGCGCCGTTGTCACGGGCGAAGGCCGCGTACATCACCATGGCGTTCATCATGGCGTTGGCACCCAGCACGAAGGCCAGCACGAGCCGCACCGCCTGGTGGACGCTGGGGATCTCGTCATCCAGCTGGTCCACTTCCTTAGCGCCATAGCCGTAGCGGCCCAGGTGCCCCCGGAGAGCGTCCTTGCTCACGCGGCTGGGGGCGTAGAGGATCTGGGCCGTCTCGGAGATGGGCTCCACCACGGCCTTCACCACGCCATCACGGCTCTGGAGCAGGCCTTCCACCAGTGGCGCGCAGGAGCCGCAGGCGATGCCATCCACCTTCATCCACACTTCGAGGTAAGGGCCGGGCGGCAGTTCGCCGTCCACGCCACTTCCAGCGTCCCGCTTGAAACCCGGTCCCTGGCGTTTGGCCTCCTCGGGCCCGAGGATCTCGAAGACCTGCGCGCAGCCGGGGCAGCAGAATTCGTAAGCCTCGCCATGGAGAAGAAGCTTCGCGCGCCCCTCCGCGATGGGCGAGAGGCAAAGATCGCAATGGGCTTTCGCGGCGGCCGGTAGCCGGTAGCCGGTAGCCGGGTTCATCATTCGGCCTTGAGCGTCTTGGCCAGCAGCTGCGTGCGGATGAAGCCGTCGAGGTCGCCGTCCAGCACCTTCTGGGTCTGGCTCGTCTCGTGGGCGGTTCGGTGGTCCTTGACCATCTGATAGGGCTGCAAAACATAACTGCGGATCTGGGAGCCCCAGGCCACATCGGACTTCTCGCCGCTGGCGGCGGCCACCCGCTCCTCGAACTTCTTCAGCTCCAGCTCGTAGAGGCGGCCCTGGAGGACCTTCATGGCGGTCGCGCGGTTCTTGATCTGGCTGCGCTCGTTCTGGCAGCTCACGACGATGCCCGTGGGCAGGTGCGTGAAGCGCACGGCGGACTCGGTGCGGTTCACATGCTGGCCGCCCGCGCCGCTGGCGCGGAACACATCGATCTTCAGATCCTTCTCGGGGATCTCCACATTGATGGTGTCATCCAGCTCCGGGCTCACATAGACGGCCGCGAAGCTGGTGTGGCGGCGTTTCGCGGAATCGAAGGGGCTGATGCGCACGAGGCGGTGGACGCCGGCCTCCGCCCGCAGGTAGCCGTAGGCGTAGGGCGCCTCCACGGTGAAAGTGGCGCCCTTGATGCCCGCCTCTTCGCCGTCCTGCTGGTCGATGATCTCCGTCTTCCAGCCCTTGGATTCGCAGTAGCGCAGGTACATGCGCAGCAGCATGGCGGCCCAGTCCTGGCTCTCGGTGCCGCCCGCGCCCGCGCTGATGCTCACGATGGCGTTGTTCTGGTCCAGCTCGCCGCTGAGCATCATGCGCAGTTCGGCGCCTTCCACCGTGGCGCGCAACTGGCCTTCCACCGTCTCCGCCTCGCCCAGCATGCCGCTGTCCTCCTTGGCCAGTTCCAAGGCCAGAGAGAGATCGTCCATGCCGCCCGCGAGCTTCTTCGCCAGCTCGATGTCGCCCGCGAGGACGCCACGCTGCTTGAGGATGGGCCGGGCGCCGTCGGGATCGTCCCAGAAGCCGGGCGCCAGGGTGCGCTCCTCGATCTGTTCCAGCTCCAACGCCTTCCGTTCCGGGTCCAGGTGGCGGTGCAGCTGCGCCACGCGGGGCTCCAGCTCGTTCCGGGCTCTGACCAGGCTTTCGAAATCCATGCATCCCCTGCGGGCCCGCCCCTATGAATGCAGGGAGGCAATCTTCCACTTTACCGGGGCAGGCCTAAGCCGTCGCCACGGTATCCTCACCGGATGGCGGACGCGGCACTGATACCGGAGGATCTCGAACCCTCCGAACGGGGGACTCTCACGGGCCAGGGCGGCTTCAAGCTGGCCTATGCGCGCTGGAACCACCCCGCGCCCAAGGGCCGAGTGGTGATCATCCACGGTTATGGCGAGCATGGCGAGCGCTACCGCCACACGGCCAAATGGCTCCACGATCTCGGCTGGGCCGTGTCCAGTATGGACCAGCGCGGGTTCGGGCGTTCCGAGGGGCCCCGCGGCGACGCCAACGGCATCCGCCCCTTCGCGGAGGATCTCGCCCTCTTCCTGCGGCAGGAACGGCGGGCGGACGCGGACCGGGCCGGGGCGCCTCCGCGGGTGGTGGACGGCGTGCCCATGCCGCCCCTGCCCGTGCTGCCCCAGATCGTCCTGGCCCACAGCTTCGGCGGCCTTGTGGCCTTGCTCACGCTGCTCTGGCACCAGGACACACTGGACGGCCTCATCCTCTCCAGCCCTGCTGTGGCCCTGCGCCAGGGCACGCGGGCGCTCCAGATCCTGGGGCACCTCCTCTACTGGATCGCCCCCCACCTGCGCCTCAACATCGGCGGCGACAAATCGAAGGTCTGCTCGGACCCCGTGCTGGTCCAGCGCTACTGGGCGGACCCGCTCTGCCACAAGTGGGCGACGCCCGCCTTCAGCGCCGCGCTGGCCGAGGGGCGCCGCGAACTGATGCCCTACGGCGCGGAATTGTCCCGACCCATGCTCCTGCTGGAGGCAGGAGAGGACACCGTGGTGGACCCGCACAAGTCCGAGGCCCTCTGGTCCGCCGTGGAGCCGGGCCTCCTGGAGCGCCACCTGCTACCGGGCTTCTGCCACGAGATCTTCCACGACCGGCGCCGGGCGGAGGCCCAGGCCCTCGTGGAACCCTGGCTGGAGACCCGGTTCCGGCAGTTCCGCGGGAACGATCGGCCCAGTTCTGCCACGCTAGAAGGTCAAAGGAATTTTGCATGAAGACCCGCCTCGCCCTGCCCCTCGCCTGCCTCCTGCTCCTCGGAGGCGGCCTGGCCTGCCACAAGAAACCGAAAACAGGCATCTACGCCGGCGAGACTTCGGACCAGCTGCTGGATCAGGGGCGCGCCCTCCTGAAGCGGGGCAAGGTCACGGACGCCCGCGCCATGCTGCGCTACATCGAATCGAACATGCCGGGCACGAAGGCCTATCCCGAGGCCAAGCTGCTCCTGGGCGACAGTTTCTTCTTCCAGGGCAGCCCCAGCTATCCGGAGGCTCTGGTGGAATACGCGGGCTTCCTCACCTACTTCCCCAACGATGCCCGCCGGGACTACGCGCTGTACCAGATCGCCCTCTGCCACTACGCGGCCATCGACAGCGCCGAGCGCGACCAGGCCGAGACCCGGGCCGCCATCCAGGCCTTCAGCCAGCTCCTCCGCGAATCCCCCGGCAGCCCCTATGCGCTGGAGGCCAAGGACCGCATCACCCAGTGTTGGCGCCGTGTCGCGGAACACGATCTGGTGGTGGGCATCTTCTATGTGAACAGCTACAACTATCCTGGCGCGGAGCAGCGGCTCACGAACCTGATGGCGACCTACCCGGACTTCGTGGACCGCGAGCGGGCCTACTACTACCTGGGCGAGACCTACCGCCAGCGCGGTATCACGCCCGATGAGCTGGAGACTTGGAGCAAGGGCGAGCTGAGCCAGAAGTTCGGCGACAAGGACACATTCCGCGACCTCGACAAGGACCAGCAGAGGCAGGTGGCCCAGGACCAGAACGCCTGGGCGGGCTCCCTGGTCGAAGGCTGGCGCAAACAGGCCAAGGACTACTACCAGCGCCTGGTGGAGAGCTACCCGAACTCCGAATGGGCCCGCCACGCCTCGGACCGTCTCGTGGAAATGGGCCAGACGGGCCTGAAGGAAGAGCTGGACATGTAGGAGCGTAGGCTGGAGGCATGACGCCTTCGAGCCTCGGCTTCGGAACTTATCTCGGCGCGCCCTCCGCGGCGGCGGATGAAGGTTATGCCGCCGCCGCGAGGCGCTTCTTTGAGCTGGGCGGAACAGCCTTCGACACGGCCGCCAATTACCGGAGCGGCCGCTCGGAGCGTGCTCTCGGCTCTGTGCTGCCGGGCCTGCCGCGGGGGTCGTTCTTCATCTCCACCAAGGCGGGCTACCTGCCCATGTCCGATGGCGAGACGCGGGAGAGCCCCGGCGCCTGGTTCGACCGCGTCCTGCGCGGGCCCGGCATCCTTGCCGATGACGAGGTGGTGGACGGCTGCCACGCCCTGACGCCGTGCTACCTCGCGCACCAGCTGGAGGTCTCGCGGCGCGCGCTGGGGTTGGAGACCATCGACCTCTTCCACCTGCACAACCCCGAGCAGCAGCTCCCCGCGCTGGGTGTCGAGGCCTTCTATGCCGTCATCGCGAAGGCCTTCGACGCCTGCGAGGGTTTCCGCTCCGAAGGCAGGATCCGTTTCTACGGCGTGGCCACCTGGGACGGCCTGCGAGTGCCGCCCGGCGCGGAAAACCACCTCGACCTCGCGCGGCTCTGGCACCTCGCGGAATCCATCGGCGGCCCGCGCCACGGTTTCCGCTGGGTGCAAGCGCCCCTGAACCTCGGGATGCCGGAGGCGTTCACCGAACCCACACAGGAACTCGACGGCCAGCGCCTAACTTTGCTGGAAGCCGCGCAGGGCTTGGGGATCTCGGTGCAGACCAGCGCCTCCATGCTGCAGGCCCGCATCCTCGGTTCCGTGGAGGCCCAACGCGGCACCCTTGCGAAGGCGCTGCCTGGGTGTGTGACGGCTGCGCAGATCGCGTTGCAGTTCACGCGCTCATGCCCGGGCGTGACGACGGCCCTCTGCGGCATGGGCCGGGTGGTCCATGTGGAGGAGAACCTGCCGGTGCTGGCCCTTCCCAAGGCCGACCCGGACGCTCTGCGCTCCCTCTTCGCCTGATGTTCATCCTCGCCATCACGCCCGGCACCGGCTTGGATCCCGCGAAGTGGCGCACCGTGCTGCGGAGCGGCGTGGATGGCTTCCTCATCCGCGAAAAGGAGATGGAGGCGCGGGCGCTGCTCGACGCCGCCCTCTGGTGCCGCGACGAGGCGCCAGAAGTGGAGTTGTGGGTGGGCGGCCGTCTCGACATCGCCCTGGCGGCCGGATGCGGCCTCCACGCGCCGGAGGCATATCCGGATGTTCTCGAAGGCCTCGTGCCGCTCTCCCGCCCGCTTCATGACGAGAATCAGTCCGTCGCGCGCAGCGGCTGCCACCAACTGCTCATCGCCCCCGTCCTCGCCACGCCCGGCAAGGGCGCGCCCTGGGGCGCCGCGCGATTGCACCGCTTCCTCGACACAGCCCCGTCCGGCCCGCGGCTTCTCGCGTTGGGCGGCATCAACGCCCAGAACATTGGGGTGCTGAAGCATCCGCGCCTGGATGGCATCGCGGTGATCCGCGCGATCTGGGACGCGCCTGATCCTCGCGAGGCTGTCTCCCGCCTGAACGACGCCGCTTCCCGCTAGGAGCCTATCCAAGAAATCCCCCCGGGCAGCGTTACTATGCGAAGCGAGTCTGACAACGCATGGTGACGCCTGCTGGGGATTTCTTGGATAGGCCCCTATACTTCGGCCATGTTCCGCGACCTCCGTGAGCGCATCAGCCCCCAGCGGCGGGCCTTGGCTTGGGTGATCCTGGCCCTGCTCGTCGCGGGCGGGGCCTACGCCTTCCACCGCCTGAGCGGCAACCCTCTGATGCGTGAAAGGGCTGTCGAGGTGCTCTGGATCGCCGTGGCCTTCCTCGCCGTGCGCGCCATCACCTTCCTCGTGGTGGACCCGCTGGCGCGCCAAAGCCGCAACGCCACACCTGGTTTCGCACGAGACATGATCGTGGTGCTGCTTTACATCCTTGCCGCGGGAGGGCTGCTCCGCCATGTGGCGGGCGTGAGCCTCACGCAGCTGCTGGGCACCGGCGCGCTGGTGGCCGCGGTCATCGGCCTCTCCATGCAGGAGACCCTGGGCAACATCTTCGCGGGCCTCTCGCTGAGCCTGGACAGCGCCTTCGAGGTCGGGGACTGGATCGAGATCAGCGGCTCGACCCTCGGGAGCGCCCGACCCTCGTTTGTCGGCCGCGTGGAGGCCATGACCTGGCGCGCGGTGCAGCTCGTGAGCTGGGACGGCGACACGGACCTCGTGCCCAACCGCCTCATGGCCCAGAGCGTCGTCACGAATCTCTACGCCCCGGTCGGCTTCCACCGTCGCACCGCCTACTACACGGTCCAGCCCAGCGCGCGGATGCACGAGATCCTGGACCTGCTCGCCGTGGCCCTCGCCGGCGTCCCCCATCCGCCGGAGAAACGGCCCAAGGCCGTGGTCTGGGGGCAAAAGGAAGGCGGTGTTGTCCTCGAATGCCAGTGGTGGCCCCTCGGCTTCCGCCACAGCAAGGCTTCGAAGGACGAGGTGAACCGCTTGGCCACCACCGTACTCGCGCGAGAAGGCGTCCCGCTCATGGGGCCGCACGGTCCCAGCCCCGTGAATCCGCAGCCTGCCGAGCCTAGCGGCGAGCAGCTCGCTTCGCTCGTCCACCTGCTCCACCTGCCGGAGCACTGGAGCGAGGATCTCAGGGGCAGGGTCCGCCTGCGCATGAAGGCGCCGGGCGAAGGCGTGCTGCGGGAGGGCGACCCCGGCGACTCGCTCTACGCGGTGCTGGAGGGCCGGCTCGCCGTGGTGCGGTCCGAGCAGCGCGAGACGCCTTATCACGGCCTCTTCTGGAAGACCATCGCGGAGCTGGGCCCAGGCGAATGGCTGGGCGAGACGAGCCTGCTCACCGGCGCCCCCCGCAGCGCCACGGTGGTGGCCGCGACCGCGGCCCTGCTGCTGGAGATGGACAAGGCCGCCTTCGAGGCGAGCCTCAAGCGCGAGCCGGAAGTGCTGGAGCAGCTGGCGGATCTCATGGCGCGCCGGGGCGCCGCGCGCCCGGACGCGCAGGCCGCTCCCCTTGGCGGCTTCCGCGAACAGCTGGTCCGCCAGATCCGCGCCTGGTTCAACCTCGCATGAGACGGAAACGCTTGCGGAGGATCGTAGAATCTTCTTCAGGGGAGGACGCCATGGATCTGCCTGAAGAGATCCAGAAGCTGGTGAGCGAGCTGGGCGATTCCCTCCTCAACTCGCTGGCGGAGGATCCCGCCTGCCGCGATCTCGCGCTCCGCATCCAGGAACAAGGCTACGACCTCTGCCTGGTGCTGGAGGCCACCCTGGCCACGCGCGAGGAAGAAGAGGCGGCGGTGCCTTCCGGGTCCTGGTCGGATGAGGACGCCCGTGTCTTGCAGGACTTCCGCATCGCCCTCGACTGATGCAGCTCTGGGACCAGCCCGCGCCGGAGCTGGCGCCACGGGCGCGCGCCAATGCCGCACTCCTGGGCCGCGCGGGGCTGCGCGAGCTGATGTCCGGTCTCGACGAAGCGGCCTGGCGCGGCGACCAGGTCTTCGAGGGTCTTTACAAACATCGCCTCGGGACTTGGGAGGAGTTCACGAACCTCTCCAAGGGATTGAGGACCAAGCTCGCGAATGCGGCTGACATCACTTGGCCGGAGATTGTCCAGAGCGTGCCCAGCCGCGACGGCTCCACCAAGCACGCCTTCCGCCTCGCCGACGGGAAGGAGGTCGAGGGCGTCCACATGCCCTACGCCAACCGGACGACTCTCTGCCTCTCAAGCCAGGTGGGGTGCGCCATGGGGTGCACCTTCTGCGCCACGGGCCAGATGGGCATCCTGCGCAACCTGCTGCCGGGCGAGATCACAGGTCAGGTGGTGAGCATGCTGCGGCGCCACGGCGCGCCCGTGGGGAGCGATGGCGAGCCGGACCCGCTCAACATCGTCTTCATGGGGATGGGCGAGCCCATGCACAACCTGGACAACCTCATGGCCTCCTTCGAGACCCTCACGGACGCGACGGGGCTGAGCCTCTCGCCCAAGCGCATCACGGTCTCCACCTCGGGCCTCGTGACGGGCATCGACCGGCTGGGGGCGTTCAAGAAGCGGCCGCGCCTCGCCGTGTCCCTCAACGGCACTACGGACGAATACCGCTCGAAGATCATGCCCGTCAACCGCGTGTGGAACCTGGAGGCGCTCACGGACGCGCTGGCCCGCTTCCCGCTCCAGACCAATGAGCGCATCACGCTAGAGTATGTGCTCCTGAAGGGCGTGACGGATTCCATCGATGACGGCCGCCGTCTCGTGGCGCTGGCCTCCCGCTTCCCAAGCAAGGTGAACCTCATCCCCTTCAATCCCCACGAGGGCAGCGGCTTCGAACCGCCCGACGAGGGCCGCGTCTCCGAGCTCTGCCGCCTGCTCGCGGATGAGGGCGTCATCGTGAGCGTGCGACGGTCTCGGGGGCAGGATGTGGCGGGCGCCTGCGGGCAGCTGGCACGCCCCGGCCAGTCCCGGCGGCCCCCGGGTCCATGAGCCGACAGAGTTTTTTCGAGCTGTTCGACTCTCTCCTTGGCAAGGAGGAGGCTGTGACCCTCCAGGATCTCCTGGACCGCGGCGGCGCCGAGCATATCTACGGCCTCGGGATCGTGGCGCTGTCCGCCACGGCCTTCATCCCCGGCGTCACCAATGTGCTCGCCCTCGGCATCGTGGGCCTGGGCGCCCAGATGGCCGCGGGCCGGGCCTATCCCTGGCTTCCCCAGAAAGCCCTCCAGTACAAACTGCAGCACGGACGCATCAAGGAGATTTTCGCCAAGGCCGGACGGTTCCTGGACCGCATGGGCCCGCGGACGGCCCCATCGAAACCCCTTCCGCGACGCCTCATGGGCGTGCTCGTCACATGGACGGCGCTGCTGCTGGCCCTGCCGCTGCTCCTGCCCTTCTCCAACCTGCTGCCCGGCGCGGCGCTGCTGATGATGGGCATCGCGCTCCTGGAGGACCGGCCCCTGGCGGCCTGGCTCGGCTTCGCGGGCAGCGTGGCCACGACGGTCTACTTCATCGTCTCCTTCGACATCGTGGTGAAGGGCCTCCGCGCCGCCCTGCACTTCCGTCATATCTTCGAGTGATGCGCTTCGACGCCCTCACCCTCTTCCCGGAATTCTTCGATGCCGCGCGGCTCGGTGTCACGGGGCGCGCCTTCCGGGAGCTTGGGCACGAGCTGCACACGCACAACTACCGGCCCTTCGCGGGCAACGCCACGGGCCATGTGGACGACACGCCCTACGGCGGCGGACCTGGCATGGTGCTGCGGCCCGAGGTGCTGCGCGACACGCTGGCCTCCGTGCCGCGGGCGGGAAACGCCCGGATCATCCACTTCAGTCCCGCTGCGCCGCCCCTGCGTCACGCGGATGTGCGCGAGCTGGCAGGCCTCGATCAGGTCCTCCTCGTCTGCACGCGCTACGAAGGCCTGGATCAGCGGGCCGTGGACCGCTTCGTGGATCAGGAGTTCAGCGTGGGTGAGGCAGTGCTCTCCGGCGGCGAGTTGCCCGCGCTCTTTCTGATCGATGCCGTCTGCCGCTGGCTCCCGGGCGTGCTGGGCAACGAGGCCTCGGCCGGAGCCGACAGCTTCGCCGGCGGCCTGCTGGACCATCCCCACTTCACCAAGCCCGCGACCTTCGAAGAACTGGCGGTCCCGGCCGTACTCCAGTCCGGGGACCACGGGGCCATCCATCTCTGGCGCCTGCGAGAGGCCATGGCCCGCACGAAGCGCCTGCGCCCCGATCTTTGGGTGGCCTTCCTCGCGGAAAGGAGGGGCGGCCTTTCCCGCCCAGAGCAGTGGGCGGCGTGGCAAGTGGAGCATCCCGAGACCTGGGACCTACCCAAGCCTAAGAGCTGGAAGGGCTGGCCTCGCGAATAGGCCTTGCCCGGAGACCGGTCTTTGATAGACTGGTCGTTCGCGTCCCCGTGGACGCCTTCGAGCCATGTCCCTGGCCTCTCTCCGAGAGCCGCCGAGCAGGACCGCTGGCCTTCAGGAGTTTCGCATGAGCGATTTCATCTTCGAGAAGGTCGAATCCGGCCTGCTGCGCAAGGATCTCCCCAAGCTCGCCCCCGGCGACACCGTGAAGGTGCATGTCAAGGTGAAGGAAGGAGAGAAGGAGCGCATCCAGCTCTTCCAGGGCACCGTCATCGCCATCAAGGGCGGCGGCATCCGCACCTCCTTCACCGTCCGCAAGATCGCGAGCGGCGTGGGCGTGGAGCGCGTCTTCCCCCTGCACGCCCCCACCATCGACAAGCTCGAGGTGGTGCGCCACGGCCGCGTGCGCCGCGCCAAGCTCTACTTCCTGCGCGAGAAGCTGGGCAAGTCCGGCCGCCTCCGCGAGCGCAAGACCGCCGAGTAAACAGATCCGTTCCGGCCGCGATGAGAGGCGCCCTAACCGGCGCCTCTTCCGCATTTGCGCGACTCCTTGAGAAAGCTTCACGGCTCGCGTGACGATCCTGCGACATTCCCGCGCTCAACCCCTGCCAAGTTGCTGCGTAGCGGAACCACTGTCCCTTCCGGACGGTCCCTCACAGGAGAACTCATGAAGCGACTGCTTCTCGTGCTCGCCCCTCTGGCCCTCGCGGCCGCCCCCCTGGCCGCCCAGGATGCCCACTTCGGGATCCAGGCCGGCATCAACATCCCCCAGTCCGACCTCAAGGACTTCATCGACAACAAGGTCGGCGCCACTGTGGGCGTGAACGCCACTGTGGACCTGGGCTCCGGCCATGTGATCCGCCCCCGCGTGGACTACGGCTTCTACAGCGCCTCCGTGAGCAACCCGGTCTTCACGAACGACAACAAGGTGAAGGCCCTCTCCCTGGGCGCGGACTACATGTACTTCCCCGCCCAGCGCATGGAGGGCTTCTACGCCACCGGCGGCATCGGCGCGCAGAACACCAAGATCCAGACCAGCAATCCCTATGGCGATGTCAGCGACAACAAGACCGCCCTCGCCTGGGCCCTCGGCGGCGGATGGCAGTTCTCCGATGTGCTGGGCGCCGAGGCGCGCTACACCTCCAGCCACCCCAAGTTCAGCGGCGGGACCTTCAAAGCCGACGCCATCAACCTGGCCGTCACCTTCAAGTTCTGAAAGCCCTGATTCGAAAAGAAGGCCCCGCGCCCGCGGGGCCTTCTCCGTTCAGAAGCCGTAATCCTTCCAGCGGGCCGTGATCTTAGCCAGAACCTCGTCGGGGAACACCAGATCCTCGGGCCATTCGCGTTTGAAACCGTCAAAGGGTTTGTTCTTCCGCGTGGCGTCGATGCCCACCTTGCTTCCGAAGGCGAAGCGGTCGCTCGAATGGTCCAGCACATCCAGGGGCCCGTCCGTGAAGAGCAGGTCTCGGCGCGGATCCACATTGCTCGTCACGCGGAAGAGCACCTCGTTCATGTCGTGGGGGTCGATGTCCTCGTCTACCACCACGACGGCCTTGCTGAACATCATCTGGCCCGTGCCCCAGATGGCGCTCATGACCTTCTGCGCGTGGCCGGGGTACTCCTTCTTCATGCTCACGATGACGAGGTTGTGGAAGCCGCCCGCGGCGGGGAGGTGCATGTCGCGGATTTCCGGCAGCACCATTCGCAGGAGCGGCAGGAAAATGCGCTCCGTGGCATAGCCTAGCCAGGCGTCCTCCTGGGGCGGCCGACCCACGATGGTGGCGGGGTAGACGGAGTTTTTGCGGTGCGTGATGGCGGTGACATGCAGCACCGGATAGTCGTCCGCCAGCGAGTAGTAACCCGTGTGGTCACCAAAGGGGCCCTCGCGCCGCAGCTCGCCGGGATTCACGAAACCCTCGATGACGAGCTCGGAATCGGCGGGCACTTCGAGATCGTTGGAGACGCACTTCACCATCTCGATGCCCTCGCCGCGGAGGAAGCCCGCGAACATCAGCTCGCTCAGGAATGGAGGCAGGGGTGCCGTGGCAGCGTAGGTCAGCGATGGATCGCCGCCGAAGCTCACGGCCACGGGCATCCGCTCATCGCGTCCGTAGCCATGGCGATTGCGGGCGCCATCATGGTGAAGCTGCGTGTGGAAGCCCAGCGTGTGGTCGTCGAAGACCTGGAGTCGATATAAGCCCACATTGCGGTGGCCTGTCGCCTTGTTCAGAGTGTGGCTCATGCCCAGCGTGATGAAGGGGCCGCCATCGCCGGGCCAGGTGGTGAGCACGGGCAGCTCGGAAAGTTTCACCTGATCGCCCGTCTTCACGACCTCCTGGCAGATGCCCTTGCGCACGGTCTTGGGCATCCAAGCGCCGACCTCGGCCAGCATGGGCAGCTTGGCCAGCTTGTCGAAGAAGCCCAGGCCCGGCTTGGGCATGGCTTCCTGGATGAGCTTCTCGATGCGGTCCGCGATGGCGTCCAGGCCGCGCGCTTCCTTCTCCACGCCGAGCGCCATCTCCATGCGGCGCTTGGAACCGTAGACATTCATCAGCACGGGCAGGCTGTGGCCCTTGGGGCGCTCGAAGAGCAGGGCCTTGCCGCCCCCCGGCTCCTTGCTCACCCGGTCCGCGATGGCTCCCATCTCAAGGTGCGGGTCCACCTCCGCCTTCACGCGGTGGAGCTCGCCCGCCACCTCCAGCTTTTTGAGGAAATCCTGGAAATCCATGCCCATGGCTCAGATCTTCCCATTCCAGGGGCCCGGTTTGGACATTTTCCTTGAATCCAGGGGCTTTCAGGGGCATCCTGGAAGGCCTGATTGGCCATGGGCCCTAAGTGCATCCTGCCGGATCGCCGCCCCACGCCGCACAACTCGAGAGGCAAGCATGTACGCGATCATCCAGACCGGCGGCAAGCAGTACCGCGTGGCTGAGGGCGAGATCCTGCGCATCGA
>DASRXV010000101.1:0-7903 GCA_035687325.1 Holophagaceae bacterium
GGACCCGAAGCTGCTGGACCTGCTCGATCTCCGCGTCTCCCAGTTGAACGGCTGCGCCTACTGCATGGACATGCACGCCGCGGACCTTCTCAAGCGGCGCGAGTCGCCCCGCCGCCTGGCCGTGCTCGCGGGCTGGCGGGACACGGATCTCTTCACGCCCGCCGAGCAGGCGGCCCTCGCCTGGGCGGAGGCCCTCACGAAACTCACCCAGCACCCGGACATGGACGCGCCCTTCACGGCGTTGAAGGCGCACTTCAGCGAGACGCAGATCGTGGCCCTCACCTTCGCGGTGCTCTCCATCAACGGCTGGAACCGCCTGGGCGTGGGTTTCCGCCTCGACCTTCCGGAGGCCCAGTGATCACCTTCCACCACGACCGCCGCCCCGGCCTGGACGCCATCCGCGCCCTCTACGCGGCCTCACCTCTGCGCCGTCCCATCGGCGATCCCTCGCGCATCGCGAAAATGTTCCTGCACGCCAATGTGGTCATCAGCGCCTATGACGGCGAGCGCCTCGTGGGCCTGCTGCGCGGCTGGACCGACTTCGCCTTCGACGGCTATGTCTGCGACCTGGCCATCCACCCCGGGTTCCAGAAGCAGGGAGTCGGCAAGCGCTTGCTGGATGAGGCCGCGGCCTTGGGTCCTGACATCCATTGGGTCCTCCTCGCATCGCCCATCGCGAAGGCGTACTACGGCCATCTCGGATGGCAGCTCATCCCGAACGCCTGGGAGCTGTCGCGCCCTAGCGGCACCATGCCCGACTACGAAGCCTTCCAGGCGGAGTTCGCCGATCTCGCGGAGAGGGCCTGATGCGGCTCGCGCTCCTCCTCGCCCTGGGATCCAGCCTCTTTGCCGGCTCCCCGCCCCGCGTTCGCCTGGTCGCGGCCCATTCGCTGCCCCCCTTGAATCGCGCGAACCTCTCCATGAAGATCCTGGAGGTGCATTACGGCCCCGGCGAATCCTCCGAACCCCACCGGCATCCCTTCCCCGTGATGGTCTATGTGCTCGAAGGCGCGATCAGGAGCCAGGTGGAAGGACAGCCTGAGGCGAGGCTCTATCAGGCCGGTGAGAGCTTTTACGAGGCACCGGACGTCACCCACCTTGTCTCGGCCAACGCCAGCGCGACCGAGCCCGCGCGATTCCTCGCCATCTTCACCTGTGACCACGAGGCGGAGCTCAGCTCAGCCCTTCCTGGAGGCAAGCCATGACGGTCCCGAGAAAATTCGATCTGGAACGGTGGATCACCCTTTACGCCCGTCTCGCCCTCGGCGCGGCCTTCCTTTCGGGCATCGCCTCCCGTTTCGGACTCTGGGGCAAGGGGGTGGGCTACGGCGACTTCGCGCATTTCGAGGCCTACACCGCGCAGGTGAACGCGTTCATGCCGGCCCGCACAATCCCCTTCCTCGCCTGGTCGGCCACGGTCGCGGAACTCGTCCTCGGCCTCGCGCTCGTCATCGGGTTCAAACCGCGATGGACAGCCCTCGCCAGCGCGGGGCTGCTGGCGGTCTTCGGTCTCGCCATGGCCATCTCCTTCGGCCCCAAGGAGCCGCTGGACTACTCGGTGTTCACGGCTTCTGCCTGCGCGCTGTTGCTGGCGCTGCACGCGCCGCGCAAGGATTGAACCCATGAGCAACCTGTCCCTCTACCTCGCTTCCGTGCTCATCTGGGGCTCAACTTGGCTGGCCATCACCTTCCAGTACGGCAAGGTGGCGCCGGAGGTTTCCGTGGCCTACCGCTTCTGGCTCGCGGCCGCGATCCTGGCGGCCTGGTGCCTGGGCCGCGGCTTGAAGCTCCGCTTCACCCTGCGGGAGCACGGCTGGCTAGCCCTGCAGGGCGCGCTGATGTTCGGCGTGAACTATGTGTGCGTCTATCTGGCGGAACAGCGCATCCCCTCAGGCCTCATGGCAGTCATCTTCTCGCTACTGGCCATCCTCAACCTTCTGGGCGCGCGGCTCTTCTTCGCCACGCCGCTCGCGGTGAAGGCTTTGCTAGGCGCCGCCATCGGCGTGGCGGGCGTGGGGATCATCTGCCTGCCCGGCGCGGGCGCGGCATTGCATGGCGGCGCCGGGCTCCGGGCAGGACTCATCTTCGCCATCGCAGGCACCGTGGCCTCCAGCCTCAGCAACCTCGTCTCTCAGCGGAACCAGAAGCGGGGCCTGCCCGTGATGCAGACGAACGCTTTCGGCATGCTCTACGGCGCCACCTTCGTGGCTCTCTATTGCCTCGTCGCGGGACGGCCCTTCACGCTGGACACCTCCTTCCGCTACCTGGGCTCGCTGGCCTTCCTCTCGCTCTTCGGTTCCGTGCTCGCGTTCGGCGCCTACCTCACGCTCATCGGCCGCATCGGCGCGGGCCGCGCGGGCTATGCCATGGTGGCCATCCCGGTCGTGGCGTTGGCCTTGTCCACGCTCTTCGAGCACCTGCACTGGGAGTGGCCCCTTGCGATGGGCGCGGCCCTCTGCCTGGGCGGCAACCTGCTGGTGCTGCCCAAGGCGCCCAAACCGGCGGAGGCGGCGGCCTGAGACTTGAGGCTGAGCTAGAATGGAAAGGGGCCGTGACGGCCCCTTTCCTATGACCGAGCCGCTCGCCTATCCCTGGGAACGCCCCGCGCCGGAAGCGCAGGGACGGCCCTCGGCCTACGGGTTGCTGCCGGAAGATCTCGACGCGCGCGACGCGCCCATCGGCGGCGCCCACCTCTTCAGTCGGCTGCAGCGGCCCTGGACTTGGAAAGGCGGAGCGCTGGATCTCGGGCACGGCGCGCTGGACTGGATGGCGGCGAACACGGACTTGAGCCTGCCGGAGATCCTGGAGCGGCATCCTTCCAGCGACGGCTCCACCAAGCTCGTGCTGGGGCTCGCGGACGGCCAGCGCATCGAAGCTGTCCACATGCCGCGTCGCGTGAAACATCCCCGCGTCACCTTCTGCGTCTCCAGCCAGGTGGGCTGCGCCATGGGCTGCACCTTCTGCGCCACGGGCGCCATGGGCATCCGCCGCAACCTCCAGGTGGGCGAGATCGTGGGCCAGGTGCTGCGCCTGATGTCCGAGCTGGGCCCTGAAAGCCCCAGCCAGCTCACGCTCGTCTTCATGGGCATGGGCGAGCCTCTCCATAACCTCGTCAATGTGCACCAGGCTCTCCGCGTGATGTGCGATCCGCGCGGCCTGGGCCTCGCCGCCTCGCGCATCACGGTCTCCACCTCCGGCCTTGTGAGCGGCATCGAGAAGCTGTCCAAGCTGAAGCCCCGGCCTCTGCTGGCGCTCTCCTTGAACGCGACGACGGACGAGATGCGCAGCAAGACCATGCCCGTGAACCGCGCCTGGAACCTGGCGCGGCTGCGGACCGCGCTGGACGCATGGGACCTGCGCCCCAACGAGAAGTTCACCTTCGAATTCGTCCTGCTGGCGGGCGTGAACGACACGGACGAGGACGCGGACCGGCTGGCGGCGTGGCTGGGCGAATTGCGCCACAAGCATGTGGTTAACCTCATCCCCATGAACGAGCACGCGCACTCGCCCTTCCACGAGCCCGTGGAGGACCGCATCCAGGCCTTCAGCGACCGGCTCAAGGCCGATGGCTGCTTCGTGACGGTAAGGCGTTCGCGCGGCCGCGATGTGCAAGCCGCCTGCGGCCAGCTGGTGAGGGAGGCCTGATGCGCGTGCCTGTCCATGTCCTTCCCCACGGCGAAGGGTTGGAACTCCCCGCTTACGCCACGCCCCACGCGGCGGGCATGGATCTGCGGGCGGCGATCCCCGAAGCCGAGATCTGGACGCTCATCCCGGGCCAGCGGCGCCTCGTGCCCACGGGCCTCACCATGGCCATCCCCGAAGGCTGCGAAGGCCAGGTGCGCCCGCGCTCCGGCCTCGCGCTGAAGCATGGCCTCACTGTGCTCAACGCGCCCGGCACCATTGACGCGGACTACCGCGGCGAGGTGGCCGTGCTCCTCATCAACCACGGTGACGCGCCCTTCGACCTCAAGCGCGGCGAGCGCATCGCCCAGCTCATCCTCGCGCCCGTGTCCCAGGCCGTCTGGGAACCGGTGGACCATCTCGACGCCCTGGGCGCCACGGCCCGCGGCGCGGGCGGCTACGGCTCCACGGGCCGCTCCTGACGCGAAGAAGGCCCCGTCGCGGGGCCCTCTTCGCGTCAGGTTGGGAGCTGTCTACTTCTTGCCGGCGGGCTTGGTCGCGGGCTTCGCGGCGGCGCCGAAGCCGGCATCCGCTGGGAACTTGGCGTCCACGCGCTTGGCGACTTCGTCGCTGAAGGAGATCGCCGCGCCCTCGTCCAGGTAGGCGAAGAGGCCCGGATTGTACTGGATCACGGCCTGGAGGCCCTTCGCCTTGGCGATCTCTTCGAGGGTGGGGGCCACATCCTGGTTGAACTGGGCCCCGGCCTTCTGCTGGGCCTTCTCCATGTCGGCCTTCGCGTCCTCCTGCATCTTGTTGAAGTCGTACTGCAGGTCGCGGAGCTGCTTCTGGAGCTTCTCCTTGCCTTCATCCGACAGGCCCGTCGCCTGGAGCTGCTTCTGCAGCTGCTGGCCTTCGACGGATTTCGCCTCCAGCTTGTCCTGCCACTGCTTGCGCTGGAGCTCGAGACCGGAGAAGAGTTTGCGGCAATGGCCGCTCTGGTCGATGACGCGCTGCGGAACGAGCACGGCGAACTTGTCGATGACGGGCTGGGCAGCCGGAGGAGCGGCAGCCTGCTGCGCGGCGAGGGGGGCCGAGAGAGCCGTGATGGCGGCGAGAGCGAGGAGGGAACGGCGCATCGGAGAACTCCTGGAAAAAGTTAGAAAGTGGTGCCCACGCTGAACTGGAAGTCGTTCTGGCTGTTCGTGTCGAAGGGGTAGGGATTCACCTTCCTGGACCAGATCAGCCGGAGCGGGGCCGGGCTGATGGGCAGGAAGAACCGCAGCTCCACGCCGAAACTCCGCAGGAGGGCGGGGTCACGGTAGCTGATGGTCTGGCCGTTGAGCGTGTAATTCACGGGGCTGTGGTCGAAGATCGAGGTCCCTGGGCTCCAGGCGTTGCCGGCGTCGTAGAAGAGCACCGTGCGGAACTGGTCCGCGATCTTGAACTGGTACTCGAGGTTGGCGATGAACTGCTTGTTGCCGCCCACGACCACAGGGTTGCCCAGGTTGTCGAAGAGGACGCTTCCCACCTGGCCGTACTGGTAGCCGCGGAGGCTGTTCTCGCCGCCAGGCCGGTAGAGCTGGAAGGGGAGCAGGGGCTGGTCGCTGAGGTTGCGGAGGTAGCCGTAGTTCAAGTGCACGGCGAAGGTGTTCCGCTCGGCGAGCGTCACATACTTCGCCACATCCCAGGTGGCGCGGAGGTAGGGCCGGTCGCCGCCGAACTGCCAGCCGCCGTATTCGAAACTGAAAGAGGCGGACAGGCCGCGGCTGGGTTTGAAGGGCTGGTCCACGGTGTTGTAGGTGATGCCTGCCGTCACGGAGGAGGTCACCTGGCTGTTGATGTCCCGGAAGTAGTAGTTGCGGCCGCCCTCGATGCGGATGAGGCGGAAGGAATAGCCCAGGTTGACGGTGGTGAAATTGGCCCACTGCTGGTTGCGGAACCAGTTGCTCAGGTAGGCGCCGCCGCCGATCCCGATGGAGCGGGTGAACTGGCTGTAGGCGTTCGCCACGCCGACGCGGGACGCGTCGTAGTCCACCGAGCCGTTGCTGAAGGAGGTCGTCAGCGAATAGGGGAGGTCCAGCACGAAGGGCTCGGTGTAGGAGGCCGAGAGGTTCTTCTGGAATTTGCCCGTGGTGTACTGGAGCGAGAGCGTCTCGCCGCCGCCGCCGAGGTTCCGGGTGCTGAAGCTGGCGCCCAGGGAGAAGCCGAAGAGCTGGCCGTAGCCGCCTTGGAACAGCACTTCGTTGACACCGGCCTCCACGCCCTTGATGGTCACATCCACCTGGGGCTTGTCTGGCACGAGGTCGACCTTGGGCTCCTGGTCCTTCACATCGAAGTACCCCAGCTGGCTCAGGCGCAGCATGGAGTCCTTGAACAGGGCCGAGGAGAAGAGGGAGCCTTCGCGGAGCAGCACCGACCGTCGGAGCACCTTGTCCTTGGTAGTGGTGTTGCCTTCGAACTCCAGGCGGCGGAGTGTGTGGGGTTCCCCCTCGCTCACCTTCAGGGTGGTGTCCACATACTTGCGGCCGTCCACTTCACGGGTGGTGAACTGTTTGTCCGCGTGGAACAGGATGTAGCCGCGGTCGCTGTAGGCCTCCTTGACCTTGCTGATGCCTTCGTCGAGCGCGTCCATGTCGAACGGCGTGGGTTTCTTCGGTTCCTCCAGGGAGGGCTTGATGCCGAAAGCCTGGGCGATGAGCGAGTGGTTGTCCCGCTTCTGCTCGGCGTACTTGGCCTGGAACAGCTGGGTCTTGTAGAGCTTGTTGCCCTCCACGGCGAAATGCCCTTCGAAGAACTGGTCGCCCTCGATGACGGGCACCGTCATGGCGGCGCGGAGGTCGTACTTGGGGGACTTGCCCTGGGCCACTCGCTTCAGGTTCTTGGCCTTCTGCTTCCCGGTGGTGAAGTCCTTCACTTCGATGGTGGGCTCGCCGACGAAGGCGTCCTTGTAGCCCTTGCGCCAGTACGCCTTCTTCACCTTCTCCAGGTCCTCATCGAGGTTCTTCTGGATCAGGAGGTCGTGGTTCGTGAGCCAGGAGAACATCCAGTGGCGCCGGGTCTTCTTCATGGCCTTGCGGAGCGTGTTCTCGGAGAACGCCTTCTCCCCCGTGAAGTCCACGCTGGTGAGATGGGTCTTGCCGCCTTCCTTCACATCGAAGACGAGGCGCGCGATGCCCGGGGCGATGGGCTCCACCTTCACTTCCACATCAGGCGTGCGGAAGCCCTTCTCCTGGCAGACATCCACGATGACATTCTTGATCTTGCGGGCCGTCTCGGGGTCGTAGACCGCGTCGGTCTTGAGCCCGAAGCCCTTCTCCTTGATCTTGTCCTTGAGGTTGGTGACGCCCACCTCGGTGCCGCCGCGGTAGTCGATCTCCTTGATGACGGGCCGCTCCACGACGCGGATCACCAGCTTCTGGCCGGCGCCGTCGGGCTCCAGCTCCACCTTCACATCGTCGAAGGCGCCGCTGTCCCAGAGGCGCTGGACGATGGCGGAGTAGTCGAGGCCGCGTGCGTCATCGCCCGCCTTCACGCCCGCGCGGAAGGTCACGGTCTGCGGCGTCTGCCGCACCGCGCCGATCACCTCGATCTTCGTGATGGGTTCCGCGTCCTGGGCGCTGAGCGCCCCGGTTCCGCCTAGCGCCGCCAATGCGAGCAGCGCGCCCCGTCCCGGGCGCCAAGTCCGGTTCATCCGCCGACCTCCATCCGTCATGCTTTGGCTCCTGCCAGCTGCCCTTCGGCGGCCTCTTGCAGGGCCGGCACGAGCTTGTCGTCCACGAGGTCGAAGGTGACGATGCCGCCGGGGATGTCTTCCCGGCCCACCATCAGCTCCGCGAGGGGGTCTTCGATGTTGCGCTGGATGGCGCGGCGCAGCGGGCGCGCGCCGTAAGCGCGGTCCTTGACCGTCGTCTTCACGAGCCATTCGATGGCGGCGTCCGTGAGCGCGACCTGGAGGTGGTGCTTGGCCAGCGTGGCGTTGAGGTCCTGGATGAGCAGGCCCACGACCCGGTTCAGCTCGGCGTCGCCGAGGCGGTTGAAGACCACGATCTCGTCGATGCGGTTCAGGAACTCGGGCGGGAAGCTGCGGCGCAGCACCTTCATGGCCTCGCCGCTCTTGGCGTCCAGGCGCACGGCCTGGTCGCCGAAGCCCATGCTCTTCTCGTTGAGCAGCTCGCGGCTGCCCACATTGGAAGTCATGATGATGATGGTGTTCTTGAAGTCCACCTGGTTGCCGAAGGCGTCGCTGGCCTGCCCGTCATCGAAGATCTGGAGCAGGATGTTC
>DASRXV010000102.1:0-25735 GCA_035687325.1 Holophagaceae bacterium
CAGCCCAATCCCGACACCATGCAGCTGACGGACGACCAGCGGAAGGCGCTGGAGGACCGCATCAAGAACGAGAAGAACAGCTCCTACCAGGCGCTGCTCCAGGAAGTGATCGACAAGGACAAGCAGATCAAGGACATGAACACCAAGCTGGACAAGCTCAAGTCCGAGCTGCCCAAGCCTGATGTCGCCCATCCCGGCGAGAGCCACTACGGCCTGGCCATGCGCTTCCTCCAGAAGCAGGGTGTCGGGAAGGCCGATGCCAAGAAGCTCATCGACAATGTGAACATCATGGAGAAGCTGGCGCCGGGCATGGAGGTCTACCACTTTTACTCCAACGGCGTGTACGGCACCTGGGTGGCCAAAGGCCGCGCGCGCATCAGCCCCAACGAGCTGAACCGCCAGGAGCGCGCCAAGGTCGAGGGCGAGCGTGACACCGCCCTGGCCCAGAACGAGAAGCTGCAGGAGGAGGTCTCAGACCTGGCCACCCAGAAGGAGCAGCTGACTTCCGATGTGGCGGGCCTGCAGCAGGAGAAGACCACGCTGACCCAGCAGGTGAGCGACCTCACCACGCTCTCCGAGAAGCAGAAGACGGACCTCAACTCCCTCCACTACATCGTGGGCAACCGCAAGGAGCTGGAGAAGCAGGGCGTCATCATCATCCCGATCTTCGCCAAGGACCGCGCGGGCGCCAAGTGGACCAACGAGGCCTTCGCCAACGAAGTGGACCTGCGCACCAACGACAGCCTCACCTTCACGTCCGCCGACGCGGGCGTCACGAAGATCGGCAAAGTCAATGTGGTGCCCGGCTCGCTCGTGAAGGACCAGCACTACAGCCTCACCATCGCGCCCGACAAGCAGAGCGCGACTGTGAAGCTCCTGGACAAGAGCCGCTTCACCAACGAGAAGGTGGTCTTCGCCGTCTCCGAATAAGCGGAAACCCTACCCTGAGTCAGGCCCCCGGCGTGTCCGGGGGCCTCTGTTTTAGGTAGATTTCGCGGGTCTCCGCGCTATCTTCTTGGCACCGTTCTGGTCCGTCTCAATGAGGTGTCCTATGCCCGCAAGATTCCGCGGCGCGCTCCTGGCAGCCCCCATCTTCCTTCTCGTCGCCTGCGGCGGAGGCTCATCGTCTGCTGGCGTCAACCCCACAGCGAACGATCCCAAGCCGACGACAAGCGGGGTGACGGCCAACTTCGACCCGTCCACGGGCAACATCCCGTTGCCCAATGTCCTCGCCACCGCTGCGACGACGACGACGCTGGTGCCCACGGCTCATGTGCCCTTCACGCCGCCCCAGGCTCTCGTGTGGCTAAACCAGCAGGAGGCGGGCAACACCAACGCCGTCTCCGGCCTGAACGCTCCCATCTACATCTCCTTCTCCGGCCAGGTGGATCCCGCCACGGTGAACGCCAGCACCGTGAAGGTGTTCATGGTGGTGCCGGACGCGCCGAGCAACCCGTCCTCCACCGAGAACAACGCGCTCGGCTTCGTGGATGTCTCCGCCCAGTTCACCTACCAGGTGCTTCCCAGCGGGCAGGAAATCTACCTCATGCCCCAGGTGCCCATGCTCCCGGGCTCCCGCTACCTCTATGTGGCCACCAACGGCGTCCATGACACCAAGGGCATCGCCATCGGCTCCAGCCTCGTCTTCGGCATCGAGAAGTATGTGAAGGGCGGCGCGACTTCCTACGCCACCGACACCACGAACATCGGCGACCTGACCGATCCCGCCAATCCCGCCGCCGTGCTGGGCCAGGCGACGGCGACCCAGCTGGAATCCATCGCGGGCAATGTGACGGTGAGCGGCCAGATCGCCTTCTCCGGCTTCCGCAAGACCATGTGGGACCTCATCGCCGCCTCGGCCACCACGGGCATCACCAGCCACGCGCAGATCGCCGTCATGGGCCGCACCATCACCAACGCCACGGGCTTCACGAAGCCGAATCCGGCCTCAACATCCGCGCTGATGCCAGTGGAGACGCTCCTCTACGCCTGGGCCAACAACGCCAATGTGGGCGCCACGGACTTCAGTAACGCCAGCGCCCGCCATTGGAGCAACGGCGTCGCCAACTTCCAGGTCATCGGTTCCTCGGCCGTTCCTTCCGGTGCCGGCTCCGTCGCCGCGATCTTCGGCGGAATCCCCCACAGCCATGTGGGCACCGTGTCCTGGGGCTCGTTCCAGAGCGGCGACCTCCAGATGGATCCCGCCACCGTGCAGGCCCACCTCGCCGTGGCAGGCGGCAATGAAGACGGCAACAGCGCCTACTACCCCGGCAACAGCGCCGCGCCCGGCACCGGCACGCTCATGGCGTTCCGCTCCAATACCGGCCAGCTCTTCGGGTACTACCACCAGACCCGCACGGTTCCCTTCGTCCTTGTGACGCCCACGACGGCAGCGCCTGCGGGCGGTTACCCGGTTGTGATCTTCGAGCACGGCATCGGACGCAGCAAAGAAGATGCCCTCGCTATGGCGGACACCGCCGCCAGCGTAGGCTATGCCACCATCGCCATTGACCAGGCCGTCCATGGTTATGATGCCGGGGCCTCCGGTAGCCTCACCGCCGCGGGTGTCACGGTCGGCATGGGCAACGGCCGTCCCTCTGCCGAATGGGCCAGCAATTTCTTCATGCTGCCCTCCAGTCTCACGGCCCGCGCCAACCTCTACACCAGCGCCTTCCACCTCTGGCGCCTGGAGCGGGTCCTCAATGAACCCACGGCGGATCCCACCAGCCTGACGGCCCAGCTCGCAGCTGCCACGGCCAGCCCCACGGCCTTCCCCTTCACCTCGGCCCCGCTTTCGATCAACACCGGCCCCACCACCCACCGCTTCGTCGGCCAGAGCCTCGGCAGCATCGTGGGCACGATCTTCCTGGCGGGCAACGCCGGCTCCACCGGTGGTTCCAACATGCCTGGCTTCCTCAGCGTGCCCGGAGCCCGGCTCGCCTTCGTCCTCCACGACAGCCCGGCCTTCCAATCCGCGGTGAACACGGGGCTCGCCGGCAACGGTGTGCCCACGGGGAGCCCCGCCTACAACCAATTCTTCCTGGTGGCCCAGAGCATCGCGGATTCCGCGGATCCAGCCACCATGATGACCCCGCTGCCCGGCGCCACCGCATCCCGCCTCGCGGGCCGCGTGGCAGCGCAGGAGGCTGTGGGTGATCTCGTCATCCCCAACGCGGAAGGCAACTACTGGGCGAACGCGCTCGGCGGTCGCACGCCCCAGCTGGGCGGTGATGTGAGCGGCGGCTTCACGCAGATCCTCAACGACGGCCAGGCCAGCGTCGCGGTGCCCTTCATGTTCGGCACCAGTTACACCACCTTCAAGGCGGCCGTGGCGGCCTCTAACCCCGCCATGAGCATCGCTGGCCCGACGCAGGGCGTCTTCCAGTTCGGCACGACGGGCACCCCCGCTAACCATGGGTTGCTGTTGGATGGTTCCGCCAACACTGGACCGGCGCAGCGTCAGATGGCCATCTGGCTCGCCACGGGTAAGATCGCCGACGGCGCCGACGGATCCAATGGCTACCCAATGGCTCCTCCCCATGTTGTCCCAGCCACAGAGCTCTTCGGCCCCGACAGCCTGCAGCTCTTCTTCCCCAAGGCGCAGTAGCAGCATCTTGATTCGGGAAAAGGGGCGCCGCGAGGCGCCCCTTTTGTTGGCGTGCTGCGCTCTTGTGGCAACCGCCGTTGATTAGCGGCGACTTACCCCATCGCGCGGTATCGGCGGGACAATACCGGCATGTCCTTCGTCCACCTTCACACGCACACCGAGCACAGCCTGCTGGACGGCCTCACGCGGATCCCGGACCTCGTCACGAAGGCCAAGGACACGGGCATGCCCGCCGTGGCCGTCACGGACCACGGGAACATGTTCGGGATGATGAAGCTCTTCGACGCCTGCGAGAAGACGGCGGACAAGGACGGCAACTGGGCCGTGAAGCCCATCCTCGGCTCGGAGGTCTATGTGGCCCCGCGCACCCGCTTCGACCGCAAGCTGGAGGCTAAGAACCTTAGCGGCGAGGAGGGCATGGAGGATTGCGTGGACCCCAGCGGGTCCCGCGACGCGGGCTACCACCTGGTGTTGCTAGCCAAGAACGCCACGGGTTTCGCGAACCTCTCCAAGCTCGTCAGCGCGGGCTTCACGGAAGGCTTCTACTACAAACCGCGCATCGACAAGGAACTGCTGAAGGAGCACAGCGAAGGCCTCATCGCCCTCACGGCATGCCTCGGCGGCGAGGTGCAGGCTCGCATCCTTCAGAACCGCCTGGATCAGGCGGAGAAGGTGGCCCGCGAGTTCCGCGACATCTTCGGCGATGACTTCTATCTGGAGATCCAGGACCAGGGCATCCAGAAAGAGAAGGACATCATCCCCTACCAGATGGAGCTGTCGAAGAAGACCGGCATCCCGCTCGTGGCCACCAACGACTCGCACTACCTCAACCACGCGGACGCCGACCTCCACGACACGCTGCTTTGCATCGGTACCAAGGCGCTGAAGCGCGCCGAGCGCCGCATGCGCTTCGGAACGGACCAGTTCTTCGTGAAGACGCCGGAGGAGATGGCCCGGGTCTTCCCTCAGAATCCCGAGTACCTGGCCCGCACGCTGGAGATCGCCGCCAAGGTGGACCTCTTCCCCATCACACGCAAGCCCGCGACACCGACCTTCCCTGTGCCCGGCGGCCACACGCTGGAGAGCTACTTCGTGGAAGTGGCGAAGGACTGGTTCGAGCAGCGCATCCAGGAATGCCGCCCCATGTGGCAGGCCGGCCAGCTCAAGCACGCGGAGGAGAAGTACCGCGAGCGCCTGGAATTCGAGCTCCAGACCATCCTCAACATGGGCTTCCCCGGCTACTTCCTGCTGGTGTGGGATTTCATCAAGAAGGCCCGCGAGATGGGCGTGCCGGTCGGTCCTGGCCGCGGCTCGGCGGCGGGCAGTATCGTGGCCTGGGCGCTGAAGATCACCGACATCGACCCCATGCAGTACGACCTGCTCTTCGAGCGCTTCCTCAACCCCGAGCGCGTCTCGATGCCGGATGTGGACATCGATTTCTGCCGGGACGGCCGCCAGCGCGTCATCGACTATGTGACCGAGAAGTACGGCAGCGCCCGCGTGTCGAACATCATCACCATCAACCAGCTCAAGACCAAGGCCGTCATCAAAGATGTGGCCCGCGTCTTCGAGAAGGATTTCGGCTGGGCCAACGAACTCACGAAGCTCGTGCCTCAGGTGCCCGGCCAGCCCATGAGCGTGGCCCAGGCCATGCGCGAGTCCGACAAGCTGAAGGAGCGCTACGACACGGATGCCGAGGTGAAGAATGTCCTCGACATCGCCGCCAAGCTGGAAGGCCTGTCCCGCAACACCGGCGTCCACGCCGCGGGCGTCATCATCGCGCCGGACGACCTGACGAACTTCGCGCCCCTGGCCAAGGACAGCCGCAGCGGCACGGTGATGGTGCAGTACACGATGATGGAGGCCGAGCGCGCCGGGCTCCTGAAGATGGACTTCCTGGGCCTGGAAACCCTCACGCAGATCGAGAAGATCCAGGGCTACATCGCCGCGCGCCACGGCAAGCCCGTGGACATGCAGGCCATCCGCGCCTTCGACGACAAGAAGACCTTCCAGCTCTTCGCCAACAGCGAGACGGACGGCATCTTCCAGTTCGAGTCGGGCGGCATGAAGCAGCTGCTCCGCCAGCTGGGGCCGGACCGCTTCGACGACCTCATCGCCCTCAACGCGCTCTTCCGCCCAGGCCCGCTCGGCGCGGGCATGGGCACCACCTATGTGGAGCGCCGCCACGGCCGCGATCCCGTCACCTACGCGTTCCCGGTGCTGGAGCCCATCCTCTCGCCCACCTACGGCGTGATCCTGTACCAGGAACAGGTCATGCAGATCGCCAGCGCCATCGCGGGCTACACCCTGGGCGAGGCCGACATGCTGCGCCGCGCCATGGGCAAGAAGGACAAGGCCAAGATGGCGAAGGAGAAGGACAAGTTCATCGAGCAGGGCAAGGCCCGGGGCTTCGAGGCGAAGAAAGTCGCCGAGCTCTTCGACCTCATCGAGTACTTCGCGGGCTACGGCTTCAACAAGAGCCACTCCGCCGCCTACGCCATGGTGGCCTACGAGACCGCGTACCTGAAGGCCAACTACCGTGTGGAGTTCATGGCCGGCCTCCTCTCCACCAAGAGCGGCCGCACGGACGATGTGGTGAAGTACATCCAGGACTGCCGTGACCAGGGCATCCAGGTGCTGGGTCCGGACATCAATGAGTCCGGCCTGGACTTCACCATCACCGGCGACCGGCAGATCCGCTTCGGGCTCCGGGCTGTGAAGGGCCTGGGGGATTCCGCGCTGGAGGCGATTCTCGAAGCCCGCAAGGCTGAAGGCCGCTTCCAGGATGTCTTCCACGCGCTGAAGAGCACGGACCTCTCCAAAGCCAACCGCAAGGTGTGGGAATGCCTCATCAAGGCCGGGGCCTTCGACAGCCTGGAACCTCACCGCGCCGCGCTCATGCAGGGCCTGCCGGATGCGCTATCGGCCGCCGCCAGCGGGACTGAGGTCGGCGAGGGCATGATGAGCCTCTTCGACGATGCGGAGCTGGCCAGTCTCAGCGCCGAGTGGCGGCTTCCGGAGGATGTCCCGCAGCTGGACCGCCGCGCGCGCCTCGCCGCCGAAAAAGAAACCCTGGGGCTCTTCGTCTCCGGCCATCCCCTGGACGAGTTCACGGACGCGCTCAAGGTCCACACCGTGGGTTCCATCGCCAAGCTGCAGCAGCAGGTGGCGGACAACCTCTTGCGCGACCGCGACGAGATCACCCTCGGCGCCATGGTCAGCGCCGTGCAGTTCAAGACCAACAAGCAGGGCCAGCCCTGGGCCATCCTTCAGGTGGAGGACACCGCCGGCAAGTTGGAAGTGCTGCTCATGGCCCAGCTCACCAAGCGCGGCGACTGGAAGAACAAACACACGCCGTTCAACGAGTACCGCCACCTGGCCGTGCCCGACCAACTCCTGCGCATCACCGGCGAGCTGCGGGTGGAGACCGTCGCCGCCAACGATGAGGAGGAAGAGGACCGCACGGTGCTCAAGCTCTTCGCCACCCGCATGGAGGACCTGGAGTCCTTCCAGGGCAAGGGCTTCACCGGCGCCGTCATCCGGCTCCCCGTGGGCGAGTGCCCACCCGGCCTCAGCCGTGTGCTCGCCGCCCACACCGGCGACCTGCCCATCTTCTTCGAGTACCGTTCACCTGAAGGCCTCGTCGCCCGCGTCAAAGCCGGCCCCGACCTGAGCCTCAAACACGACCCGGATCTGGCGGAAAAGCTGGCCAAAGAATGCGGGTGCGCGTTGAGTTGGATGTATTGAGGGCTTGGCTATGTGTCCGATCTTCTTTAGTCATTCCTCAGACGATGCACTGGTCGTTGGCGTCCGCGGCGGGCCGTTCCCGGAGTTGCCAGGACTACGATGACCCGGAGCGCGCTCTGTTGAGCGATTCAATATCCAAAAGGTGGTGCGGTATCAGCCCTAGTTCTGGATCGCCACCAGCTTGTCGTTCTCGAAGGTGAGATAGCTATCGCTCTGATAGACCCACTGCTCGCGCGTTCCCTGGGCGGTGGTGGTCCGGTTCACGCGCTTGGGCTTGCCCCAGGAGGCTTCGGCCTCGGCCGGAGTCATGCCCACGAAGACCTGCTGCTTTTGGATGGCCGCCTTCACTTTCGCGGCATGATCCGCGACCTGGGAGGGCGAGGGCCCGCTGGTGGCTTCATTCATCCCAGTGCCCACCTGATAGGCGAGGTAAAGCGTCACGATGCAGGCGCAGCCGCCGAAGAAGACCGTCCGTAATTTCATGGGATATCTCCGGGATCAAGAGATCAAGGCATCAGGAAGCCTGCTCGACCTTCGTTTTGACTTCATTCAGCGCGGCCTGAATGCTGAGGTAGGCCTTCGCGCCGGGATCCAGGGTGGTGATGCGTTCAAAGGCGCTGTCCGGGTTGGTCACGATCATGGCGGTGCTCACCACCCGTGTTCCTGCGGCCACCTCCACCAAGTCGTACCGGATCCGGAGCTCGGGCTGAGCATCGTATTGGCTGCCCGCCAACATCCCCAGCATCACGCTGTCGGACCGGCGGCCCATGACCACCGCGGATTCATCGGCTTTTTTGATGTTCCAGCCCGTATCCAGGGCCCGGCCCACAAGAGCCTCCTTCACCTTCCCTCGAGGGGCCTGCATGATCACCTCAGCCTTTCCGCTGGGCGTGGGAAGCGGCGTCGGCTTGGTGCAGGCCAGCAGGATGGGGACAAACAGAAGTAGCATCTTCTTCATGCAGGCTCCACGGGACCGGATTTCCTAAAACAATCTAGTCGTTTTATAAGAGCCTGCAAGAAATCTTTCGTTTCGAGGACTCCCACCCATGCACACCCTCCTCCGCTTCCTGTTTTCCGCCCTTGGCCTCCTCGTGGCCGCGGCCTTCGTGCCGGGGGTCCATGGCGGGCCCTTCCTGGAGCTGATCGTCGTGGCAGTCATCCTCGGCGCGCTGAACGCGACGCTGGGGCTGCTGCTGAAGTTCATCGCCTTCCTGCCGAACTTCTGCACCTTCGGCTGCCTGGGGCTGCTCATCAACGGCCTGGTGTTCTGGCTGGCGGGCTCGCTCTCCAGCGCATTGGGCCTGCATTTCCGCGTGAGCGGCTTCTGGGCGGGCTTCTGGGGCGCCCTGGTGTCCAGCGCCGTGGCGGGTATCCTCGGCTGGATCTTCCTGCCCAAGAAGGACAAGGGCGGCCGCGGTGACGAGCCCCGCAAGGTGAAAGTGATCAATCCGTAAGGCGCTCACCACGAAGGCACGAAGAAATCTCTTTCGTGGCCTTCGTGATGTTCGTGCCTTCGTGGTGAGGCTTTCCTACTCCGCCATCCAGAAGAACACCGCCGTGAGCCTTCGATCTTTGGGTTCCCGCCCGAAGTAGCGCGTGGCGCTGTGGATGAGGTTGGCTTTGTAGACCACCATGCGGTTGTAGCGGTTCGCCAGTTCCATCTCAGGCGCCCAGGTCTCCAGGGGCATCTTGGTGGTGCCCAGGGCCTCGGCCAGGTTCGTGGCGGGGAGCTGGACAGCGTTGCCGCCCAGCTTGCCGCCCGGCAGGCGCTGGCGGAAGAAGGTGGTGCCCGTGCCCTCGGGAGGCTTGGGGTTCAGGTAGATCACGGCCGCGAAGCGGCAGAGCTTGAGGCTGTCCGTGTGGGGCCGCGGCCCGCTCTCGTCCTTGCCCACGAGCTGGAAGCAGTTGTGGTTCAGCGTCGCGCCTTCGGGCGTGCTGCCCTGCCAGAGCCGCTTGGCGCCCGTCACCTTCTTCACGAAGGCTTCGAGCGGCTCCAGCTCCTCGGCCGTGAGCGCCTGCAGCGCGCGCATGCCGGGCCAGGGCTCTTGCCGGTGGGGGAAGCCGTAGATCCAGTCTTCTCGTGAAAAGGCCCGCGCGATGACGGCCTCGGGGTCTTTCAGGGCCTCGTCCAGGGTCCAGTAGTCGCGGCCCTCCTGGGGCTTGCGGTAGAGGAGTGGGACAGGAGAGGGCATGGATCAACGGTAGCGCGAGGGAAGCCTTTTTCACCACGGAGGACACGGAGGGCACGGAGAAGGTTTTCTCAGTGCCCTCCGTGTCCTCCGTGGTGAATACTCGCTACGATTTCTCCAACCCCATGTCCAAAGCCCGCAACCTCCTCATCCTCCTCACCGCCATCAACCTGGTGAACTACATCGACCGCTCCGTGGTGGCGGCGGTGCTGGACCCGCTGGGGAAGGGGCTGTCGCTCGACAACGCGCAACTGGGCAGCCTCACTTTCGTCTTTCTCATCGTCTACATGATCGCGGCGCCTATCTTCGGCGTGCTGGCGGACCGCTACCACCGGCCCCGGCTCGTGGCGGCGGGCGTGGCGCTCTGGAGCCTGGCCACGGCGGGCGCGGCCCTGGTGCACAGTTACCACGGGCTGCTCTTCACCCGCTCGCTGGTGGGTGTGGGCGAGGCGGCCTACGCGGTGATGGGCCCGGCCCTGCTGGCGGATTCCTTTCCCGAAGATGAGCGCGCCTCGAAGTTCACCTGGTTCTACATGGCGCTTCCCATCGGCTACGCGTTGGGCTACGGATTGGGAGGGGCGCTGGCGGAGCATTTCGGGTGGCGCTCCGCGTTCATGGTGGTAGGCCTCCCGGGCCTGATCTTCGCGGGCTGGATGGCGATGCAGCCCGATCCCCTCCGGGGCGGCTTCGACACGCTGAAGGACACGGTGAAGGGTGAGCCCTTCTTTCAACGCCTGGGCGCCATCTTCAGGAACCGCATCTGGGTGGCCTGCACCGTGAGCTATGTGGCCTACACCTTCGCCATGGGTTCTCTCAGCGTGTGGGCGCCCACGCTGCTGGTGCGCCGCTTCGAGGCCACACTGTCGCAGGCCGGCCGGAGCTTCGGCATCATCGTCCTGATCACCGGTTTCGTGGGCACCTTCCTGGGGGGCATGCTCACGACCAAGCTGCAGAAGCGCTTTCCCGACGCAGGCGTGTGGCTCAGCGGCCTCACGCTGCTGGCTTCCGTCCCTCTGGTGGTATGGAGCCTCCGGAGCGGCAATCTCAACCTGGTCTACGGCCTCTTCTTCGGCGCGCTGCTGCTGCTCTTCGTGAACACGAGCCCCGTGAACGCGCTCACGGTGAGCTGCCTGCCCGCCAGCGTGCGGGCCACCGGCACGGCGGTGAATGTGTTCTTCATCCACCTGCTGGGGGACGCCATCAGCCCCACGCTCATCGGCGCCCGCACGGACCATTTGCAGGCTGCGGGCGTTGAGCCTGGCCTCGCCCTGGCGAGGGGCATGCTGATCGTCGTGCCGGCTCTGATCGTGTCAGGCGTGGCGTTGTGGTTCGCCCGAGGCTGGACGCCCGGCCACAGCTCCGAAGCATGACGGCTGCGGCCATCCTTTCGCGGTTCCTGGGCGTGCTGTGGTTCCGCCGCATGCGGGTCGAAGGCCCCCCGCTGCCGGAAGGACCGGTTCTTTTGGTGCTGAACCATCCCAACGCCTTGATGGATCCGCTCGTGGCGGCGGCCTTGCTGCCGCGGACACCGCGTTTCGTGGCCAAGGCCACGCTATGGAAGCAGCCGGTGCTGCGGCCTTTCCTGGCTTTGTTCAATCCCATTCCGGTCCACCGCGCCCAGGAAGGCGGGGATGCGGGCGCCACAGAGAAGACTTTCGCGGCCGTGCATGAGGCCTTCGCGCAAGGGGCCATCGTGGGACTCTTCCCCGAAGGCATCAGCCATGGGATGCCCGACCTCGCGCCCTTGAAGACGGGCACGGCGCGGCTGGCGCTGTCCTGTCCGGGGCCGCTCTCCGTCGTGCCCGCAGGGCTCGTCTATGGCGAGCGGCGGCTCTTCCGCCAGGGCGTGCTGCTGCGGCTGGGCGAGGCGGTGCCCTTCGAGGATCTGAAACCGCGGGGGCTGGAGCCGGAGAATGTGCGGGCTTTCACGGCGCGCATCCGTGAGGCACTGAAACCCCTCACGCTCCACGGCACCGAGGCCGAGCGGCTCAAGCTCGCGCGGAACCTCGCTTGGCTGCTGGCGGAGGCGTCGTCCTCCGTGTCGGATCTGGAGGCCTTCCGCCACCGCGTGCAGTCGCTGTTGCCGAAGCTGGAGGCCATGGGCGCGGAAGATCGCGCGCGCCTGCGCCACCGCGTGCGGGCCGCGCAACGCTGGCTGCGGGCCAGCGGCCTGCGCCCTGACCAGGTGGGGCATCCGTACCCGTTCCAGGAGGTGGCGGCCTGGGTGCCTCGCGCGGCGCTGCGGCTCGCGCTGGCGCCGGTGCTGCTGCCCTTCGCGTTGCTCTTCGCGCCGCCCGTGTGGATCGTGGACCGCGCCGTGCGCGCGCTGGCCCGCGAGATCGACATGGTGGCCACCACGGGCATCTTCGCCGGGCTCCTCTTCCTCCTCCTGTGGACGGGGCTCGGGGCGGCGCTGCTCCTCCATGAAGGCCGGCCCTGGGGACTCGCGCCCCTAGCTTGGATCCCCGCCTTCCTGGGTCTGCGGCTCTTCGAGCGGATCCGGGAAGATGTCCAGGCCGTGCGGGGCTTCCGCGCTCGCATGGCTAAAGCCGCGCCGCGTTTGCTGGATGCCAAGCGCATGCTGCTGGAGGCTTTCCCGGAATTGCGATGAGGAGGACAATGGCGGTTCACCTCCGGACTTCCATGGATACCTTCCTCCACAGCCGCCGCAAGGCCCCCCAGCGCCGCACCATGGACGCCGGATGGGCGGACGCGGAACTGGACAAGGAGTGGTCCGGCTTCCTGCGGTTGGCGGCGAAGAGCTGGAAGGCGGACACCGCCGTGCTGCGGTTGAAACTGCCCAGCGGCGCATGGGCGCTGGGCCGTGTGGGCATGGACGCCCCGGCCATGGATGAGGTGGGGGCGATGGAGCCGGATCTCGACGCGCCCTGGACGCTTCTGCCGGATCTTCAGCAGGCCGAAGGTTGGACGCCGCTCAAGGAGAAGGGCTGGCGCTCCCTCGCCGCGATCGCTATCACGGACGAAGCCGGTGCTGCGGGAAGCCTCTGGCTTCTGGGCTCCGGGCCCCGCGCGCCCGGTGAGGATGACGAGGAGGCGCTGGACCTGCTGGCGGATCAGGCCGCGCACCTCCGCCGCCTCAAGCGCGAGATCGACGGCACAGCGGGCAAAGAGGTGCGCTACCGGACGATGTTCCACGCCATGACGGAAGGCGTCGTCTTCATGGACAAGGACTTCCGCATCCAGAAGATGAATCCCAGCGCCGAGCGCATCCTGGGCCACAGCGAGGGCGAGCTGCTGGGCCTCGACAGCGCGGGCGAGAAGCTGGCCGCCATCCACGAGGATGGCAAGATCTACACGGATGAGGAGCACCCCAGCCGGAAGACGCTGCGCACGGGCAAGCCGGTCTCGGGCGCGGTGCAGGGGTTGCCGCGGAAGGGCGGGCGCCACACCTGGATCAGCATCAACGCCCAGCCGCTCCGCCACCCCTGGGAGGACAAGCCCCATGGCGTGGTGGTGTCCTTCTCCGACATCACGAAGCTGAAGGAGGCCGAGGAGCGGCTGAAAGTGGAAGCCACCCAGGACATACTCACGGGCCTCAGCAACCGGCGCGGGTTCATGAAGGCCTTCGCCAAGGCTCTCAGCACCGCCAAGCGCCACGAAGACGCGCTGAGCCTCTGCATCTGCGACCTGGACCATCTCAAGCAGGTGAACGACACCTACGGCCACGCCACAGGCGACCGCGCCATCCAGCGCCTGGCCCAGCTGCTGACCGAGGAAGTGCGGGGCGACGAGGACACGCCCGCGCGCCTGGGCGGCGACGAGTTTCGTGGTGCTCTTCCCCCGCGCCACAGCTGAAGAGGCGAAGGCTTGCATGGACCGTGTCCGCGTCCGTCTCGCCGGCGAGCCCATCACCGCCGACGACGGCACGAAGGTGCCCCTCGCCGGCTCCTTCGGCGTGGCGCAGATGGAGGACATCACCACCAGCCAGGAAGAGCTTTTCGAAGACGCCGACCAGGCCCTCTACGAAGCCAAGCGCACGGGGCGAGGGCGCGTGGTGATTTGGCAGGGGTGAACTCACCACGAAGGCACGAAAACGCGAAGGCCACGAAAAGAGCCCCATTGGCTTCGTGGCTTTTGTGGTCTTCGTGTTTTCGTGGTGAAAACTTTTCTACCGTTTCCGCTGATCCGCCAGCAGGATCATTTCGCGGATCGTCTTGGCCATGGTGATGGCGCTGACGCCGGTGCTGTCGTAGTGGGGCGCCAGCTCCAGGCAGTCCATGCCCACGAGGCGCTTGCCCGTGAGCTGCTTGAGGCCGCCCACGAGCGTGTCCCACAGGATGCCGCCCGGCTCGGGCGTGCCGGTGCCGGGGTAGATGCTGGGATCCAGCACATCCAGGTCCAGCGTGAGGTAGATGGGCCGGTCGCCCAGGCTCTCCACATGGTCGCGGATGGCCTCCTTCGTGAAGGGCCGCAGCGTGTCGTGCTTCTGCGCCAGCTCCCATTCCTCGCGACTGCCGGAGCGGATGCCGAACTGCTTGAGGTTCTGGAAGCCGATCTTGTCCGCCACGCGGCCGAGGATCGTCGCGTGGGTGAACGCGTCACCCCAGAGGTCGGGCCGCAGATCCGCGTGGGCGTCGAAGTGGATGACGGCGAGGTCGGGATGCTCTTCAAATGCCGCCATGATGAGCGGGTAGGCCAACAGGTGCTCGCCGCCGAAGGCCAAGGGGAACTGGCCCTTGCCGCGGATCTCCTTCACGGCGGAGGCGATGTCGGAGAGCACGCGGTCTTTCTGCCCCGGAGGCAGGAAGAGGTCGCCGTAGTCAGCGAAGGCCACATCCATGAGGCTGCGCTGCTGGTAGAAGCTGAACTCCTCCATGCCGAAGGAGGCTTCCCGCACGGCGAACCCCGCGAAGCGCGAGCCGGCCTTGAAGGAGGAGGTGCCGTCCCAGCAGACGCCGAAGAGGGCCACATCCACGCCCTCGGCGTCCGGCTCCTGGCTGCCCAGGAAGTAGGGCGACACGAACTCGTGCTGCGGCTGGTGGTGGGCGTGATCGAGCGGCGTCTCATGCATGGCGGACCTCAGGAGTTAGAGGCTACCGGAACAGGGTGGGAGCGTGTTCCGGCTCCAATGAAAAACACCCGCACAGGTTGCCCCGTGCGGGTGTTTTGGTCGGCGCGAGAGGATTCGAACCTCCGACCCCTACCACCCCAAGGTAGTGCGCTACCAGGCTGCGCCACGCGCCGAATCTTTAACTCTATCGGTGGGGAGCCCGCCGGTCAAGGAAGAGGAGTGGGCCGCGAGAGCCGCTCGATGAGCTCCCGCAGAGCGGCCTTCAGGGGCTCCAGATCCGGCGCGGGCATGGCGGCTTGAACAGGTATCGGCAGCGGGCGGAGGGGCAGAGCCTTCCTTCCCTTCGAGACGGGCTGCGAGGGTTGTTCCTCGGGATCGAGTCCGAGATCGAGGCGCGGCGTGAGGTGGCCGTGCAGCATGAGCTGGCGACAGTCTAGGACCGTGAGGCCCTCTGCGAGCCAGGCCTTGATCTGGAGGAGGCGGGGCAGCTCGTCGCGGTGGTAGTAGCGCAGTTTCCCTTGAGAGCGCCGCGGGCGGATCTCGGGGATGCGGTCCTCCCAGTAGCGCAGCTCCTTCGGCGACGCGCCCACGAGTTCGGAGGCCTCGCCGATCTTGAACCAGAGCCGTTCGATGTCGGCTTCCGGCTTGCGGCTTCCGGTTCCCCGGGGCGGCGCGGTCATCAGGATTCCCGGGCCTCGATGCCCAGCGCCTTGAGGCGCTTGTAGAGGTTGGAGCGGTCCATGCCCACGCGTTCGGCCACGCGGGTCATGTTGCCGTTCTGCATCCGGATCTCGCGCTGGATGTAGGCGGCCTCGAACCAGTCGCGCCCTTCCTTGAGGCTGGCGAATTCGGGGAAAGAGAACGGATCGGGTTCGCCGATGTGCCGCGAGGCCAGCGGGCCGAGATCCTTCGCCGTGATGTCGGCGCCGCGGCTCAAGATGACGGCGCGCTCCATGAGGTTCTTCAGCTCGCGAACATTGCCGGGCCAGTCGTGGCGGAGCAGGGCGTCCTTGGCGTCCGGCCCGAGGCGCTTGGGCGGGCGGCCATACTGGCGGCCGATGCGCTCGATGAAACCTTCCGCGAGCGGCAGCACATCCTCGGCGCGCTCGCGCAGGGGCGGCACGCGAAGCGGCACCACGGCGAGACGGAAGTAGAGGTCTTCGCGGAAGCGGCCGGCCTTGATCTCGTCCTCCAGGCTCTTGTTGGTGGCGGCGATGACGCGGGCGTCCACGGCCACCGCGCCGCCACCGCCCACGGGCTCGATGCGGCCCTCCTGGAGGGCGCGCAGCACCTTCGCCTGGGTCTTGAGCGACATGTCGCCGATCTCGTCCAGGAACAGCGTGCCGCCGTGGGCCTCGCGGAACTTGCCCTTCTGGTCCCGCACGGCGCCCGTGAAGGCGCCCTTCTGGTGGCCGAAGAGCTCGCTCTCGATGAGTTCTTCCGGGATGGCGGCGCAGTTCACTTCCACGAAGGGCCCCTCGGCGCGGGGGCTCTGGGCGTGGATGATGCGCGCGATCTCCTCCTTGCCGCTGCCGTTCTCGCCCGTGAGCAGCACGCGCCCCTCCGTGGGGGCCACGAGGCGCAGGTCCGCGATGAGCCGCCTCATGGCGGGGCTTTCCGCCAGGAAGAAGCGGCCGCTCTCCACCACGGCGTGGAGGCGCTGGTTCTCCTGCTCCAGCTTGGACTGCTTGAGGGCGTTGCCCACCACCAGCAGCAGGCGGTCGAGGTCGATGGGCTTCTCGAGGAAGTCGAAGGCGCCCTGCTTCGTCGCCTGCAACGCGGTGTCGATGTTGCCGTGGCCGCTGATCATCACCACGGGCAGGTCCGCGCGGCGCGTCTTGAGCCGCTGCAGCGTCTCGATGCCATCGATGCCCGGCAGCCACACATCCAGGAGGACGAGGTGGATGCCGTCCCCCTCGGGCCCGTCCAGCAGCTCCAGGGCCTGCTCGCCGCGCTCGGCCTTGAGCACGGTGTAGCCCTCGTCCTTCAGGGCTTCGCCCAGGGACTTGCGGATGCCGGGCTCGTCATCTACGAGCAGGAGGGTGGGGCTGGGGGCCATGGCCTCCAGACTACCTCACGCCTCCGCGATCCGGCTCGTCCAGCAAGGGGAGGCTGATGATGAACGCGGAGCCCTGGCCGGGCTCGCTGCGCACGCGGAGCTCGCCCCGTTGCAGTTCCAGGAGGCTGAGGCAGATGGAGAGGCCCAGGCCCCAGCCCAGGGCGGCGTCCTCGGCCTTGGCCTGCGCGAAGGGGTGGAGGATGCGCTCGGCCTCTTCCTCCGTGAGACCCCGGCCCGTGTCCCAGACCTCCACGCGCCACACTTTTGGCCCCCGTTCCACCGAGGACCGGATGCCGATCCGGCCTCCGGCGGGCGTGAACTTGAGGGCGTTCTCGAAGAGGTTGAGGATCACCTGCTGCATGGCGCTGGGATCGGCCTCCACGCGGGCATCCGTGGTGTCCGGAGAGGCCTCGATCTGCAAGGCGAGGCCCTTGTCCGCGGCCTTGAGGCGGAGGACCTCCTCGATCTCCTTCAGCAGCTCCATGGGCGCGCAGGGGCGCAGGTCCACGGACTGGAAGAAGGATTCCGCGCGGGAGCGGTCCAGCAGCTGGCGCACCATGGTCTCCATCCGGTGGGTCTCGCGGTGGAGGATGCCGTGGAGCATGTCGCGTTCGGCGTCATCATCAGGCCCTTCTACCAGGCGGTCCACGCTGAGCGTGAGGGTCGTGAGGGGCGAGCGCAGGTCGTGCGTCACCATGTCCATGAGGCGGAGCCGGTTCTCGAGATCCCGCTTGATCTGCTCATGGGCCTGCTCGAGGGCGCGGTTCTGGCGCGCGAGCTCCGTGGTGCGGTCCTGCACTTTGGCTTCCAGCAGGCCGGCCCGGCGGGACAGCCGGTGGAGGCGCCACCACACGAGGCCTCCCAGCAGCAGCAGCGCGGCCAGGACGGCCAGCGCGCGCACCCACCCGCGCTCGTACCAGGCCAGGCGGATGTCGAGCGTCACGGGCGGGGCCTCCCGCCAATGGATGCCGTCGCTGGAGACGCGGAGCCGGAACCGGTAGTGGCCTCCCGCGAGATTGAGGTAGTGGAGCGCGTCGCCCTCCGCGGGCCGCCAGGCCGAGTCCACGCCCTCCAACAGCGCCTCCGTGCGGGGCTGGTCGGGCACCACGGGGGACGCGACATCGTAGGAGAGCACCACCGAGGAGGGATGGGGCGGGAGCTGGACGCTCGATGGATAGATGATCGCGCCTCCGGGCCAGCCGAGTTCCGTCACCAGGGGCGCCGGCATGCCGGGGCTGGCGTAGGAAGCGGCGCTATCGAGGATGTCGAGACCGCCGATCATGCCGATCCAGAGCCGCCCCTGGCTGTCCATCAGCGACCCGTTGTGGTTCGTCTCGTCCGAGAGCAGGCCCTGGCTGCGGGTGAGGCGGCCCTCGGCGCCCTTCGGCCCCAGAATCGAGACGCCCTTGCCATGCCCCACGGCCAACCGGTCAGGGCCGAGAGGCTCGATGAAGGAGATGTTGTCGTCCGGCAGCCCTTCCTGGACGCCGCGCGGGGCCCAGCCACGCGGCATCTGCTGGTAGAGCCCGGCGGTGGTGCCAACCCAGAGCTGGCCCTGCTTGTCGCGCGCCATGGCGCTGATGCTCTGGCTGGCGAAGGGCGCGTCCGGGAACCGTTTCTCCCAGGTCCCGCTCTTGAAGGCGTAGATGCCCAGGCGCAGGCCGACCAGGAGATCCTCGCCATCCACCATCAGGTTGAAGACCTGGTTGACCCCCTGTTCCCGGGGGGGCCGCCAGAAATTCTGATAGCGCCCCACGGCGTCTAGTTCATAAAGACCTTGCTGTGTGCCGGCGAAGATGCGATCCCCTTTGCGCACCATGGCCACCACCGCGGCCAGATCCAGTTCCTTCGGGCCCTTTTCGAGATGTCCGTTTGGATACCAGTGGATCAGCCCCCGGTCCGTGCCGATCCAGGCGCCCCCGCGGCCGTCGGAGATGGGCGCCCAGCACTCGCTGGAGGCCATGCCGTCCTGCTTCCCCCACCCGCGCGCGATGCCCCGGCCGTCCAGGTAGTGGTAGATCCCCGTGCTGCCGGCCAGGAGGTAATCGCCTCTGCCCAGTTCGAGGACGCCCATGACCGCGCCCAGCCCCTCGCCGGGCGCGCCACCGCGGGTGATCGCGTGGAGTTGGGGCAGCACCTGCGCTCCCAGCCCGTCGCCATCCGATCCGATCCAGAGGATCCCGCTGGAATCCTTCAGCACGGCCGTGACGCTCTCGTGGGGCAACCCGTCCTGCTGGCGGAGGACGCGCGGCGGGCCGCCGGAATCCTGGAGCCAGAGCCCGTCGCCGCCCAGCGAGACCTGCATCCCGCCGCCGCTGAAGGTGAGGGTCCGCAGTTTGGGATCAGGCCCGGCGCCAGGCAGGGGCACAGCGGTCCACCGGCCGTTCGTGAAGCGGAGGAGGCGGTCCTGGAGCAGCGCGAAGGGGATGCCCGAGGGATCCAGCTTCAGATCGATGAAGTCCTTGCTTCCGGCCGGGAGCGGGTGCTCCTCCAGCGCCTTGCCGTCCCATCGGCCCACGCGTCCGCCACGGGTGGCGACCCACACATGCCCTGGCCCATCCTGCTCCAGCGCGAAGACCGGCATCCCAGCCCAGGCGCTGGGCAGGGGAACCAGTGAGAAACCGCCATCCGATTCATGGCAGTAGAGCCCCAGGCGCGTCCCCGCCAGCACACGGCCCTCGGCGTCCAGAGCGAGGCTGTAGACCTGGGGACTGCCCAGGCCCTGGTCGGGGCCGTAGTTCCGCGCTTCGCCGCCGGTGATCTCGCTGAGGCCGTTGTCGAGGCTCGCCGCCCAGACATGCCCCGAGCGGTCTTCCATGAGTTCTGAGATGGATCGCGCTTGCACGCCCTGCGCGATGCCGTAGGGATGGAAGCGCCCCGCCGCGAGCCGCGCGAGGCCGTTGGTGTTCGTGCCCACCCAGAGGAAGCCGTGGCTGTCCTCCAGGAGCGCAGTCACCTGGCTCTGAGGCAGGCCGTCCTCCAGCCCGAAATGGCGGAACGCGGCTTCCTGCGCCTGCATCGCGACGGCCAATCCGGCCAAGGCCAGGCAGCGCATCCAGCGCGGCAGGCGGGGCGCGATCGGGAGGGCTGGCATGGTCGGGTCCGTGGACATTATCGAGGCGCGGCCGGGAATGCCAAGCCCCTCTGAGAGAAAGTGCGAAGATGGAAGGATGCTGGTGGACGCGCATTGCCATTTGACGGGCTCCTACCTGGCGGAGGGCCAGGAGACCGCAGGCCTGCTGGCGCGTGCCCGGGAGGCGGGCGTCTCCGGCTTCATCGCCGTGGGCACGGATCTGGAGGATTCCCGCGCCGTGCTGGATCTGGCGCAGCACACACCCCAGGTGCGGGCCTCGCTGGGCGTCCATCCCCACGAGGCCAGCTCCTGGAACGAGGAGACGGAAGCGGCCCTGGACGCCCTCATCGCGGATCCGGCCGTGCGCTTCGTGGGCGAGACTGGCCTGGACTTCCACTACGACCACAGTCCGCGGCAGGTGCAGGAGGAAGTCTTCCGCGCGCAGATCCGCCTGGCGAAGAAACACCGCAAGCCCCTCATGATCCACACGCGGTCGGCGCCCTCCGACACGCTGCGGGTTTTGCGCGAAGAGGGCGCGGAAGTCGCCCGGGGCATGATCCATTGCTTCAGCGAGGACAAGGCGTTCGCCGAGGCCGCGCTGGATTTGGGTTTCTGCCTGAGCTTCTCGGGCATCGTCACCTTCAAGACCGCGGAGACCATCCGCGAAGTGGCGAAGTGGGCGCCGGAGGACCGCATCCTCGTGGAGACGGACGCGCCCTTCCTCGCGCCCGTGCCCATGCGCGGCAAGGCCAACGAGCCAGGCTTCGTGCGCTTCACCGCGGAGCGCATGGCCGAGCTGCGGGGTCTATCGCCCGCGCGGCTGGCGGAACTCACCACCCGGAACCTGGAGGCCCTTTGCGGCTGGTCGCCTTCCTCCTGAGCGCCGCTCTGGCTTCGGCCCTCGCGGCCCAGGTTCCGCAGGTCGGCCAGGGCCCGCGCGCGCTGCCCTGGCAGTCCGGGGCCACGCCGTCGTGGCAGCCGCTGGAGTCGGTGCCGCTCCCGCAACCGGGCCCCATCGCCCCCAGCCAGGGCCCCCTGAACGCGCGGCTGTCCGAGGATGGCACGCTGGAAGTCTGGAACGGCGCGGGCGTGCGCACGCTGCGTTCTGGCATCCCGGGCCGGCCCCGCAAGGCCTGGCGCGATGGCGGCATCCCCCTGGACCACTTGGGCGCGAACTGGTCCTTTCCCCAAGTCGACCCGCTCTCGAATGGCCTCGGCGGGCTGGATTGGAACGCGGGGGATTTCCGGATCTCGCTCCAGGGCCTGCTCTGGATCCTGGAGGACGGTGAGCGCGTGCTGACCCTGGTGCATCCCGCCACGGCGCAGGTGATCCACCTGCCGCTCCCCAGGGGCGATGACTTCGATCTGGCCTTCGAGCCCACACGCCTCGTGCTCAAGGCCGGGCAGGGACCCGGGGGCCATCCCCAGGCCTGGACCCTGCCCTGGCTGGCGCTTCTGCCGCAGTTCGCCCGCCTTGGCCCCCCCGCCGTCTTGCCTGCCAAAGGCACGGCCCTCAAACCTTTCCCGACGGGTCAATGATTGACGGCAGACGGTTTGAGTCCAGTCTTGCCCTGGACTCCCGGAGCTGGCACGGCGCTGGCTTAAACAGGTCCGGGAGCCCCAGGCCCCCCGAGCGCATCCAATCCCCTAGGAGGCAGCCATGAACCCTCGCACCCGCCTTGCCGCCCTGCTCATCCTTCCCGCCCTCGCCGCGCCGTTCCTCCACGCCCAGAGCCCGGCCCAGAACCAGAACGGCGGCGACCAGCAGTACCAGGGCGAGAACCCCGACCGCTACGCGATGGTGCGCTCCCTGGATGGCGATGTGCGCATCACCAAGGGTGATGTGCAGGACACCCTGCTCAAGGGCACGCCCGTCGGCGAAGGCGATGTGGTGGAAAGCAGCGGCCGTGGCGTCCTGCAACTGGCGGATGGCACGCGGCTGGCCTTCGACCGCAACACCAAGTTCACCGTGGCCAGCCTCTTCAAGGACGAGAACGGTTCCCGCCAAGTGCTTCTGCGCCTGGACCGCGGCCGCATGCGCGTGCGCGTGGACGATGATTCCGATGCCCGCGTGCGCATCGACACGCCTTCGGGCAGCGTCTCTTCCTCGAACCGCGCCACCTTCAATGTGAGCGTGGATCCCGACGGCGTGGCGCGGATCACCGTGGACAGCGGCCATGTGCGGGTGAGCAACCAGCGCGACGACACCTCGCTGGGCGCCGGAGAACAGCTCTCCGTGTTCGGCTCGCAGGATCCGCTCAACCGCATCCGCGCCTTCAACACCTACGACCAGGACAGCTTCAACCGCTGGAGCGACGGTGCCTGGACCGTGAAGCGCGGCGAAAGCTGGGACCGCGTGCCCTCTGAGCTGCGCTACTACTCGGACGACCTCGACCGGAACGGCTCCTGGGTCTACTCGGACGAATACGGCTGGGTGTGGAAGCCCGGCGGCGTGGCCGCCGACTGGCGCCCCTACTATGACGGCCGCTGGGCCGCCTACCCCGGCGGCATGACCTGGATCAGCTACGATCCCTGGGCCTATGTGACCTACCACCATGGCCGCTGGGCCTGGAGCGCGGGCGGCTGGTTCTGGATCCCCGGCGTCTATTACAGCCCCGCCTGGGTGGCTTGGAACTACAACGACGGCTACTGCGGCTGGGCTCCTCTCGGCTACTACAACTATCCGTGCACCTGGGGCTATGGCGCCTGGGGCGGCGGCTACTGCTGGAATGTGGTCAGCATCAATTACATCAATGTCTACAATGTGAACCGCTACTGCGCCTATGACCGCGTCCGCCTCGATGCCTTCAACCGCGGCACCGGCGCCAGCGGCTGGACGCCCAACCGCGGCACGACGCCTCCCTGGCGCACGCGCCCGCTCATGACGACGGCCGCCGAGTTCCGCAATCCCGCGGCTGGCCAATTCAACCGGGCCTTCCAGCCCGCGGTGGAGCGCGAGCGCTTCTCCGCTTACCAGCAGCGCGCGGCCTCCAACGGACGCCAGGTCTACTTCCAGCCGAGGCCCGTGAACAACGAGGAACGCGGCAGCGCGGGCGCAGTTCCCGGGCGGATCCCCTTCGAGAACCGCGGCGCCCTGAACCGCGTCCCGGAAGGCCGCCCTGGCATGGGCCGTCCGGACAACAACGGCCGCCCCGGCAACACGGGCGTCGTTCCTCCCGACCGCGGCAACAACGGCGGCACCGTCAACCGGCCCTTCACGCCTGTCCCGGACAGGAGCTTCCAGCCCAGGCCCAACAACAGGGATGAGCGCGGCAACACGGGCGCCGTTCCGCCCCGTGGTGGAGCGCCCGCGGACCGCGGCGATTCCAACCGGCGCCCCGTGCCGGACCGTGCGCCGGATCGCAGCTTCGAGCGGGACTTCGACCGCCCGGCTCCTCCTCGCGAAGCGCCGCGCCGCGAAGCGCCTCCCATGCGCGAAGCACCGCCTCAGCGCTTCGAGAACCGCCAGCCCGCGCCTCAACGCGAGGAGCGGCCCTCCGTTCCCTCCCGCGGCGAAGCACCGCGTGGCAATCCGGAGGGGGGCAGCCGGGATCCCCGGCGCCACTAAAACAGGGGTGATGTGAATGGAAGGGGCCCTCGGGGGCCCCTTCGCTTTGTGATGCCGCCGCGCCTTGCGAAGATGGAGGTTGGAGCGTCCATGCCTGAAGGCAAGCAGGTCCAGAGCATGTTCAGCGGCATTGCGGGCCGCTATGACCTGCTGAACCATGTGCTCTCGGGCGGCGTGGACTTTTATTGGTGGTGGCGCATGGCGCGCGCGTCCGGCGCGAAGGCTGGATCGCGTTATCTCGATGTGGCTGCGGGCACGGGGGACAGCTCCCTCGCGCTGGCGCGGCGCGGCGCGGAGGTGGTGAGCACAGACTTCACCCATGCCATGCTGCGCCTGGGCCCGGCGAAATTCCGGAAGAAGAAACTGGATGCCCTCGTCTTCGCCAGCGCCGACGCCGACGCGCAACGGCTGCCCTTCAAGGACGCGATCTTCGATGGGCTCACCATCTGCTACGGCATCCGCAATGTGGAGAAGCGCGAGGCGGCCTACGCGGAATTCCTCCGCGTGCTCAAACCCGGCGGGCGCCTCACCATCCTAGAATTCAGCACACCCGTGCTGCCGGGCCTGAGAGGCCTCTACACCTGGTACTCGCTGAAGGTGCTGCCCCGCATCGGCGGCTGGCTCAGCGGCGACCGTGGCGCCTACGAGTACCTGCCTGACAGCATCCGCCAATTCCCGAGCCAGAAGAGCCTCGCGGCGGAGCTGGAGACGGCGGGCTTCCGCGAAGTGGCCTGGACGAGCCTCACGGGCGGCATCGTCGCGCTGCATCGCGCCACCAAAGAGCAGGAGTTGGCATGAGCGAAGTGCATTCAAGCCTTACCCCCTCCCAAGCTTCTCGGCTGGCGGATCGTAGTTCTCGCCTATTTGCGCAGCTTTGTGATGGGTTGATCACGGGTGTTCCAGTGGCGGCAACAACCTATGGGTGCGGTCTGCTCGTGCACCGTTTCGTGCCAAACCTTGCTGGGCACGCGCCTCTCACTCGGATGCTCTATGGCCTGGTGGTACTTGGGGTATACATCGGCTTCTATCTGGGTATCAACGGATGGCTGCTGGTGCGCAATGGGCAAACACTGGGCAAGAAGATCTGCGGCATCCGCATCGCCCGGCCAGATGGCTCAGTGCCTTCGCTCTCGGAATCCTTCGTTCGCCGCGAACTTGTTTTCGCTGCGCCTATAAGCATCTTTCAGATCTTCATTCCGGGCCTGAACTTCACTGTCCGCCTCGTCGATGTGCTCTTCATCTTCCGCAGCAGTCGTAAATGCCTGCATGACAACATCGCGGGAACCATTGTCGTGAAGGTCTAGCAACCGCGAATGACGCGAATGGGGGAATTGCCCATTCGCGTCATTCGCGGTTAAAGCTTGGTTTTCGCGGCCTCCTGCGATAAGCTTGAACTCGAATCGAGCTTGCCCCCGGTCGGCGTGGCCTCGATGATCCTTCTCCCCTCGCCTTGACCGGCCCCGGCCTTCCGCAGGAATGGCACGGGCGGGCCGGTGCTGAGGACGCGTGTTTCCTGGTGCCGATCAACCATCGGGCCCATCAGCCCCAGGAGTCTCCATGTCTTTCGAAACTCTCGGCCTCTGCGCCGAGCTCCTCCGCGCCATCGAGGAAACCGGCTACACCGAGCCCACCCCCGTCCAGGCCAAGGCCATCCCGGCCGTGCTGGCGGGCGGCGACCTGCTCGCGGGCGCCCAGACCGGCACCGGCAAGACCGCCGCGTTCATGCTGCCCATCCTCGAGCGGCTCAAGCCCGATCTCAACACCAGCAAATCGCCCGCGCGCCACCCGCTGCGGGTGCTCATCCTCACGCCCACCCGCGAGCTCGCGGCCCAGGTGGAGGAAGCCGGCCGCGTCTATGCCAAGCACCTGCCCCTGCGCTCCTCCGTCATCTTCGGCGGCGTGAACATCAACCCGCAGTACAAGGCGCTGCGCGACGGCATCGACCTCCTCGTGGCCACGCCGGGCCGCCTCCTGGACCATGTGGGCCAGAAGACCATCCACCTGGACCAGGTGGAAGTGCTCGTGCTGGACGAGGCCGACCGCATGCTGGACATGGGCTTCATCCATGACATCAAGCGCATCCTCGCCCTGCTGCCCCCCAAGCGCCAGAACCTGCTCTTCTCCGCCACCTTCAGCGACGACATCAAGGCCTTGGCCGACAAGCTCCTGAAGGCGCCCTCCATGATCGAAGTGGAGCGCCGCAACACCGCCGCGGAGCTCGTGGACCAGACCATCCTGCCTGTGGACCGCGGCCGCAAGCGCGAGCTGCTCTCCAAGCTCGTGAAGGACGGCAAGTGGAAGCAGGTGCTCGTCTTCACTCGCACCAAGCACGGCGCCAACAAGCTCTCGGAGCAGCTGGAGAAGGACGGCATCAATTCCGTCGCCATCCACGGCAACAAGAGCCAGGGCGCCCGCACCAAGGCCCTCGCCGACTTCAAGGCCGGCCAGGTGCGCGTGCTG
>DASRXV010000103.1:0-20564 GCA_035687325.1 Holophagaceae bacterium
GGACGAGGGCGTTCTCGTCGTCGAAGAGGAACTCCGCCAGGGCCCGGGCCACTTCCGTCTTGCCCACGCCCGTGGGGCCCAGGAAGAGGAAGGAGCCGATGGGCCGCTTGGCGTCGCTGAGCCCCGCGCGGTTGCGGCGCAGGGCGTGGGCGATGGCGGTGAGCGCCGGTTCCTGGCCCACCACGCGCTCCCGCAGCCGTTCCTCGATGTGGAGCAGTTTCTGGGCCTCGCCCTCCAGCAGCTTGTCCACGGGGATGCCCGTCCACTTGGCCACTACGGACGCCACATCCTCCTCGCCCACCTCCAGCCGCAGCATGGCGGCGTCGCCTTGGCTGGCGGCGTTGATGCGCTTCTCCAGGCCGGGGATCTCGCCGTATTCCAGGCGGGAGGCGCGCTCGTATTCGCCCTTCGCCTTCGCCTGCTCCAGTTCGAGGCGGAGGTCCTCCAGGCGCTTCTGGTCCGCCCGCAGCGCCTCGATGCCCTTCTTGTCCTGTTCCCACTGTGCGCGCAGCCGGGTGAGCTCCTCGCCCAGTTCCGCCAGCTCCTTCTCCAGCTCCTTGAGCCGGGCGCGGCTGGCCTCGTCCCTCTCCTTGGCCAACGCCAGACGCTCCAACTGGAGCTGCACTTCGCGGCGCTCCCGGAGATCGATCTCGATGGGGCGGGAGTCGATCTGCATCTTCACGGAGGCGGCCGCCTCGTCCATGAGGTCCACGGCCTTGTCCGGGAGGAAGCGGTCGGGGATGTAGCGGCTGGAGAGGGCCACGGCCTCCACCAGGGCGGCGTCCTTGATGCGCACGCCGTGGTGGCGCTCGTAGCGCTCCTTGAGGCCGCGCAGGATGCTGACCGCGTCCTCGACGGAGGGCTCATCCACGAAGACCTGCTGGAAGCGGCGCTCCAGGGCCGCGTCCTTCTCGATGTGCTTGCGGTACTCGTCCAGCGTCGTGGCGCCGATGCAGCGCAGCTCGCCCCGCGCCAGGGCGGGTTTGAGCAGGTTCGCCGCGTCCATGGAACCGCCGGTGGAGCCCGCGCCGATGAGCAGGTGCAGCTCGTCGATGAAGAGGACGATCTTGCCCTCGCTGCGCTCGATCTCCGTGAGCACCCCCTTGAGACGCTCCTCGAACTGGCCCCGGTACTGGGTGCCCGCGATGAGCGCGCCCATGTCCAGGCCCATGAGCCGCACACCCTTGAGGCTCTCCGGCACATCGCGTTTCACGATGCGCTGGGCCAGACCCTCCACGATGGCGGTCTTGCCCACGCCGGGCTCGCCGATGAGCACGGGGTTGTTCTTCGTGCGCCGCGAGAGCACCTGAAGCACGCGGCGGATCTCGTCGTCGCGGCCGATGACGGGGTCGAGCTTCCCCTGCTCCGCCTGGGCCGTGAAATCCTTGGCATATTTCTGGAGCGAGGCGAAGGATTCCTCCGCGCGCTCGTCCTCCACCCGCGCGCCGGCGCGGGTCTGCTTCACGGCCACTTCCAGCTTCTTGCGGTCGAGGCCGTAGCGGCCCATGAGCGCCTTCGTATCGCCGCTCTGGGAGGCGAGGCCCAGCAGCAGCGCGTCCGTGGCGAGGAAGCGGTCGCCGAGCGAACGCCCGGCCTCGCTGGCCGTCTCCAGAAGCTGACGCAGCGCCGGACCGGCCTGGGGTTCGGCGCCGCCCACAGCCTTGGGCTGCTTCGCCAGGGCCTCATCCACGGCGGCCAAGAGACTGGAGACGGATTCCGCCGGGGTCCCCGTGCTTTCCAGCAGCGGCCGCAGGCCGAAGGCGGGCTCCAGGAGGGCCGCCAGCAGGTGGAGGGGCAGCAGCTCAGGGTGCTGCTGGCTCTGGGCCTTGTCCCGCGCGGAGACGAGGGCTTCGTTGGCTTTCTGGGTAAGCGGAAGGAGGGACATGGGACCTCGCACGGATCTCAGAATTGCATAAATTTGATGTCAGTCAACTCATATTTTATGAATTTATTGTGTCCATCTCCGCCCGGCCCGCCCAGCTCAAGGGTCCGCTAATCTGGACTCTCGTCCAGGATCCCCATGCCCATCCATCCCGAAGCCGCCGAACGCAACGAACGCCTGAAGGGCCTCGCGCCCAAGGTCCTGGAGGCCCTCAGCCCGCTCGGAAAGCGCGCCTTCTTCCCCAAGGGCATCCCTTTCCAGGCCGGCCAGGCCTCCGGTTGCGCCATCAACGCCACCATCGGCCAGATCACGGACGGCGCGGGCAACCCTATCCCCCTCGCGCCCCTGGCGGAGAAGTTGAAGGGCCTGCCGCCCAGGGACGCCTTCCTCTACTCGCCCATCCAGGGCCGTGACCGCGCGCGCAAGGCCTGGCTCGCCAAGCTCACGGCGGAGGACGGCCGCGCTGCGGAGCTGGCCCTGCCCTCCGTGGCCGCGGGCATCTGCAACGCGCTGAGCATGGCGGCAGACCTCTTCTTCGGCCATGGCGAGACGCTCACCATCCCCGACCTTTACTGGGACAACTACGAGCAGATCTTCGAGATGAGGCTCGAGGGTGAGCGCGCCACTTACCCCTTCTACAACGCGGCGGGCGGCTTCAATGTGGACGGCCTCCGCGCCGCGCTGGCCGGGCAGACGGGCAAGCTCCATGTGCTGCTCAACTTCCCCAGCAACCCGTCCGGCTATTCGCCCACACTGGCGGAACTGGAGGCCATCGCCGATGTCCTCGTGGAGGCAGCTAAGGCGCGCATCGTCGTCGTCTACTGCGACGACGCCTACCACGGCCTCGTCTTTGAACCCACAGCCACGCCCAAGAGCCTTTTCTACTCGCTGCTGGGCCGCTCGGAGAACCTCGTCCCCCTCAAGTGCGACGGCGTCACGAAGGAGCTGAGCTTCTTCGGCGGCCGCGTGGGCTTCCTCACCTTCGGCCTCCCGAAGGCCGTGGCTGAGGTGATGGTGGACAAGGCCATGAGCCTCGTGCGCGCCACCATCGGCAGTCCCGTGGGCCTGAGCCAGTACCTCATCGAAGAGGAGCTGCTGGATCCGCGCCACGGCGCCGAATTCGAGCGGCTGCGGGGCATCATGGAAGCGCGCTACCGCAAGCTCAAGTCCGCGCTCTCCGCGCCCACGCCGGACTGGAAGGTCTTCCCCTTCAACGCCGGCTGCTTCTGCCTCCTGGAGCTGCGTGAGGGCCTCGATGCCGAAGCCGTCCGCCAATCGCTCATCCACGACGAGAGCGTGGGCGTCGTGAGCCAGGGCGGCCGCTACCTGCGCCTGGCCTTCTGCTCCCTCAAGGAAGAAGCCATCGAGCCGCTGGTCGAAGCGCTCTCACGGGTCTGCGGAAAGCTGTAACCGCTAATGTCCACACCCATGATGCAGCAGTGGGCGGCGCTCAAGGCGGAGGCCGGCGACGCGATCCTGCTCACGCGGATGGGAGACTTCTACGAGGTCATCGGCGAGGATGCGGTGCTGGCCGCCCCGGCGCTGGAGATCGCGCTCACCGTGCGAGGCCGCGGCACGGAATCGGAAACGCCCATGTGCGGCGTGCCACACTTCGCGCTGGAGGGTTACCTGCCGAAGCTCCTCGCGGCCGGGTTCAGCGCGGCCATCGCCGAGCCCACGGCGAAACCCGATGAAGTGAAGGGCATTCTGCCCCGCGCCATCATCCGCATCATCACGCCCGGCACCTGGCTGGACGATGACGCGCGCTGGCTCTGCGCCCTGCACCGCCTGGGATCGCGATGGGGCCTGGCCCTGCTGCAACTCGCCTCGGGCCAGATCCGCGTGGTGCCCGGCGAAGGCGAAGAGGTCCTCCTCGCCACGCTGGAGCGGCTCGCGCCGAACGAACTGATCCTCGCCGAAGACGCCGCCTCACCCCTGCCGGAGCTGCCCGCTGCGCGGCTGCCGCTCTGGCGCTTCGAGCCCGCCCGCGCGCGGCAGCAGGTGCTGGCCTTCTTCGGGTGGACCCATTTGGAAGGCGTGGGCCTCGACCCCCATCCCGCGGCGCTCGGCGCGCTGGCGGCGCTGCTGGACGAGGTGGAGCGCACACAGAAGGGCAAGCCCGCGCATCTCCAAGGAGTCCAACTGGAACTTGGCGCCACGGGCCCGCTGCTGGACGCCACCAGCGCCCGGCATCTGGAGGTCTTCGCCAATTCGCTGGACGGCTCGAAGACCGGAAGCCTGCTAGCCCTGTTGGATGTCTGCCGCACGCGCATGGGCTCGCGCCTCCTCCGCGACTGGCTCGATCAACCTCAGCGGGATCGCGAGCCACTCGAAGCGCGGTGGCGCCAGGTGGAATGGCTCACGGAGGACGGCCGCCGCGGCCCCGTGCAATCGCTCCTCAAAGGTCTGCCCGACTTCGACCGCCTCCTGGGCCGCGTGGCCCTGGGCCTCGCGACCCCGCCAGAGCTTGCGAATCTCCGCGAGGGCCTCGCCCAGGCCGCGCGCATCCCGGGCCTGCTCGCGGAACTGGGCTTCCTGGAGGACGCGGCCTCGCTCGGCCTATGGCCGGAAAACACGCCCACCTGCGCGCCGCTCCACGATGAGCTGGCGCGCGTGCTGGCCGAAGCGCCGCCGTTGGACATCGAAAAGGGAAACGCCATCCGCGAAGGCGTGGACGCCGAGCTGGACGAAGTCCGCCGCCTGGCCCGGGACGCCAAGCAAGTGATGCTGGAGCTGGAGGCGGAAGAGCGCCAGCTCAGCGGCATCAACAGTCTCAAGATCAAGCACACGCGGGTCTTCGGCTACCACTTCGAGGTGACGAAGTCGAACCTCGGCGCGGTGCCGGTCCACTTCATCCGCAAGCAGACGCTCGCCAACGCCGAGCGCTTCACAACCGAGAAGCTCATGGCCTTCGAGCAGCGCCTCCTCAGCGCGGAGACGGACCAGCTGAGGCTCGAAACCAGGCTCTTCAAGGCCCTGTTGGAATCCGTCCTGGCCGCCCGTGCCGACCTCACGGCCCTGTCGCAGGCCATCGCCAAGCTGGATGTGCTCGCCGCCTTCGCCGAGAAGGCCCGGCACCACGGCTGGACGCGGCCCCATCTTTGCGAAGGCCGGGATCTCACCCTCGCGGCCGCGCGCCATCCCATGCTGGAGAGCCGCCTGGGCCGCGAGTGCATCCCCAACGATCTGGCCCTGCCCGAGGCGCGGCCCATGGCCGTTGTGACAGGCCCCAACATGGGCGGCAAGTCCACTTTCCTCCGCACCGCGGCGCTGCTGGTGGTCCTCGCCCAGGCGGGCTCCTTCGTCCCGGCCGAGTCCATGCGCTTCGGCCTGGCGGACCGCATCTTCACGCGCATCGGCGCGTCGGACTTCCTGCAGAAGGGTCAATCCACCTTCATGGTGGAGATGACGGAGACGGCCCGCATCCTCAACCAGGCCACCAGCCGCTCGCTCGTTATCCTCGATGAGATCGGCCGCGGCACCTCCACGCGGGACGGCCTCGCGCTGGCGGAGGCCATCGCGCTGCATCTGCGCGACCTCAAGAGCGGCGGGCCCCGCACACTCTTCGCCACGCACTACTTCGAGCTGACCTCGCTGGGCGAAGATCCACGCATCCAGAACCTCCATGTGGAAGTGCAGGAGTGGGAGGAGCGCCTGCTCTTCCTCCACCGAATCAAGGAGGGCCCCGCGGACCGCAGCTACGGCATCCAGGTGGCGCGCTTGGCGGGCCTTCCGAAATCCGTCATCCAGAAAGCCCGCGCGCTCATGGCCGCGATGCCCGAGGCGCATCTGGAGCCGGCCCCAGGCCCACGGCTACCGGCTGCCGCAGCGCAACCGTCACTGTTCGAGGCTGAGCCAGACCCGATCAGGGCGGAACTGGATGCTCTGGACCTCAACGCGATGACACCGATGGAAGCGCTGGTGTGGCTTTCCCTCAAACAGAAGCAGGGGCGCTGATCACCACCTGTGATACGCCGGGTGCCCTTCCTTGACGGCGACGAAGGTGCCGCGGCAGGTGGCGCAGATTTGGCCTCCGGCTTCCAGGGTGGCTTCGATGAGGGCGCGATCCCCGGTGGACTCGGCGACGACGGCGCGGAGCTTGATGAGCTCGCCGCTGGGTGTGGGGCGCTTGAGCTTCACATGGAAGTCCGCCGTCACCGTGCAGGGTGGCCGTTCTTCACCGGCCTTCGTCATCAGGTGCCAGGCTGCCGTCCAATTGGAGTGGCAGTCCAGCAGGGCGCCTATGATGCCGCCGTTGAGCATGCCGGGGAAGGCCTCGTGGTGCGGTTCCGCGCGCCACGAGGCGATGACGGAGCCGTCCTCCGCCGGAAAGCTGCGGATGCGCAGCCCCTTCGCGTTGGCGGGACCGCAGCCGAAGCAGGCGTTATGGGGCGCGTAGCGCTCCTGGAGGCTGAGGTCGTTGGGCATGGGGCCAGCCTACATCCGCCGGGCGATCCAGAGGAATTCCCTGCCAGCCCGCCGGGGATGGCTGGCAGTTGTCTCCTTTAGCATCAACAGCTCGAAGCCCGCGGCGCGGATGAGCTCGCCCATGGCGTCGGGCGGAATCGCGAAGGGCGGGCCGGTCCGATCGCCCGTGTCATGGAAGGCCGCGCCCAACCAGAGGCCCCCGGGCGCGAGCCGGGCGAAGGTGGCTGCTGCGTACTCCTCGCGCCGCGTGGGTTCCATGGCCACGAAACAGGTGTGGTCGAAGACGGCCTCGAAGGCGCCTTCACCAGTGTTGAACCAATCCTCCAGGCGCCAGGCCACCGCCTCGCCATGGCGGGCCCGGGCGCCCTCGATCGCCAGGGGCGCGATGTCGAAGGCGGTCATGGCGAAACCCCGCCGCGCCAGTTCCGCTGCGTCGTGGCCGAACCCGCAGCCAGGGACGGCTATGCGCGCGCCGGGGGCGAGGGGCGCCTCCGCCAGCAGCTCGTCAAGGAGCGGCGTGGGGCCGTCCATGTCCCAGCCTGGCTTGGGCTCCTCGGCGTAGATGCGGTTCCAATCGTCGGATGTCCTGAACATGCTTCTAGAATGACTGCATGAAGCTGCTGCGCATCAACCATCTGGGAATCGCCTCGCCAGGCCTCGACGATGCCATGGCGCGCATGGACCGTCTCTTCGGCATGGAGGCCGACCACACCGAGGAAGTGCCGGACCAGAAGGTGAAGACCGCCTTCTACGGTGTGGGCGAGAGCCATCTGGAATGGCTGGAGAGCACGGACCCCGAAGGGGCCATCGGCAAATTCCTCGCGAAACGCGGCCCCGGCATCCACCACATCTGCTTCGAGATCGATGACATCGACGCCGCCTGCGAGGAGCTGAGCGCCAAGGGCGTGAGGATGATCGACCCGAAGCCTCGCGATGGCGCCCACGGCTGCCGCGTGGCCTTCATCCATCCCAGCGAGATGGGAGGCGTGCTGGTCGAGCTCTCCCAGTCGGGACCAGCCCATGCGTAGATTCCTTCCTCTGCTTCTCGCATCGGTTCTCGTCGCGCAGGATCCGAGCGCCGCCATGCTGAAGCCGCAGGCGCCCGAGGCCTTCGCCGCGCTGAAGGAACTCACGACGCGGATCGGTCCGCGTCTCACGGGCTCGCCCCAGGAGCGCGCGGCCCATGCCTGGGCGCTCGCGCGCTTCAAGGCCCTGGGCCTGGAGACGGGGCAGCTGGGCTTCCCGCTCGCGCACACCTGGTCCCGCGGCGCGGCGCAGGCCTTGCTCCAGGGCCGCGCCCTCCGCCTCGCCCAGTGGGGCTGGACACCGGCCACGGCAGGCGCGATCACGGCGCCGCTCGTGCTGCTGCGGACGCCAGACGATGTGGCGCGGATGAAGGACCGGCTCAAGGGCGCCATCGTTCTCGCCGGGCCGCCCAGCAGGCGCCTGGACCCGCCCCAGATGAATCCGCCGCTCAAAGAACATCGCGCGCCGGTCCCGGAGGAAGGCTTCCCCGCGGATGAACTGACCCCGGCCCTGAAGGCCGCGGGCGTCCTCGCCATCCTCACGGACGCGGGCAAATCGCGCGGCCTCCTCAACATGAACAGCCCTTGGAAGCTGGAGCCCGGGGGCCTGCCTGTCGCTTTCGTGGCGCATCCGGATTACGCGAAGCTCTGCGCCGCGAACCGGCAGCTACGGCTGGAACTGGGCGGCGATTTCGGTCCGGGGGGCGAGGGCCTCGTCACCTGGGCGGAGTTGAAGGGCGCGGAGCACCCCGATGAATGCGTGATCCTGGGGGCCCACCTGGATTCCTGGGATCTCGCCACCGGCGCCACGGACAACGGCGCGGGCGCGGCGGCCATCCTGGAAGCCGCGCGGCTCCTCGTGAAGTCGGGTGCGAAGCCCGGTCGCGGCATCCGCTTCGTTCTCTTCAGCGGCGAGGAGCAAGGCTACCTCGGCTCCCTGGCCTACGCGAAGGCGACACTCCTGGAGAGGGTCAGCGCGGTCTTCGTCGTGGACACCGGCGCGGGCGCCATCAACGGCTTCGCCCTCCAGCATCGGCCCGAGGCCGCGAAGATGCTGATGCCCCTGCTGGCGCCGCTGGCGAAGCTGGGCGTCACGGAAACCGATCTGCGCGATGAGGGCGGCACGGACCATGTGCCCTTCGACGGCGCGGGCGTGCCCGCCTTCTGCGCCGAGCAGATCCAGCACGACTACGCGGCCATCCACCACAGCGAGGCCGACACGCTGGCTCATGTGCGTCCCGCTGAACTGGAACAGGCCGCGCAGGTCATGGCTTACACGGCGCTGCGCGTGGCGGACCTCCCCGGCCTCCTGCCGCGGGAGCGCGAAGCGAAGCCCGAGGAGAGCCACTGATGGCCAAGATCAAGTTCCGTTCGAAGCTCTACTTCAGCATCGGCGTCTGCGTGGCCCTGGGCGCGGGCATCGGCGCGACCATGGGCAATGCCGCCCTTGGCGCGGGCCTGGGCGCGGTGATGGGCATCATCCTGAGCGCGGCGCCGAAACGCTAGTTCAAGAACCCCGAATACCAGTGCCACATCGCCAGGCCGAAGAAGACCACCAACGGCGTGGCGAGGGCCAGGAAGCATCCGAAGGGCAGCATGCTCTGGGCGCCCGCGCGGCGAAGAAGCATGAGCGGCACACCCACGGCGGCGCCGAGTCCTGCCCCCACGAAGAGGATGCCCAGCATGGGGGCCCAGCCCCAGAAGGCGCCCAACCAGGCCAGCATCTTGAAATCGCCCATGCCCAGACCATCGGTCTTGCGCAGGGCCTTGTAGGTCGCGTTCAGCAGCCAGGGACCGCCGTAACCCAAGACAAGACCGATGAGGCTCGACTGCCAGGTGACAGCGTCGCCGAACAGCGTCCATCGCGGCGCGGGCTGGAGGCCGTTGTGCCAGAGGCTCGCCTGTAGAAAGTCCGTGAGCCCGTGACCGCCCTGGATGGCGATCCAATGCTCCGCGAGGAACACCTGCGGCAGGGTGAAGAGCACGCCGAGCGCCATCAGGGGAAACTGGAGCACATCCGGCAGGATCATCTCCGTGAAGTCCGTGAAGAAGAGCACCAGCAGGGCGAAACCGCAGAGCACGGTCTTGAGCCAGATGAGCGTGCCGAAGGGGAAGAACCAGGGCGAGGCCCCCAGGATCACACCGCCCAGCAGCTCCACCAGCGGATAGCGGAAGGGGATGCGCCAGCCGCAGCTCGCGCAACGGCCTCGCAACCAGAGCCAGCCGAAAAGCGGGATGTTGTGCCAGGGCTTGATGGGCGCCTTGCAGGAGGGGCAGTAGCTGTTCTTCGTGACCACATTCCGCTCGGCTTCCTCCTCCTGGGGCAAGCGGTGGATGAGCACATTGCAGAAGGAGCCGAGCCCCAGCCCGAAGGGCGCGAGCAGCGCCGAGAGCGCGAGGGGCGGCAGGTCGAGGAAGGGCATCCTCCACATTAACCCGGAGACCCGGCCGCCGGGCTTCCGACCACCTCATCTGAAACCGGAGCCTCAGTAAGGGCAGAATGGGTGTGGAGGTCCCCCGTGTCCCGTCTCTCTGTGCCTGCGCTCATCCTTGCCCTGCCGCTCTGCGCCCAGGCCCCTGTGCCCGCGCCAATGGCCAACTCCGTCGTAAAGATCGTCACCAACTACGGGGCCATGACCGTGGAGCTGGACGCCGCGGCGGCGCCGAAGACCGTCGCCAACTTCCTCCGCTATGTGAAGGAGGGCCACTTCAAGGGCACGGTGTTCCACCGCGTCATTGACGGCTTCATGATCCAGGGCGGCGGACTCAACGAGAACCTGGACCAGAAGCCCGCCCATGCGGGCATCCCCAACGAGACCGCCTCGGCCCTGGCGGCTGGCCTGCACAACACCCGCGGCACCATCGCTCTGGCGCGCACCCAGGATCCCGACAGCGGCGCGGACCAGTTCTACATCAATGTCGTGGACAACTCTGCCTCCCTGGACGCGGGCTCCTACTGCCCCTTCGGCCGCGTCATCGCGGGCATGGAGGTGGCCGATGCCATCGCGAAGGTGCGGACGGGCTTCCAGAAGGGGATGTCCAATGTCCCCGAGTTCCCGGTGCGCATCAAGGATGTCCAGCTGGTGAAGCCCGACGCGAAGTGAGCGGCCGCCCTCTGCTCCGCCCGGCCCTGGTGTGGCTCCTCGCAGGGCCTGCCATGGCCCTGGCGGTGGCCATCGCCGCGGTGTCAGGGCTCTGCTTGGGCGACAAGCGGCGCGGGTTCTGGATAGCGGCGCCCACCTATATCCGGCTCATGGCCTGGGGCTTCGGCATCGAGCGGAAGCTTGAGGGCTGGGACGCGCTGCCGGAGGCCATCCGCGGCGGCGCGCCCGCCATTTTTTACGCCAACCACGCCTCGCTGCTGGATCCGCCGCTCATCGTCTCCACCCTGCCCAGCCGCCCTGTCTTCGTGGCCAAGCAGGAGCTGCGTTGGGTGCCCGTGCTGGGCTGGGCCATCTGGCTCGCAGGCTTCATTCTCATCAACCGCCGCCACCAGAAGCAGGCCTACGCCAGCCTCGGCGACGCCGCCCTCCAGATCCGCTCCGGCCAGAGCGTGGCGATCTTCCCCGAAGGCACACGATCAAAGGATGGCGAGGTCCTGCCCTTCAAGCGCGGCAGCTTCGCGCTGGCCATGGACGCGGGCGTGCCCCTTGTTCCCCTCGCCATCCGCGGCGGCGGCGCCATCCTGCCGAAGGGCGCCTGGCGCACCCGGGGCGGGCCCTACGTGCTCACCGTGGGCGAGCCCCTGGATCCCGCAAGCTTCGAGGATCCCGAATCCCTGCGGATCGCGGCCGAGATTCGGCTAAGTGGAATGCTCGCGGATCAGCCCTTGTAGACCATGTACACATCCGCCCGCTCGTAGTGCGAGGCGCTCTGACGGGGCGTGTGCACGAAGCCGCTGGTCTCGTAGAGGCGGATCGCGGTGCTGAGTTTGCTGCTGGATTCCAGGAACAGCTCGGTGGCGCAGAGCGTCTTGGACTTCACGATGGCGGCCTCCAGCAACTTGCGGCCCAAACCGAGGCCCTGATGGCGCTCGTCCACGGCCATCTTGGAGAGTTCGAAGCGGCCCCCGCCTCCGGGGATGAGGGCGCAGGTCCCCACGATCTCCCCGTCCAAGCGGGCGAAGAGGATGTGGCCGCCGGAATCCAGGATGGTGCGCTCCGGGTTCGAGAGCACCTCTTCATCGATAGGCTCCAAGCGGAAGAACTTCTCCAACCAGGCGGCGTTCAGGCGCTTGAAATCATCGCGGTAGCGGGGCTCGAAGGGAATGATCTCGACCATGGGCGCCTCCTCGAGTTTCCCAGTCTAGAGTCCAGATCCACCCATCCGCCGGTTCCAGGCGGCGTTTTGCCGATCCGTCAAAAGCCTTTGCTAAGCTCGCCTAAGCCATTCCCCCGCGCCGCCGTATCGAAACCGTTCCCGGAGTGCCCGTGATTTCGTTTGAAAGCCTGGAGGTCCACTATCCCGGCGCGGCCGAGCCCGCGCTGAAGGGCATGAGCCTTTCCCTGGAGGAGGGCATCGTGGGCCTCCTCGGCCCCAACGGCGCGGGCAAGTCCACGCTGCTGAAGACGCTGCTGGGCCTGCTGGAGCCTTCGGCTGGCGGCGGCCGCGTGCTGGGCGTGGGCCTGGGCTCGCCCGAGGCCGCCAAGCTCCGCGGGCGCATCGGCTACATGCCGGAGTACGACGCCCTCGTCGAGGATGCCACCGCCTACGAACAGGTGGCTTTCTGGGGCGAGCTGTCGGGCTTGGACCCCGAATCCGCAAGAGACCGCGCTCACGAAGTCCTCTACTTCGTGGGGCTCGACGAGGCCCGCTACCGCGCCGTGAGCGGCTACAGCACGGGCATGCGTCAGCGGGTGAAGCTGGCCCAGGCGCTCGTGCATTCGCCCGAACTCATCTTCCTGGACGAGCCCACCAACGGCCTCGATCCCGATGGCCGGCGCCGCATGCTGGAACTGGTCCTCAAAGTCCACGCGGAGCTGGGCACCGGCGTCATCCTGGCCAGCCACCTGCTGGGCGATGTGGAGCGGGTGGCGGACCAGCTCGTGATCCTCGACAAGGGCCGCATCTCCGCATCCGGCTCCATGGCGGGCTTGCGCAGAGCCCTGTCGCGCCGCGTGGAGCTGCGCTTTCTGGATCCGCTTGATGAGGCGCAGGAAGCGAAGGTCCCCGAGCTGGGCCAGCTCCACGAGGCGCGGAACGGCTACTACGACCTGGAACTGAAGGACGCCGACCCGCTGGCGCCCTTCCGCTGGGCGGAGTCCCACGGCGCGGTCCTGGTGCAGGTGACACCCCGCCACGACCGGCTCGATGAAGTGCTGCTGCGCGCCCTGCACCCGGAGAACGCCTGATGCCCATCTATGCCCCGAGCCTGCCCCCGAAGCCGGATCTCTCTTCAGGCCGCCCGCCCGCGATGGTCATCGCGCGCTTCGACCTGCAGCGGGTGCTGCGGCAGAAGATGGGACGCTTCTTCGGCTTCATCTTCACGATGATGCTGCTCTGGCGCCTGGGCTATGTGTACATCTACTACCTGAAGGACCAGAATGCCGTCATCGGCAAGATGATGGCGGCCGCCTCACCCGTGCTGGCGCAGGGCGCGGAGTGGCACGCGGACATGCTGGGCGGCTGGCTCACTTACTTGCTCTGGTTCCTCGTGGCGCTCATCGGCGGCGGACTCGTGGCGCGGGACACGCTCTACCGGGTGCGCCCCCTCATGTACGCGCACCCGGTGAAGCCTTCCGATTACTGGATCGCCAAGGTCTGCCTGGCGGCGCTCGTGCCCTTCGCCATCCTCGCCCCCTTCGCGCTGCTGCCCTGGCTGCTGTCCGTGGGCCTTACGGGATTGCATGGCGTGATGTGGGCCTCGGCTCCGCTCCGCCTCCTGCCGGTGGCGCTCATCATCGCGCTGCTCATGGGCGCGGTGGCCAGCGGCGCCTCCAGTCTCGCCTCCACGCCCCGCGCGGGCGTGGGCTGGGTGCTGGGCGTCGTGCTGGGGCTGGAGGCGGTGGGCGGCATGCTCTACGGCCTGCTGGGCAGCGGATCCTGGATGGCCGTTTCGCCCATGGCGCTCGCGGCCGAGTGGCCCAAGCTGCTCTGCGGCTCCACCACCGGCGTCTTCGGATGGGCTCCCGCCCTCATCGGCACCGCGGCCCACCTCTCGCTCTGGACACTCATCTTGAAGGCCCGCACGCGGCCTTCGGAGGCGGTGCTGTGATCAAGCTCGATCGCGCTTCCTTGCGCTACGGCGCCGTGCTGGGACTCAGCCCCACCAGTTTCGAACTGCCCGATGGCGGCGGCATCGTGGGCCTGCTGGGACCCAACGGTGCCGGCAAGTCCACGCTGCTCCAGCTCCTCTCGGGCCTGCTGCCGCCCAGCGGTGGCACCGTGGAACTCTTCGGCCAGGCGCCTTTCCGCAATCCGGAAGTGCTCGCCCGCATCGGCCTCGTGCCCGAGGGCGACCGCCTGCCTGTGGGGCTGAAGGGCCGGGGCTGGCTCCGCATGATGGGCCGCCTCTCGGGCCTCGACGGCGCGCCGCTCGAAGCGGCCATGGCGAAGGCGCTCGACACCGTCGGCATGTCGGAACGGGCGGACCTGCCCTTCCAGCGCATGTCCAAGGGCATGCGCCAGCGCATGCGGCTCGCCCAGGCGCTGCTGCACGGGCCCGAGCTGCTCATCCTCGACGAGCCCTTCAACGGCCTCGATCCCGAGGCACGGCTCACGCTCATGGCCCTGCTGCGGAATCTCGCTGATGGCGGCACCCGCGTCATCGTCTCCAGCCACATCCTCTCGGAGGTGGCGCAGCTCACGGACCGCATACTCCTCCTCTTCCGCGGACGGCTCCTGGCGGAGGGCGGCATCTCCGAGATCCGCCAGCTTCTGGACCGCCATCCCGTGGAGCTGCGGCTGACCGGCGAGTCCCGCGCCCTGGCCCGCTGGGCCGTGGAGCAGCCGGAGCTGGTGGCGATGGCGCTGGAGGAATCTGCCGCGGTGCTCAGCATCCGCAACCCCCGCGATTTCCTGCCGCGCCTCCAGAGCGAAGCCGCCAAAGGCGGCCTCCCCATCACGGGCCTCGACCCGCTGGACCTCAACCTGGAAGCGGTCTTCCAGTACCTGACGAAGGACCATGCATGAGCCGCGCCACGCCTCTCCAGACGGTCCGCGCGCTGGCGGCGGGCTACGGCCCCCGGGTGTTCCAGGTCCGCGGCTGGGTGCTCGCCGCCATCGTGCTGGCGCCCGTGGGCCTCATGCTCGCGGTGTCAGCGGCTTTCGCCCTGCACGGGGACGCCTTGCCCCCCGGTTCGGCCCTCGCAGTCTTCCACACCATCCTCGCCAAGGTGGCGCTGCCCATCCTCGCGCTCATCGCCGCTCCCGCGGGCATCCGCGAGGATCTGGAGCAGCGCACGCTGCCTCTGCTGCTCACGCGGCCCGCGCCCGCCTGGGCCCTGCCGATGGGCAAGGGCCTGTCCTGGTTCGCCTGGGGCGCGGCCTGGATCATCATCGCCACGCTGGGGCTCCAGATCCTGGGCGGCGACGCAGGCCTACTGCCGGGCCGCATCGGCGCGCTCGTGGGCGCCTGGTGGGGCGAGCTGGCCTTCGTGGCCCTACTGGGCCTCACCTTCAAGCGCGGCACGCTGTGGGCGGCGCTCTGGCTCTTCGGCTGGGAGAACCTCGTCGCCGTCTTCCCGCCCTTCCTCCAGCGCCTCACCTTCACCCACTACATCGAGAGCCTCGCCGGCAGCCGCGGCCACTCCGTGGGCGCCACAGAGCTGCTCGCCCAAGCCCAGGTGAACACCGAGCCCTGGCTGGCGCTCGTCATCCTCTTCCTCGCGGGCCTCGTCTTCTGGGCCGCCTGCGGCTGGAAACTCCACGCGACGCCCGTAGGGCTGGCGGGATCCGAAGCGGAAGGGTGAGCCGGACAAGAGCGCCTGGCGATCGTCACCCCCAAATACGACCCGAACCCGCACAGGAGACATGGATGGCCTCACGAAGCTGCTTCCTTCCGCGACGCGCGCTTGCGGCTTCGCTGCGCCTCCTGGTCCTGGCATGGGCGCTGCCGCCCCTCTCTGGACAAACCGCTGATTCGCGCTTCGCCGTTCCAGCCATCATCGGCGACGGATGGGATCGGGCGGACCTGGCGGCATCCGGAATGGACGCTACGCGGTTGCGCGCCCTGCTCGGAACCATGATGGATGGCAGAACGAACATCCACAGCGTGGTCATCGAGCGGCACGGGCATCTGCTGGCCGAGGTGTACCGGAAGGGTAAGGACAGATCGGTCTACAGCCTGTTCGCGTCCAACCGCGACTTCGGCCCCGCGGGGCTCCATGACACGCGTTCCGTGAGCAAGAGCGTCGTCAGCCTGCTCATCGGCATCGCCAGGCATCAGGGCAAGATCGGCGACCTTTCCACTCCGGTGATCGATTTCTATCCGGAGGACGCGGATCTGGCGACACCCGAACGCAAGGCCATCACGCTGGCGGATCTGCTCACGATGAGCAGCGGCCTCGCGTGGAGCGAGGGAGGTGAGGGGCCTGATGACGAACACCGCCTGTACTGGAAATGGTCTCCCTACCGCTATGTGTTGAGCCGCCCCATCGCGGGCCCGCCTGGCCGCAAGTGGAACTACAACGGCGGCGGCACGGCCGTCCTGGCGGACATCCTCGCGCGCGCCACCCAGACGCCTTTGAAGGATTTCGCCCGGAAGATGCTGTTTGAACCCCTGGACATCCGCGAGTGGGAATGGATGGCCGATCTCCATGGGCGCCCCCTGGCTTTCTCAGGCCTCCGCATGCGCCCCCGCGACATGGCGAAGATCGGGCGCCTCGTGCTGAATCACGGGCAGTGGCAGGGACAGCAAATCGTCCCGGCTGATTGGATCGCGGCCTCCATGCAACCTCGGCTCGAGACCGGCATCGCCGATTTCCAATACGGCTACCAATGGTGGCTAGGGCCTGTGGACTGGCACGGCAGGAACCTGAGGTGGAGCGCCGCGTTCGGCAATGGGGGGCAACGCATTTTCGTGGTGCCCGACCTGGACATGACGGTGGTGATCACCGCCGGCGCCTACGGCGACCCGCAAATCGGGCCCCGCGTGAACGCTTACTTCAAAGACATCATCTCCACGGTGCAAGAGTAAGGAGCGATCAAGGGTTTCCCGAGGATGGATCCGTCCGATCCGCGGCCTCCAGGTCCCGATCAACAGCCCCTAGACTGGAGGGATGCCCGAGCCCTTCCGCATCCTCACGCCTGCCGGAACCGAGATCCTCATCGAGCCGATGCCCCATGCGCGGAGCGTCTCGCTGGGGTTCTGGGTGCGCAGGGGTTCCCGTCACGAGGCGGCGCACGAAGAGGGCCTGGCCCACTTCCTGGAGCACACGGTCTTCAAGGGCACGGCGACCCTCCCCACGCCCGACGCGGTGGCGGAAGCCACGGACCGCCTGGGCGGCCATGTGGACGCGTTCACGGGCAAGGAAGTCGCCTGCTTCTACGGCCGCGTGCTGGAAGACCAGCTCCCGGACCTCGCATCGCTCCTCGGCGAACTCGTCACGAGCCCTCGCTTCGACGAAGAAGAGCTGGCCCGCGAACGCGGCGTCATCCTCGAGGAAATCGCCATGAGCGAGGACCAGCCGGATGACTGGGTGAGCGAGCTTTTCTACATGGATTTCTGGAAGGACTCGCCGCTCGCGCATCCCATCCTGGGCCGCCGCGATCAGGTGGCGGGCTACGGCGCGAGCGCGGCGCGGGCCTTCTTCCAAGGCACCTACCGCGCGGGCAACCTCGTCATCGCCGCGGCGGGCGCCGTCACGCCGGAATCGTTGATGCCGCTGCTGGAGCCCATCTTCGCGCAGCTTCCGGACGGCGGCCATCACGAGATCGGAGCGGTCGCCCCCACGCGGCCCTTCCTCCTCAACGCGCCCAAGCGGGGCCTGCAGCAGACGAACCTCGTGCTGGGCTTCCCCGCTCCCTCGCACACGGACCGCGATCGCACGGTGGTGAGCCTCCTCAGCCATATCCTGGGCGGCGGCATGGCGTCGCGGCTCTTCATGGAGCTGCGCGAGCGTCGCGGCCTCTGCTACCAGGTGGGCAGCTTCCACACGCCCTACGCGGACACGGGCGCGTTGCAGATCAGCGCCGGCTGCGCGCCCGCCCAGGCCCGCGAGCTGGTGTCCCGTGCCATGGCCGAGTGCCTGAAGCTGCAATCCACGCTCGTCCCCGCCGAAGAGCTGGAACGCGCCAGGCGCCAGGCCAAAGTGGGCCTCGTCTTCGGCCAGGAGAGCGCGTCGGCACGCATGTTCTCCATCGCCCACCAGTCGCTCCACTGGGGTGGGCCCCTGAGCCTGGATGCCCAGCTCGCGGAGATCGAAGCCGTCACGCCCGAGGATCTGCGCCGCGTGGCGGATGCCATCCTACGGCCGGAGACACTGGGCCTCGCAGCCCTTGGGATTCCGAAAGCGCAGGCGATCCGGGCTTCGGACCTGGTGGCCTGAGCGTTCCAGCATTCATCGGTCCGAGGCAATCGCTTCAGGCGTGCCGCCCGTCATCAAGGCGCGTACCCTGGGAGCCGATGAAGCCCACACATAACAACCACATAAGTCGGAATAATAGGCAGCTCCTATGAGCACGGCCCATTCTCTACTCTTGATGGTTGCAGCCTGCATAATTGGATTGCCCATCTTCAAGGTGATGGTACACATCATGGGGATAGGTGGATCAGTTGGAGCGTTGGTTTATAGATCGGGTGAGCGAAATCGAATTTACATCATCCGGAATATTGGTCTCGCACTAACGGCGATCGGCCAATCCTTTGTCGTTGGCGGCTATTCGGTTGGAGTAGTGATTCTTGTGCGCTGGTACTCAGGGATGAGACCAGATCTGCCAACTTGGCCGCTTTGGGTCGCAGCGATCTTTCACGCTCTCGGCACCCCAGTGGAGGCATTGGAGCGGAAGCCCCAGACCATTACCGTTCAGCATCGCACCCTGGTAATAACAAGCATGATTGGTGTTGGCATATTTCTTTTGGCAATATTCAAGCCTTCCCTGACGGATTGGGTCTTCGGATGGCTGCCAAACGCTCGCCTTCTGCACCGCAATTAGCGCCTGTGCCCAAGCATCCGGCCGATCTATGGGCCCGAACGCCGCTGCGTTGAAGCACAGCTGGCTATGGCCGGATCGTTAGTCAGTGCCTGCTCAAGATGGCCCGAAGACGAATTTGGAGGAGCCGCAGGATCGACCACGCCGATCAGGGCTTCTTCCAGACCTTCCCGCCTTTCATCACGAAGGGAACAGCCAGCATCGTGTTGATGTTCACCAGCGGATCGCCGTCCACGGCCACGATGTCAGCGGCTTTGCCGGGCTCCAGGGTGCCGATCTCCTTGTCGAGGCGCAGGAGTTGGGAGGCGTTCAGGGTCGCGGTCTGCAGCGCCTGGGCGGGGGTCATGCCGTAGGAGACGAGCAGCGGGAAGTCGGCGGCGGCGCGGGCGTGGTCGAAGACTCCGATGTCCGTGCCGTAGGCGATGGTCACGCCCGCGTCCAGGGCGGCCTTGAAGCCCGCGCGGCGCTGGGGCATGAGGGCGCGGGCCTTGGCGACGCTGCCCGCGGGCACATGGAGCGGGTTGCCGGGTTCCACGATGGATTCCAGCGCGTAGAGCGTGGGCACTTCGAAGGTCCCCTTCTGCTTCATGAGCCGAGCGGTCTCAGGACTCATGAGGCTGCCGTGCTCGATGGAACGCACCCCCGCCTCCACGGCAGCGCGGATGCCCGCGTCGCCGTGGGCGTGGGCGCAGACATAGGTTCCGCGTCGCGCGGCCTCGTCCACGAAGGCCTTGAACTCCTCCGGGCTGAAGCTGGGCGCTCCGGGGTCGTCGTTGTTGGAGAGCACGCCGCCCGTGGCCATGATCTTGATCTGGTCCACGCCCCGCTTGCGCCACTCCCGCACCTTCGCCACGGCCTGCTCCGGCGAGTCCACGATGTTGGATTCGTCGAAGCGGATGTCACCGGGGAAGCCGTTGGTGTCGCCGTGCCCGCCCGTGATGGAGAAGGGTGGCCCCGACACCAGCATGCGCGGGCCCTCCAACTCGCCGCGGGCGATGGCGTTCCGAAGGGACACATCGCCGAATTCCGTATCGCTGCCGCAGTCCCGCACGGTGGTGAAGCCCGCCTCCAGCACCTTGCGGGCGTTGACGACGCCATCCAGCAGCTTGTCCGCCTTCGATTCCTTCAGCTGCGAGATCTCATCCAGCCCCGCCTTCCCTGTGAGATGCACATGGCAGTCGATGAGGCCCGGGAGCAGCGTGCGGTCGCCGAGGTCCACCACCTCCGCGTCCGCGGGCGGCGCGCCGGGTTGGATGCGGCCGTCCTTCACCCAGACCTGGCCGGGGCTCGCGAGGCGGCCCGTCTTCGAGTCGAAGATGCGGGCGGCCTTGAGGACGATGGCGTGGTCCTGGGCAGAGAGAGCGGAGGCGATGCCAAGGACGAGGCCAAGGGCGATCGAAGCGCGACGCATGGAAACTCCGGAAGACGGCTTCAGGGTAGCGCCGCGGCCATGCGGCGCACGGCCTCTTTGAGTTCAGAGGGATCGAGGGCCGCGAAGCCCAGGCGCAGGAAGGGGATGGGCCGCTGGTGGAAGTCGAAGGCCGCGCCCCAGTGGAAGGCCACGCCCCGTTCGCGGCAGCGGGCCGCCCAGACGGGCAGCGCCACATCACCGGCCTTCGCCCAGAGGCTCATGCCCCCCGTGGGCCGGTCGAAGGAGAGGCGCGGTCCCAGGCGGCGCTCCAGTTCATCGGCGAGGATGTCCCGCCGCTCCTCGTAGACGCGGCGCATACGGCGCACATGGCGCTGGAGAAGGCCATCTTCCATGAGTTCCGCGACGGCGCGCTCGAAGGCCTGATTGCCCTGGTAGTCCGTGATGGCGCGGCGCCTGGCCAGCGCCCCCGCCATGGCCGCGGGCGCGGCGATGAAGCCGAGGCGCAGCCCCGGGGCCAGCACCTTCGAGAGCGTGCCGAGGTAGATGACCACGCCGCCAGCGTCCGCGCTGGCCAGGGGCAACACGGGGCGGCCATCGTAGTGGAATTCGAAATCGTAGTCGTCCTCGATGATCGCGATCCGGTGCCGCCGCGCCAGCTCCAGCAGCCGCATCCGCCGCGGGGCGGACATGGTCGCCATCGAGGGGTACTGGTGGTGGGGCGTCGTGTAGATGGCCCGCAACGGCCGTCGCGCCAGCAGAGCCTCGA
>DASRXV010000104.1:0-2758 GCA_035687325.1 Holophagaceae bacterium
AATCCAGGCCAGGATGTTGTCCTCGCCCTTGGCGTCCAGGTCGAAGCGCCGCACGGCCAGCGTCACCATGTCCACGCCCGCGGCCTCGTAGCAGGCCTTCATCGTCGGGAAATCGCGGTACTTGCCCGTGCCGAGGATGAGACGGCTGGAAAGGGTCTGGCCCGCGATCTGCAATGACATGGCGCACTCCGAAGCTCCAGTTTACCTCTTGCCATGGCATCCGATCCTCAACCGGCTCAAGCTGGGACGGGTCCATCACCTACCTGGAAGGTCCATGTTCACGCACCTCGGCAAATTCGAGATTCTCCGTTCCCTGGGTTCGGGCGCCATGGGCGAGGTGTTCCTGGCCCGCGACCCGGCCATCGGCCGCGAAGTGGCGGTGAAGACCATCCTCGCCTCCACTACGGCAGGCCAGGGGGCCAAGGACCGCTTCGCGCGGGAGGCCAAGGCCGCGGGCGCGCTGAACCACCCGGGCATCGTCACCATCCACGAATTCGGCGAGGACCAGGGCGTCCTCTACCTCGCCATGGAGTTCGTGGAAGGCGATGATCTCCAGGATCTGCTGGCGGCCCGCGCGCTGTCGAAGGCGGACCTGCTGGAGATCCTGGCCCAGGTGTCGGAGGCCCTGGCCTACGCCCACCGCAAGGGCGTCTTGCACCGGGATGTGAAGCCTTCCAACATCCGCGTGACACGCGAGGGCGGGCGGCTGCAGGCCAAGCTCATGGATTTCGGCATCGCGCGCATCTCCGAATCCACCCTCACGAGCACGGGCCTGCTCATGGGCACCGTGGCCTACATGGCGCCGGAGTATGTGAAGACGGGCACGGCGGATCCGAGGGGCGACCTCTTCGCCGTGGGCGTGATGCTCTACGAGGGTCTGTCAGGCCATCTGCCTTTCGCGGGCGACACGACGGCCACCATCCTCTACCGCCTCGTGCATGAGGCGCCCAAGCCCCTGCCACCCTCGGCCCTCGCGGGCGCCAGCCCCGCCCTGCGAGGAGTCCTGGACCGCGCCCTCGCCAAGGACCCTGAACGCCGTTATCCCGATGGCGATGCGTTCGCAGGTTCGCTGCGAGCGGCGAAGGACCCCGCCTGGTCTGGCGACGGCTTGGCCACCACCGTTATGGCGCGCCCCGCGGTCGAGGCACCGGCCCGCCGTGGCGCCTTCCTCAAGGTGGCCGCCGTGCTGGTAGCCCTGGGTGGTGGCGCCTTCGCCTGGCGCCACTGGCAGAAGCCCGCACCAGCGCCTGCCCTGGCCGCGCCTGCCCCGGCCGCGCCTGCGCCGGTCGAAGTGCAGACCTCGGCATCCGCGCCAGTCCCCGTGGCGTCATCGCCAGCCCAGGCTCCGCCTCAGCAACCCGCGTCCGTCCTTCCACCCGCAACTCAACCAGCACCCAAGCCCGCCGAACCCGTCTTGAAGAAAGAGCCCGCGCCGGAAGCGCCTCCGGTTGATACCGCGCAGGACGTGGAGCCCATCTCTTCCGATGCCCCCGCGGATCCCGCGGCCTTAGCGTCCACCGCCGCCGCAGCGGCCAAGGAGATCGACCAGGATCCCGCCCAGGCCCACCGGGATCTCCTGCCGCTCATCCAGGCCCATCCTGAGAACCCGCATCTCAGGGCCTTGAATCTCGTGGCGCTGGCGAAGAGCGGCGATGGTTCCGGTTTCATCTCCGCCTGGGACGCCGCTCTGGCGGCGGGCGTGAAGCCCGGGGCCATGTGGCTCACGCCGCGCTTCAACGCGCTGGTGCGTGGGCAGAAACAGGATCCGACGCTTCCCACGGAAGCCCTGGAGCGGCTTCAACAGGCCTACGGTGGGCAGAAGAAGCCGCAACGCCGTGGGGCGCGCCAGAACAATTAGCCGCCCTCAGGCCGGTCCGTGAAGTCCTGGATGTCCGTCACCCGCCAGTCGGAGCCGCGCTTCACCCAGTGGAGGATGTAGACCTTCCTCGAGCCGTCCGGCAGCAGGCCCGCGCCTTGCTGGGTGAGGATCACATGGATCTTCTCGAAAGCATCCTCGCCGTTGATGCCGATGTCCTGGTCCGTGAGCGTCACGCCCACCTTGCCCTGCTTGAGCACCTGCATGAGGTAGAAGGCCGTGGCCGCCTTGTTCATGCCCTCGGGCCCTTGATACCGGTCGTCAAGTATGGCCGTGGCACCACTGGCGTCCCCGGCCTCCAACGCCGTGGCCGCTTTTGACAGAGTGTCGCGGATTTCCTGGTCCGGCGCGCCCTTGGGGTGGCATCCGAGGCCTAACGCCAGGAATAACGCGGCGGCGGGAAGGGTCGTGCTTCTCATCATGGGGGCACCCTCTCACACTGGAAGCCTGGAGTACCGATCATGGCAGCCGCTTCCCACCATTTCGACACCCTCTGCATCCACGCGGGCCAGGCCCCGGATCCGCTCTCCGGCGCGGTGATGACCCCCGTCTACTTCACCAGCACCTACCTGCAGGAAGGCCTGGGCAAGCACAAGGGCTACGAATACGCCCGCACCCGCAACCCCACGCGGGATGCCGTGCAGGGAAACCTCGCGGCGCTTGAGGGCGCGGCCCATGCCGTGGCCTTCGCCTCCGGCCTCGCGGCCACGCAGGCCATCCTGGAGCTGCTGGATGGCGGCGACCATCTGGTGCTGGGCGACAATGTCTACGGCGGCACCTTCCGGCTCGTGGACAAGGTCATGTCCCGCTTCGGCCTCCGCTACACGCAGGTGGACACCAGCGACCTGGCCGCGTTGAAGGCCGCCATCACGCCCCAGACCA
>DASRXV010000105.1:0-5264 GCA_035687325.1 Holophagaceae bacterium
CATCCAGGAGAATGTGATGCGCAACGGCCGCATCACGGAGGGCGAGGTCGCCTTCATCGCCAACATGCGCACCATCAACGACGGCGTGCTGCGGATCATCACCATGAACCGCGAGTGGATGAAGAAGTACACGATCGTGAAAGCCATCGTCTACAACCCGCGGACCCCCATCGCGCTCGCCATGTCGAATCTGAAACGCATCAACGAGTTCGACATGAAGCTCATGCAGCGCGACAAGAACATCCCCGAAGTATTGCGCCGCGAGGCCAAGCGGTTCCTGGAGGCGAAGGGATCGGGGAAAGGCTGAGGTTCCTGCAGGAGCCGCGATCCGCTATGCTGGGGTGGCCGAAGCGGGCGTAATTCAGTGGTAGAATGTCAGCTTCCCAAGCTGAACGTCGTCGGTTCGATCCCGATCGCCCGCTCCAGATCCTGAAGGCCTCCGCGAGGGGGCCTTTTTCATGGAACCGGCTTCAGCTCCGCGAGCTTCGCCTTCACGAAGGCCAGCAGATCTTCGCCGCCTTCGATGCGCTGCTCGGCCACGAAGAGGGGCAGGGTGAGGGCCGCGAGGTGGTCTTCCGTGAGCTTCACGGCGTCCTTCTCCGTGCAGATGAGGCGGGTGGCGCCGATGTGGCGGGCCTCCGCGTCCAGCGCCTCCAGCTCGTCCGCCGAGGGGCCGTGATGGTCGCTGAAGCGCGCGGCGTCGCGCATGGGCACGCCCGCGGCGCGGAGGTCGGCGAAGAAGGCCTCAGGGTTGCCCAGGCCGCACCAGGCGAAGGCTGGCGCGGGTTCCTCTTCCGGCAACAGGATGGGCGCGCCTTCGAGCGGGCGCAGCCGCGTGATGCGGAAGTCCAGCCAGAAGATAGGCCCGCCGCTCCCGTGCGCGCGCCACCAGGCCTCCACGGATTCCCGGTCGCGCACGCGCCCGGCGCGCGTGACGAGGAGCGCGTGGGCGCGGCGCGCATTCTTCACCGGCTCGCGCAGATCACCGAGGGGCAACATGAAGCCATGCCCCCAGAGTCGCGATCCGTCCAGCAGCAGCAGATCCAGGTCGCGGTGCAAGGCCCGGTGCTGGAAGCCGTCATCCAGCAGCAGCGCCCGCAGGCCGGGCCGCTCGGCGCGGGCCAGGCGCGCGGCCTCCATGCGTCTGCGCCCCACGAAGACCCTCCCTGTGCCCAAGCGCCGGGCCATGAGCGCGGGCTCGTCGCCACATGCGGCAGGGTCCGTGTCCGGCTCCACGCGCATGGGATCCTGCGGCCGCTTCCCGCCGTGACCCCGGCTGAGGACGGCGACGGCGAGGCCTGAAGCTTCGAGCCCTTCGGCGAGGAACAAGGTGACCGGTGTCTTGCCCGTGCCGCCCGTGCTGAGGTTGCCCACGCTCACCACCGGCAGGCCCGCGCGCTCCGCGCGTTCGGGGTGGAGGTCGTAGCCGCGGTTCCGCGCAGCCACCGCCATCGCGTAGAAGGGCGCCAGGGGAGCCGCCAGGTAGCGCAGAATGGACATAGATAGAGATTAGCGGAGGATCCAAATGTCCGAGGGCATTCTCCTGGCGAAGGTCGCCCGCGGGACGCTGCTGCCCGAAGCCGGGCGTCTGGCCCGTCTCGACGAGGCCCTGCCGCAGATCCGCGCCGCGCTGGAAGGCGAGCGGGACGAGGTGGCGCTGGAGGCGACCTTGGCCTGCCTGCTCTGGGAGGCGCTGCCTCAGACGAATTGGTGCGGCTTCTACCGCCGCGTGGGCGAGCGCATGCTGGCCGTGGGCCCTTACCAGGGCGGCATGGGCTGTCTCCGCATCGCGTTCGAACGGGGTGTCTGCGGCGCGGCCGCGCGCACGGGCCAGGTCCAGCGCGTGCCGGATGTGCAGGCCTTCCCCGGCCATATCGCCTGCGATGACGCCACCCGCAGTGAACTGGTCATCCCCGTCCTGGACGGGGCGGGCCTCCTGCGCGGCGTCCTGGATCTCGATTCGCCGCAGCTGGACGCCTTCTCGGAAGGCGAGGCCGCGCGGCTGGAAGCGCTGATCGAGAAAGTCTTCCGCGGCCCCGTGATCTGGGCGCCAAGGAGCGAGTGACGCCTTGCGTCACGAGGCCTGACGCGCCTGGTCCAACTGGAATGCATGCAGAAAAAAGGGGCATCGCCGATGCCCGCCCGGGTATCGTGAGGGAGCTTTCAAAGCGTCCCATGGCCGACTCAAACTTCATCGAGCAGAGCAAAGTCCACTTCAAGGAAGGCGAGTCCATCTTCCAGCGCGGGGAGATGGGCCACCAGATGTTCGTCATCCTGACGGGCAAGGTGAGGCTCTATGTGGGGGACGAGGCCAAGGGCGAGTGGGCCGAGGAGTTCGGGAAGGGCGATTTCTTCGGGGAAGGCAGCCTGTTGGAGTCGCTGCCGCGCTCACTCACGGCCGTGGCCATGGAGGATTCGGACCTCATCGCCATCAGCCGCGGCACCTTCCTGAAGATGATCAAGCAGAACCCGGAAGTGGCAGTGAAGATGATGCAGCGCATGGCCCAGCGCAACCGGGAGATGGCCGAGAAGCTGGACGAGAACCTTTCGAAGAGCCAGAAGATGAAAGTGGCCCAGCCCGTGGCCCAGCTCGTCTCCGTGCTCACGGGCAAGAAGTACCCCATCCTCGCGCACGGGTCCCTCGTGGGCCGTTACGACCCCACCACAGGCGTCCATCCGGATGTGGATCTCACCACCGAGGACCACAACCTCAGCGTGAGCCGCCGCCACGCCCGCATCCTCTGCGAGCACGGCCGCTACTTCCTGCTGGAGGAGCCCGGTGTCGCCAACGGCACCTATGTGAAGGGCGACCGTGTGCAGCCCGGCGACGCCCGCGAGCTGGCGCCGGGCGACCGCGTGGGCTTCGGCATGGTGGTGCTGTTCTTCGAGAAGGCCTGAGGCCATGGCCGATCAGGTCGTTGAGATCTGGCGGGACGAGCACGGCGCCGAGTGGGAGCTGGCGGATTTCGGCGACGGCTGCATCGTCCGCGAACGCAACATCCTGGATCTCATCGACGGCGATGCTCGCGAGGGCTACGCGGTGATCGCCCGCTTCCTGGACGCGGAGGACGCCCGCGATTTCATGAGGCGCGAAGGCTTCGAATCCGTGGGGCTGGAAGATGACTAACCTCGAGCGCGCGCGCATGGTTGCCGATTATCTTCGCGCCGAGGCGGAGCTCAGGAGCGCTTCGCCCGGCACCCTCGTGGCGCTGCTGGTGGTGGCCGTCTTCGCTGCGCGGATGGGAGAGGCCTCATCCTGGTTCGCCCATGCCGCGCTCATCGCGGCCCTGCTCATCGGCCCCTGGCTCCTGCGGATGCTGTCCCCCAAGGGCAACCTCGCTGTCTTCCGGCTGGAACTCGGAGCCTTCCCCCTGAACGCGCTGCTGCTGGGCTTCATCGTCTTCATGGAAGCCTCGCGCCTGCCCAGGATCGAGATCGAGGGCGTCCCGGCGATGCGCTGGTTCTTCCCGGCCCTGTCGCTCCTCGTGCCCTTCGGCTACTTGCTCCTGGGCTTCGCGGACTGGTTGCGGCGTCTGAGGCTCACGGACTGGATCCGCGGCGTCCTCGCCGTGCCGCCCGTGGACGCCTATCAAGAAGAGCCCCGCGCGCTGATCGAGGCGGCCCTCCGCGCCGCGCCTGGCACCAGCGACCCCTGGGCCCAGTTCCGCACCGTGCCTGCCAGCGCGAAGAACCTGAAGCTCTTCTTCAAGCTCGACACCGCGCGGCACGGTTTCTGGCGTGCGGCCTTCGCCGATGATTACGCGCTGGTGGTCTTCCATGACGGCACGGGCTGCGAAGCGGTGGCGCCCGGGGGCGTCAGCCTCGCCGTGGATGACGCGCCGCGGCCCGGCGAACGGGAACGCATGATCCTCGTGCGCTGGAACAACCATTTCCATGAGGGCCGCATCCTGCGCGACGACCTGCTCAAGATCCAGACCTGGAACAGCCGCAGCGGCGGCTTCGAAGGCCGCTCCTCCGTGCCCAATCCGGGATTCTGAAAAGAGGAAGGCCCCGCGCCGCGAGGCCTTCCTGGCGATCCGTCCAACCTTAGTGATGCGCGCCAATGCCCATGGCTTTGGCGGCCTTGGTCAGCTCGGGCACGACCTCGAAGAGGTCGCCGACGATGCCGTAGTCCGCGATCTTGAAAATGGGGGCATCAGGGTCTTTGTTGATGGCGACGATGTACTTGGAGCTGCTCATGCCCGCGAGGTGCTGGATGGCGCCGCTGATGCCGGCAGCGATGTAGAGCGTGGGGCTCACCACCTTGCCGGTCTGGCCCACCTGGATGCCGTGGGAGAGGCCCCAGCCCGCGTCCACCGCGGCGCGGGAGGCGCCCACCACGCCGCCGAGGGCGTCGGCCAGCTCTTCGAGGATCTTGAAGTTCTCGCCGCTCTTCATGCCGCGGCCGCCGGACACGATCACATTGGCTTCCGTGAGATCCACCTTCCCGCCGCCCTTGGCGAGGATCTCCTTCACGATGGCCTTGAAGTCACCCGCGGGCGCCGCGAGGGCTTCCACGGCCCCGGCAGCGGCCTTCTCTGTGATGGCGAAGACATTGGGACGGGTCGTGGCGACCTGGATGGCGCTGGAGAAGGCCGTGGTGGAGAAGGCCTTGCCGGCGTAGACCGGACGCACGGCCTGGAGCTTGCCGTCCGCCATGGAGAGGCCCGTCACATCGCCCGCGTAGCCCGCGTCGAGGCGCGCGGCGGCGCGGGGCAGGGCGTCCTTGCCCATGGCCGTGGCGGCGCCGAGCAGAACCGTCGCGCCCTTCGCCTTGACGGCGGAGGCGATGACGGCGGCGAAGGCGTCGCTGGAGTAGGAGGCGAGCGAGGGGGCTTCGCAGGTGAGGATCACATCCGCGCCGTGTTTGGCGGCATCGGCCGCGCCGTTGGAGGTTGCGCCCACGGTGAGCGCGCCGAGCTTCATGCCGGTGGCATCCGCGAGGCGGCGGCCTTCGCTGAGGGCCTCGGCGCTGGGTTTGCGGAGCTTGCCGTCTTTGAGTTCGCAGAACACGAGAATCATGGAATCGTCCTTTCGCTTCGTCGGTTTCGGCGGATCAGAAGACCTTGGCTTCGTTCTTCAGCGCGTCCAGCAGGGCCTTGGCCTGGGCGGCGGCGTCGCCGTCCAGCTTGCGGCCTTCGGGGCGGGCGGGCGGCAGCGCCATGCCGGACACGGCGGTGGCGGGCGCGTGGCCGCTGATCTCCGTCTCCTCGATGGTCTTCTTCTTGGCGGCCATGATGCCCTTGAGGCTGGCGTAGCGGGGC